>NZ_QTLM01000020.1:0-71282 GCF_003602695.1 Bacteroides sp. AM07-18
CATGTCACGGTGGCCCGCAGGAGCGGTTCGGACTGGTGGGTGGGCTCGCTAAACAACGGTACGGAAAGGAATCTGAAATTGAAATTGGACTTCCTTAGTGAGGGGGACTACCAGGCAACGATCTATACCGATGCGGAGGATGTGGAGCGGAATCCAAACAATCTGGACAGACAGGTGCGGAAAGTTACAAGGAAGGATATCATTGAACTGAATCTGGCAAGGGATGGAGGAGCGCTATTACATATTACAAAATTATAAAAAATCATGATACGAATACATGTATTATTACTTGCAAGCCTCCTTTCTATATGGGGGCTTACAAGTTGTGAAAATTCGGATACAGATAAAGTAAATAGTTATAATTTAGAAGTTAACCTTTCTCAAAATGAAATTACTGCGATTAATGGTATAATATCTATCAAAGTATCAATAAAAGAATTCGATCAACTAGCTTATTTAGTAATAAATAAAATTAACGATACTAATAATATTTCTGAGAAATATATAAAATCAAATTTATCACCAGAATATATATTTGAATATATTATAAAAAAGGATGATTCTTCTACATTTTATTTTGAATTTATTGCAGTAGATAATAATAATCAGTCATCAGAAATTTCCAAATTGATAGTCAATAAAGGTATCGTCAATTATTCTAGAGAATTAAAATTTTCAAATTTAAAATGTGTATCCCGTATTACTGGTGCTGAAATAAATGGCACAAACGGATTACCTATTGTAGAATTTGAAGTAAATAATCGTACTAATGAATTATACAATGTAGGTGGTACAGATTTAGGTATTGTTTGGGAATTACAACCCGGACATTATGGACTTTTTTTCGGCGATACATTCGGTAGTGACTTTTATCCAAATTTTGTAAATCCAGGACCCAATGGGAGTAACTGGAGAAGTAATGTTTTGCTTTTCTCTGACGATCAAGATCTTTCTGATGGGCTCACCATTAATGGTGCTACTATGGATGAAAGTGGTAAAAATGCTCGTGAAATATGTTATGGAGGTAAAGATGGAAGTGGTAATGGAGATTGGACTTCTATTCCCACAGCAGCCATTCGTGCCAATGGCATAGATTATGTTCATTACATGAATATTCGTAATTGGGCAGGATGGATAACTAACTTTTCAAGTCTTTACAAATCTTCAGACAATGGAATTACTTGGACACGTTGCCAAAATGTAAAATTTGGTTCAACAAGTAATTTTGGTCAAGTAAGCTATTTCAAAAAAGACGGATATATTTATATGGTGGGTACAATTACTGGACGTGACAATAAGCCTCATCTTGCTCGTTTTTTAGAAGAAAATATTGAAAATCAAACAGAATACGAATTTTGGAATGGAAGTGGATGGATTAAAGGAAATGAAACTGCAGCCACTCCATTATTCAATGATATATCTGGAGAACTTTCCATCGCTTATCATCCAGAATTTAAAAAATGGATATTGCTCTATTTCAATAGTACACGCTATGATATCTCATTCCGAACAGCAGATCATATTATAGGGGAATGGAGTAAACCACAAAAACTAGTCGATGGCTGGCAATATTCACAATTGTATGGTTCTTATATTCACCCCATATCACTCAAAGGAAATATACTTTATTTCATTATGTCTATGTGGCTACCATATAATACTTATTTAATGTCTGCTGAACTCAAATGTAATCCATAAAAAGAATTTTGCTAAATCACATTAATAATGGGGCTGTGTCTTTGCAGACACAACCCCATTTATCTTGTATTTATTTTTTTCCTGCCCAATAAACTCCCCCCAATATCAGCACCGCCCCCATCAAAGCAACTATAGTAAGCTGTTCGCCAAGCAGAAAAGCAGAACCTACCAGAGTGAAGAGAGGATTCAGATAAATATAGTTGGAAGCTCTTATCGTTCCCAGCTGTTTTAATACTACGTTCCAGACTACAAAACAAATCAAGGAAGCCAATACACCCAGGAAAAGTAAATTGAACAGAATAGCCGGCTCGAGAAGACGGGCAATGTCGAAATTCCAGGGATGAATCAGAAATGCAGGAAGAATAGTCAATACTCCATAAAAAAATATCTTACGGGTAATGAAAGTTATACCATAACAATTGGACATTTTTCTCATTATCAAGCTATAGAATGCCCAGGAAAAAGCTGCAAGCAAAGTAAGGAAATCACCTAAAGGAGAAATTTTCAATACAAAGCTACCGTTGTAAACCACCAATGCCACACCAACCAACGCCAGTAAAGAACCGCCTATCAATCCACGGGTGGCCTTCTCCTTTTTATAAATCCACAAAGAAAGAATGGTGGTGAGCAACGGAGCCGTACAGACAATAAACGACACATTCGTCGCCAATGTAATCTCCAAAGCTGTATTTTCTGTAAAAAAGTAGAATGAACCGCCTGTCATGCCTCCTAAAAACATCCAAAATTCATCTTTCCAATTGTCGGCAAACAGTTTTCGGGGAGAAATAAGCCAAATGCCCATATAAGCTATCAGGAAACGAAGCAAGAATATTTCCTGCGGAGAAAGACCGTGCCCAATCAATACTTTCGTTGAAATAAAGGTCAGCCCCCAAATACCTACCGTAAGGACGGCAACAAGATGATAAGTATAATTTTTCATTGCGTTCATACACTTCCGACAAGTCGCACAAATATACGTACTTTCTTTTTTCAATACAATGAAACCAACCATAAATAATGTTCAGGGAGGATTTACTAAAACTCGAAGGAAGATTTACTAAAACGGGAGGAAAGATTTAGTAAATCTTCCTTCGAGTTTTAGTAAATCTTTAAACCCCTTATTAGAAGCCTATTGAACGAACTCTCATTTATCGGCAGAATAATAAACAACAATCTGCCGAATACACAGACAAAAAACACAAAGGATGAAATCTTCCCAGACTTCATCCTTCGCTATATCCTAAAAATCTTTTAGTAAATATCCTATTGAATTAATTTAGCTATTATTTGTATTACAAACAAAAAATTAGTTTTAAAAGCACATCACAAATGTAAGTAATAAAAAGTGAATTATCAAGTCTTTGCCATTGTTTTTTATGTTACTTCGCTACAAATCTGAAAATAAACCCGTAACTTTGCACCGATATTAACCGAATACTAACCGGTTTTAACCATTGAATAAACAATGTTTTCAACAAAATATTAATAAGTACCACTATGGAATACAATTTCAGGGAAATTGAAAAGAAATGGCAGAAAAGGTGGGTGGAAAACAAAACCTACCAAGTGACGGAAGACGAAACGAAGAAAAAATTCTATGTACTGAACATGTTCCCCTACCCCTCCGGTGCGGGATTGCATGTAGGTCATCCGCTGGGATATATTGCTTCGGATATTTACGCCCGCTACAAACGACTGCAAGGTTTCAATGTACTGAATCCCATGGGATATGACGCTTACGGACTTCCAGCAGAGCAATATGCCATACAAACGGGACAGCACCCTGCAATTACGACCGTCAACAATATCAACCGATACCGCGAACAGTTGGATAAGATAGGTTTCTCTTTCGACTGGAACCGCGAAATCCGTACCTGCGAACCGGAATATTACCATTGGACCCAATGGGCATTCCAAAAGATGTTCAACAGCTACTACTGCAACGATGAAAAGCAGGCACGTCCCATCCAGGAACTGATTGAAGCATTCAGCCAAACCGGTACCGAAGGAATAAACGTGGCTTGCAGCGAAGAACTGAGTTTCACCGCCGCAGAGTGGAATGCCAAGAGCGAAAAGGAACAGCAGGAAATCCTGATGAACTACCGTATAGCCTATCTGGGCGAGACGATGGTAAACTGGTGCCCTCAGCTGGGAACCGTACTTGCCAACGATGAAGTGGTGGACGGCGTAAGCGAACGAGGCGGCTTCCCCGTCATTCAAAAGAAGATGCGTCAATGGTGCCTCCGTGTATCTGCCTATGCACAACGCTTGCTGGACGGACTCGATACCATCGACTGGACCGAATCCCTGAAAGAAACCCAAAAGAACTGGATAGGACGCAGCGAAGGCGCTGAAATAGAATTCAAGGTAAAAGACAGCGATTTGGAATTCACTATCTTCACCACCCGTGCAGATACCATGTTCGGCGTCACCTTCATGGTATTGGCTCCCGAAAGCGAACTGGTACAGCAACTTACCACCGACACACAGAAAGATGAAGTAAACGCTTATCTGGAACGCACCAAGAAACGTACCGAACGCGAACGTATTGCCGACCGTAGCGTTACCGGTGCATTCTCCGGAAGCTATGCCATCAATCCCTTTACCGGTGAGGCAGTTCCTATCTGGATAAGCGACTATGTACTTGCCGGATACGGTACGGGTGCCATCATGGCTGTGCCTGCGCACGACAGCCGTGACTATGCTTTTGCCAAGCACTTCGGTCTCGAAATTCGTCCGTTGGTAGAAGGCTGCGATGTAAGCGAAGAGAGCTTCGATGCCAAGGAAGGCATTGTATGCAACTCTCCACGCGAAGGCGTTACTCCCTATTGCGACCTCTCACTGAACGGACTTACCATCAAGGAAGCGATTGCCGCTACCAAGAAATATGTGAAAGAACATAACTTGGGACGTGTAAAGGTGAACTTCCGTCTGCGTGATGCCATTTTCTCACGTCAGCGCTATTGGGGCGAGCCGTTCCCGGTTTACTACAAGGACAACATGCCTTACATGATTGACGAGAGCGCCCTGCCCTTGGAACTGCCCGAAGTAGCCAAATTCCTGCCTACCGAAACCGGTGAACCTCCATTGGGACATGCCGCAAAATGGGCTTGGGATACCGTAAACAAATGCGTCGTAGAAAACGAAAAGATAGACAACATCACCGTCTTCCCGTTGGAACTCAACACGATGCCCGGATTTGCCGGTTCAAGCGCCTATTACCTGCGCTATATGGACCCGCACAACAACCAGGCACTTGTAGACAAGAAAACGGATGAGTACTGGCACAATGTAGACCTTTACGTAGGCGGTACCGAACATGCCACCGGTCACTTGATATACTCCCGTTTCTGGAATAAGTTCCTGTACGACCTCGGCATTTCCGTAGCCGAAGAACCGTTCCAAAAGCTGGTGAACCAGGGCATGATTCAAGGACGGAGCAACTTCGTCTATCGCATCAAAGATACCAATACATTCGTGTCCCTGAATCTGAAAGACCAGTACGACACTACCCCACTCCACGTGGATGTGAATATCGTATCCAATGATGTTCTGGACCTTGAAGCCTTCAAGGCATGGCGTCCAGAATACGAAACTGCCGAGTTTATTCTGGAAGACGGCAAGTACATCTGCGGATGGGCTGTGGAAAAGATGAGTAAATCCATGTTCAACGTTGTCAATCCCGATATGATTGTCGACAAATACGGTGCCGACACTCTCCGCATGTACGAAATGTTCCTCGGCCCGGTAGAACAATCAAAGCCGTGGGATACAAACGGAATAGACGGTGTGCACCGCTTCATCAAGAAGTTCTGGTCATTGTTCTACGACCGCAACGACAATTATCTGGTAACGGATGAACCTGCCACCAAGGAAGAACTGAAATCCCTCCACAAACTGATTAAGAAAGTGACGGGAGACATCGAGCAATTCTCTTACAACACAAGTATCAGTGCCTTTATGATTTGTGTAAACGAGTTGTTCGGAATGAAATGCAACAAGAAGGAAATCCTGAACCAGTTCATCATCGTACTGGCTCCCTTCGCTCCGCACGTATGCGAAGAGTTGTGGGAGACACTGGGCAATGCAGGCTCCGTATGCGATGCCAAGTGGCCGATATGCAACGAAGAATACCTGGTGGAAGATACGGTCAACTACACCATTTCCTTCAACGGAAAGGCACGGTTCAACATGGAGTTCCCGGCAGATGCGGCATCGGATGCCATCCAGACTGCTGTATTGGCCGACGAACGCTCTGAAAAATGGATGGAAGGCAAGTCCATCGTCAAAGTAATCGTAGTGCCGAAGAAGATTGTGAACATCGTTGTCAAATAACAGATATGCAAATTACAAAACCAACCAAAGCGGAAGTGACGAGAGAGCTGAAGGATTATATCTTCATCACTCTGGGACTCATCAGCTATGCACTGGGATGGGCGGCATTCCTCATTCCCTATCAGATTACGACCGGAGGTACTACCGGTATCGGTGCCATCATCTATTATGCCACCGGATTTCCCATCCAGTGGTCATACTTCATCATCAATGCCGTACTGATGACTTTTGCCATCAAGATACTCGGACCGAAATTCAGTATCAAGACTACGTTTGCCATCTTCGGACTCACTTTCTTCTTATGGTTTTTCCAGTTGCTGGTGAACGGTTCGGACGGCGTCCCTCCCCAACTGCTGGGCGAAGGACAAGACTTCATGGCTTGCCTGATAGGTGCGGCAATGTGCGGTGCCGGACTGGGTATCGTGTTCAACTGCAACGGCAGCACGGGAGGTACGGACATCATTGCAGCCATCATCCATAAATACAAGGATGTCACGCTGGGACGCATGATTATGGCTTGCGACTTCATTATCATCAGTTCCTGCTATGTGGTATTCCATGACTGGCGACGTGTGATATTTGGTTTTGTAACTTTGTTTGTTATCGGATTTGTACTGGATTACATAGTCAACAGTGCCCGGCAATCCGTCCAGTTCTTTATTTTCTCCAAAGAATATGAAAAGATTGCCGACCGCATCACCAAAGAAACCCATCGCGGTGTAACGGTACTCGACGGTATCGGCTGGTACAGTAAACACAACGTGAAGGTACTGGTCGTCCTTGCCTACAAACGCCAATCGGTAGAAATATTCCGGATGGTGAAAGATATAGACCCGAACGCTTTCATTTCCCAAAGTTCCGTCATCGGTGTATACGGAGAAGGTTTCGACCGGTTGAAAGTGAAATAGGGACTTGTATAAGCCACAAGTATAAGGAGAACATAATATGAGAAAGAAATTTGTATTTGCCACCAACAATTCACACAAACTGGAAGAAGTAACTGCCATTTTGGGAGAGAAGGTCGAACTTCTCAGCATGAAGGATATCAAATGCGATACTGACATTCCGGAAACTGCAGACACACTTGAAGGAAATGCTTTGCTGAAAGCAAGATATATCTTCGATAACTATCATCTGGACTGTTTTGCCGACGATACCGGTTTGGAAGTGGAGGCCCTTGGTGGGGCACCGGGTGTATATTCCGCCCGTTATGCCGGCGATGCACACAATTCGGAAGCAAACATGAAGAAGTTGCTGAAAGATATGGAGGGCATCGAGAACCGTAAGGCACAATTCCGTACCGTATTTGTACTTATCATCGACGGAAAGGAACATCTGTTTGAAGGCATCGTGAAAGGAGAAATCACGAAAAACAGAAAAGGCGCTTCAGGCTTCGGTTACGATCCCATATTCATTCCCGAAGGATATACGCAGACTTTTGCAGAAATGGGGAATGAACTGAAGAATAAAATCAGTCACCGGGCATTGGCCACTAACAAGTTGTGTAAGTTCTTAATGAGATAATGTTTTTAATGTGCTGATATGCTAATGTGCCAATGTGCTAATTGGCTGCGCTGTCACGCCGAAAGGTCATTAGCACATTGGCACATTAGCATATCAGCACATTATAACCCCAGTTGAGCCGATATTTCCAACATCCTCTTAATCGGTTTCACTGCTTTTTCTGCAATCTCAGCATCCACCTTTATTTCCGGTGATTCGTTTTTCAAACAATCATAAAGCTTTTCCAGTGTATTCAGCCGCATGTAACTGCATTCATTGCAGGCACAAGTGCTGTCGTTGGGAGGAGCCGGAATAAATGTTGTCTGCGGGCATTGTTTCTGCATCTCGTGCAGGATACCGCTTTCGGTAGCTACAATGTAGCTCTTTTCGGGATGTGCCACTGCATACTTCAGCAAAGCTGCCGTAGAGCCTACCACATCGGCCAGTTTCAAGACTGTACTCTTGCATTCGGGATGTGCCAGTACCACCGCATCGGGATGCTGCCGTTTTATTTCAACAATCTTTTCAACCGAGAATTCCTCGTGTACATGGCATGCGCCATCCCATAATAACATATTTCTTCCGGTAATGGAGTTGATATAATTACCCAAGTTCCGGTCCGGGCCAAAGATTATTTTCTCATCTTTGGGGAAGCTTTCCACAATCTGCTTTGCATTGGTAGAAGTTACCACCACATCGGTCACCGCCTTTACGGCAGCCGTTGTGTTCACATAGGATATCACCGTATATCCGGGATGCTCTTTGACAAACTGACTGAATTTGTCTGCCGGACAACTGTCTGCCAACGAACAGCCTGCCGCCATATCGGGCACCAGTACCTTCTTGTCGGGACAAAGCACCTTTGCCGTTTCTCCCATGAAGTGAACGCCGCACATCACGATAATGTCCGCTTCCGTCCGGGCTGCCCATTGTGCCAAAGCCAGACTGTCGCCCACGTAATCGGCTATATCCTGTATTTCACCTTTCTGGTAGTAATGGCCCAGAATGATTGCGTTCTTCTCCTTCTTCAGCTGCTTGATAGCTTCTATAAGATTATCCATAATTATATTTTTTAATTTCTCTTTCTTCTTTAAAAATCCTTTGATAGTGATGATAGGCTGTTAATAGTGTGGACAAATAAATACGATTTTTCTTGCCCATGAAGTTATTAGTATCAAGCTGAATTTTACTCTTATGCTTATAAACCGGGGTTTTTAAGTTTATCCGTTGATAATAAGACTTCTGCTAAACAGCATTAACATGTTGTTAATAATATGCAAAGTTAATAACTTTAGAGTTATAAACCGATGAAACCAGGCTGAAAAATATGTTGAATGAAGCCTGGAAAATTCTCCTTAACTTTTTTGGTTTGTTCGTTTCACTGCTGTAATATGCAGACCTTTGAATAATGCAAGGATTATTTTTAAAATTGTTTCCCTATTGTATTGACACCTTTTCAACGGTTATTAACCGGGATATAAACGGAAAAAAGTATCTTTGCAGGGAGATTTAAAAGTATATTGTCATGCGTAAACTGAAGATAACTGAACTGAATCGTATTAGTGTAGAGGAATTTAAGGAAGCCGAAAAACTGCCTTTGGTAGTGGTATTGGATAATATCCGCAGTCTCCATAATATAGGTTCCGTTTTCCGTACTTCGGATGCTTTCCGCATCGAGTGCATTTATCTTTGTGGCATTACAGCTACCCCACCCCATCCGGAGATGCACAAAACAGCTTTGGGAGCGGAATTTACCGTAGATTGGAAATATGTTGATAACTCTGTTGAAGCTGTTGATAACCTAAAATCCGAGGGATACATCGTTTATTCTGTAGAGCAGGCGGAAGGTAGTGTGATGCTGGACGAACTGGTGCTGGACAAGACTAAAAAGTATGCTGTGGTAATGGGAAATGAAGTGAAGGGTGTTCAACAAGAAGTGATTGACCATTCGCACGGTTGCATTGAAATTCCTCAATACGGCACAAAGCATTCGTTGAATGTATCGGTTACGGCGGGTATTGTTATTTGGGATTTATTCAAGAAACTGAGATAATAACAGGGCTGTTAATAAGCTGTCAATATATCGGGTTTGTTGGAGCTATAGATCGAACACGGTGCATCTATAGATCCAGCGTGTTGCATCTATAGATCCAATAAACTAGTTCTATATAGGTATGATGAGAGATTTTATGAACAGTGGTTTATTTTTATAATCAACCATTTTATTCATTGTAAATTAATGCTTTATCTCCTAATTTATCCTTTTTGTTAACCATGTATTCAACACATATCGGTTGTATGTGGAAAACTTGCTGTACAGTTGGTGTCTTTTCTTATTTTTTGTATATTTGCTGAATATATATAAATCATATCGATATGAAAAAGATAATATCTTCATGGATAGGCATTTTTGTAGGTTGTACTATTCTGGCAGCAGGTTTTGTTTACTTTATCAATCCTTATAATCTTGTTCCTGGCGGGGTGTATGGAGCCAGTATTGTGCTTCATAATCTGTTCCCTTCTATTCAGGTAGGTACTTTCGGTTATATGTTTGATATTCCTTTGCTTATCATTTCCGTGCTGGTACTGGGAGCAAAATTGGGAGCACGTACTATCGTGGCGGCACTATTCACTCCGCTTGCCATGAATGTGCTGTCTCTCCTCTCCTATCCTTCTGAAGAAGCGCTCCATCAGTTGGACCCTACACAGTTGCTGGGTGGCAGTCTGAATATGTCCGACCATTTGATGCTGACTTCTGTGATTGGTGCGGTGGTTATCGGTATAGGCTGTGGTATTGTAGTGCGTAGCCGGGCTACTACAGGAGGTACGGATATTGTGGCGATGATATTGCAGAAATATTGCCATATACGTTTTTCAAAGGCGATACTGCTGGTAGATGGTATTGTGGTGGGATTCGGCCTATTGGTTATCGGTTTCGGTATCGGAAATCCGGATGATGCTACACAACCTTCGTGGCATTTGTCTTTCTATTCACTGATAGCTATTTTTGTCACTTCAAGGGTATTGGCCTATGTGATAAATGGGGAGAAGAATGACAAGATACTGTTTGTCATCAGTGATATGCGCCTTACCGCTTTGCACGACTATATTCTTAAAGATTTGGACCGTACAGCCACTTGCATCAAAAGTAGTGGTCTTTATACCAATGTAGACAAGGAAATGCTGTTTCTTGTGGTGAGTTACAAGGAAGTGGTAGGTATCAAGCAGAAGATAAGGGAAGTAGACCCAAAGGCTTTTGTAGTGGTTACCGATGCTTATGATGCATTTGGTGAAGGTTGGAAAGAGCTTCCGATGGCAGGAGAGGTACAACCCGAATAGGTAGTAATAAACAATTGTTCATTCTATTATTAACTGAATATATAGCTTAATATCAATTGTTTAATAACTAATTATTTATGTTGCTAACATAGTTTTCAACATGGTGTTAACGATAAGTTTTTTGTTTGAATGAACGGTATTGTTGCGAAGTCGATGATGTGGAACTTATGGCATGGTTGCCATAAATTGAGTGCAGGTTGCAAGCATTGTTATGTTTATCGTGGTGATGCCCGACGAGAGGTGGACAGTTCGGTGGTGGTGCGGACAAAAAACTTTGACCTGCCTTTGCGTAAAAAGCGTAACGGAGAATTCAAGATACCACCTGGAACATTTGTCTACACCTGCTTTACTTCCGATTTCTTTGTGGAAGATGCTGACAAATGGCGGGCCGAAGCATGGGAGATGATTCGTTGTCGCAGTGACCTGCATTTTATGATGATTACCAAGCGTATAGACCGTTTTTCTGACTGTCTGCCCGATGATTGGGGAGACGGATATGATAATGTAACCATCTGCTGTACGGTTGAAAACCAGGCTTGCGCCGATTATCGCTTGCCCATTTATAAGAGGGCTCCTATAAAGCATAAGATAATAATCTGTGAACCGCTGCTGGAAAGGATAGATTTAAGTACTTATGCTGTTGGCGAATGGATTGAACAGATAGTTGCAGGGGGAGAATCCGGTTACGAAGCCCGCCCTTGTGATTTTGAATGGGTGATGGACCTTCGCAGAATTTGTGTGGAAAATAAAGTGGACTTCTGGTTCAAGCAGACCGGTTCTAAGTTCGTCAAAGACGGAAAGACATATAATGTGAAACGCCAATTTCAACATTCGCAGGCACGCAAGGCGGGAATAAACATCAGTTTATAATTGTCCGCTTTCTACCATCAATATCACCCGTTCGGTCAATGCATCGTCTCCCATAGGGTCGTATTGTTTTTTTAGACTGGCGCCGAAGAGTGCGGCAAAAGTCTGGTAGAAACCGGCTTTGAAAGGGCCCATAAAAGCTTTTACCAGTTCATATCCGGTGGAGTTGGTCTGTCGGTCTACCAGTTTTATTAACAGTTTGCCTTGGGCAAAGGTAAGTTTCTTCATGCGGGGAGTGTATTGCTCCTTCAAGCTTTTCTCTACTGCTTTCATGTGTTTCTGGCGGGCTTTCTCGGTGGGCAGGGTCATCATGTATTCGTAGGTTTCAATGATGGCACGGTTAATCTCCTTGGAGATGGGAAGTACCTTCTTTACGTCACGAATGAGTTTGTAGTACTTGTTCATGTCGCGCTTGTTCTTGAATTTAAGCGGCTTGAAGATGTAGACAGTGGGGAGCTTGACATAAGGGATGGTATCTCCTTCGTAAACGCACATGGGAGTAAGATAGACACTCTTTTGCGCAGCAGACTGTGGTTGCTGCTGTGCAAAACATTTCAGGCTTCCGAGAGAAAGAAACATGATGAGTATTACTATGTTAAGCCTTGCGTTCATGTTGCAAAAGTACACCATTCTGTGTAATGTTGTTGCATCATGTTGATTTTTCCTTGCTCAATTAACTTATTTAAGGTAACTTCGCTTCCCAAAACATGAAAGTGACCTACTATTAATGGAATTACTCAAGATAGGAGTTTTTGTAAGTATGCTGTCAATGACTCCTATGCTTGAAGCTCAAAATATATCCGGCCTTCAGAAAGAACAGCCTTTACTTCTTTTGGAAGAAAATTTGGAACAACTTTCCATCGGGAATGAGGAAGAATACGGTTGGGAAGATGAATTGGAGGAGTTGTCCCGACGTCTGCAAGAGCCTGTCAACCTCAATGCCGCCACTAAACGGCAATTGGAGCAGTTTCCTTTTCTTACGGATATACAGATAGAGAATCTTCTGGCTTATGTCTATATACACGGACAGATGCAGACCATTTATGAATTGCAACTGGTGGAGGAGATGGATAAACGTACCATCGACCTACTGCTGCCCTTTGTCTGTGTGCGGGCAGTGAAAGCGGGTAGGGGGTATCCTGCTTTAAAATCTATACTGAAATACGGGAAACACGAAACATTGGCACGTTTGGATGTACCGTTCTATATCCGTAAAGGATATGAGAAGAATTACCTGGGACCTTCCCTTTACCATTCTTTGCGCTATAATTTTCATTATGGAGATTATCTCCAAATAGGCGTGACGGGAGAGAAGGATGCCGGAGAACCCTTCTTTGCCCTGCACAACAGAAAAGGCTATGATTACTATTCTTTCTATTTTCTGATAAAGAATCTGGGGCGGCTGAAGGCTTTGGCATTGGGCAATTACCGTCTGAGCTTCGGGCAGGGACTGGTACTTAGTACGGATTTTCGTTTAGGAAAAACATTCTCTATGTCTACAACAGAATATCGTACCGGAGGCATCCGTAAGCATAGTTCTACCGATGAGTACAATTATTTCCGGGGAGTGGCGGCAACGGTGGGAGTATTGCCTTACTTGGATATTTCGGCTTTCTATTCGCATCGCTCCATGGACGGTGTGGTGGAGGATGGCGAGATAACTTCCATTTACAAGACGGGATTGCATCGCACGCAGAAGGAGGCAGATAAAATGAATGCCTTTGCCTTGCAGGTGATAGGTGGAAACATGACCTATGAAAAGAACTCTCTGAAGGTGGGAGTGACGGGGATTTACTATTTTTTCAACCATCCTTACAAGCCTCGGTTGAACAAGTATGCAAAGTACAATCTTCATGGAAGTGATTTCTATAATGTGGGCATGGATTATAGGTATCGTCTGGGCCGTTTTGTCTGGGTGGGGGAAGCGGCAACCGGCAGTAAAGGCTATGCGTTGCTGAACCGGCTGAAGTATAATCTTTCTTCCGATTATCATCTGCTACTTGTTCACCGGTATTATTCATATGATTATTGGACTTTGTTTGGGCGTTCCTTTGGCGAAAGCAGTATGCCGCAGAATGAGAACGGATGGTATCTGGCAGCAGAGGCCACACCTTTCGCCCGGTGGAAGTTTTTCACTTCACTGGATGTGTTTTCTTTTCCTTGGTGGAAATACCGTATAAGTAAGCCCTCAAAGGGAGTGGATGCCATGTTTCAGGTTACTTATACTCCTCGAAAGAGCCTTTCGATGTATTTTAATTATCGGTACAAACAGAAAGAAAGAGACGTGACGGGTACAAGCGGTGCAGTTATCGAACCTATCTATCACCATAAACTCCGTTATCGGCTGACCTATATGCCGGGAAGATATATCTTTCGTACTACAATAGATTATAACCACTTCCGTCAGCAGGATGGGGAAGGGTATCGCTTTGATAGACGGCAAGGTTATCAGTGTACTCAATTTTGCTCGTACACTTTCCCCTTCCCTCTGTCAGTTTCCGTGCAGGGAACCTGGTTTCATACGGACGATTACGATTCGCGTGTTTACGCCTCCGAGCGTGGATTGTTATATACTTTCTATACCCCTTCCTTCTATGGCAAAGGGTTTCGTTACTCCGCTCATCTGCGATATGATTTGAGTAAGAACTTCATGTTTCTTGCCAAATTCGGACAGACGGTTTATCAGGATAGGGAGACGATTGGTTCGGGCAATGATGAGATACCGGGAAATAGGAAAGCGGACTTGCAGATGCAACTGCGTATCAAGTTTTAGAAACTGTTTTAATTTTATTTTTCAGGTTGCCTCAGAAGAAAACTGAAATAAAATTAAAACAGTTTTTTAGAGTCTTCTCTTTATCTGTCACTTTCTTCCAACATGAAAATTTCATTTACAGTCTTTCCGAATATCTCTGATATTTTCAATGACAGCAAGGTGGAAGGGACATACTTTCCCGATTCTATGGCATTGATGGTTTGCCGGCTCACTCCTATGGCTTCAGCCAATTGCTGTTGGGTCATATGCTTGATGGCTCTTTCTACCCTTAATGTATTAGTCATTGTTGCTCCTCCTAAATTTATAAAGTTCAATGTTGTACTTTATGATGAACAGAAACAATATCATGAACAAGTCTATAAATACAAAATTAAGATATTGCATGTCATAAATCAGCATAGTGCATACTATCAGTAGGGAATACGCTGTTATGGTAGCCCAGATAAGAGAGTTTGAACGAATATTGGCGATGCATTCATCTTCGTCCTTTTCTTTTGAGAAAGCTATGAACAAGAGTGAAACCGTAAGCCCTATCATACTCAACTCGTCGAATAAAGAGTTCTTGATAATACCCCAGGGAATTACTGACAACGCGTTTACCTTCAACCAATCTTCATTGCTGCCGTCGAAAAGGCAGATGAAGGACGTGATGGCGAATGGGACAAATAAACACCAACCTATCTTTCTGAAAGTGGTTGGAAATAAATAGTTCTTTCTCATAATACTATGCATTTAGATGTTATCTGCAAATGTAATGTATACTTTACATATAAACAAGTAAAATAGATAAAATGTAATGTATGATTTACTTTTTTAACATGAGATGTATGCTTTATAAAGGGAATATTTTCTTTTATGGGTAAACTTTTGCAAGCCGAACATTGCCAGATACCATAGTTTTCACTTAACTTTGGAGCGGTAAGATTGTTTAAGCATTAATCAAACCGTAAATCGTCAAATCGTAAATAGTATGACTGTCATTTATCCATCTCCCATATTCGGTCCCGTTCATTCTCGCCGTCTGGGAGTATCTTTGGGAATAAATTTATTGCCGGCAGACGGCAAAGTATGCACTTTCGACTGTATTTACTGTGAATGTGGCTTCAATGCCGACCATCGTCCCAAACAGCCGTTGCCTACGCGCGAAGAAGTCCGTTCGGCCCTTGAAGCCCGTCTGCGGGACATGCAGCAAAACGGACCTACACCGGATGTACTGACTTTTGCCGGTAATGGAGAACCGACGGCACATCCCCGTTTCCCCGAAATCATAGAAGATACACTTGCCTTGCGCGACAAGTATTTTCCGAATGCAAAGGTGAGCGTACTGAGCAATTCTACCTTTATTCATCGTCCTGCCGTATTCGAGGCTTTGAACAAGATTGACAACAACATCCTTAAACTGGATACGGTAGATGAAGAGTATGTCCGTGTACTTGACCGTCCTACCGGACATTACTCCATCCGGGAGATTATAGAAGGAATGAAAGCATTCAAAGGGAACTGCATTATCCAGACCATGTTTCTCAAAGGAAGTTATAAAGGACAAGATATGGATAATACATCCGATAAATTTGTTCTTCCCTGGCTGGAAGCTGTCAAGGAGATTGCTCCCCGCCAAGTGATGATTTATACCATCGACCGCGAAACGCCCGACCATGATTTGCAGAAGGCCACCCGCGAGGAACTGGATCGCATTGCGGAACGGATACGGGAAACGGGTATACCGGTAAGTGTTTCTTATTAATAATATACTTATGAAATCAATAGCAATTAAAGATTTAAGCGAGAACTTCTTCGAAGTGATAGGCAAAGAGTGGATGCTGGTTACGGCAGGCAGTAAAGAACATTTCAACACCATGACTGCCAGTTGGGGAGGTATTGGCTGGCTTTGGAACAAGCCGGTGGTGTTTGTCTTTATTCGTTCCGAGCGCTATACGTATGAGTTTATGGAGGAGAACGAATATTTCACCCTTTCTTTTTTAGGAAAGGAAAACCGGAGCATTTACAACCTTTGTGGCAGTAAATCGGGTAGGGAAGTGGATAAGGTAAAGGAAACTGGTCTGAATCCTATCGTTACCGAGCGGGGAAACATTCTCTTTGAGCAGGACCGCCTGGGATTGGAGTGCCGCAAGCTTTTCATTACCGATATGAAAGAAGAACTCTTTCTCGACCATTCCGTCTACGAGCGTTGGTATGGCGGTGACCACGGTGGATTGCACCGGGTTTATGTAGCCGAGATTGTAGATGCCTGGGTAAAGGAATAGCTCCTTTACCACAGCTTCAAGTCATATTCGGCTTCCACCTTCTCTTCTATTTCATCCGGAAGGGCGGGGAAAAAGTCGATACCTGTAATACGTTCCACTTCGTCCACTGTATTGACGTAGCTGTCCAACGGATGATTGCCTGATGTATTCTTATAAATGAAGCCGATGGCTTTGGGGGGATTGCTGTCTGCACACAGAACGACCTTGAAGAATGCTTCGGGCACTGTAATTTTGTGCTTCTTACCAATGGTGCGGTGACGTTGGTCATAGAGAATAGGACCGCATACAATGTATATCTTGCCTTCTTCTTGTGCCCAACGGCGGCATGACTCTTCCAGTTCTTTCCAGTCGCCACGGTTTAGATTGTGGTTCTGCGGGCAAATGTTTGTCATGTAGAAGCTCTCTTGCATGGCTTTCCAGTGCCAGCGGTTGTCACCGGCCGGACACATATGTCCGCGGTCCATGCCGGCTCCTTTGTAGTCATCGGTGGTTACTGCCTCGTGCTCAGGCAGGTCGGGGTCGGGCAGGAACTTGTCTGTACGGCTTTCACGCTCCACCAGTTTTTCGGGAGTGAGTTCCCAGGCTACCCAGTTGGGTATCTTTAAATCTTTGTTGTAGGATACTGTGTAGCCTTTCCGCTGGAGAATCTGTTCGGAGACGTTCTTCAGCTTTGCCGGTATTTCAAGGCGTGTGCCTGCCGTGAGTTCTATCTTGGCAGGCATAGAACTCTTTTGCCTGGCATCCGAAAGTATCTTTGCAACGGGTTCATAGGCAAGGCAGACCGCACATATAAACAATATAAGATAATAGACGCCTTGCGATTGTTTCTTTTTTTTTCGTGCCATGCCGGGATTAGTGTTGGATAATCATTTTGGCCCTTTCCAGTGCCACATTTATGTTCGGACAGATATTTTCTTCGCCCAACAGCTCATAGAAGCCCGATTTTTCCAGTACCTTATGTACCTTTTCATTGACACCGGAGAGCACAATGGTTATTTTTTCCTTTTGGGACATCTCACAAAGGCTTGTCAAGTTGTGGATACCGGTAGAATCGATGAACGGAACTTTACGCATGCGGATGATGCGCACTTTGGGGCGGTCGCCCAGCCGCGCCATGATTTCTTCGAATTTGGTGGCGATGCCGAAGAAGTAAGGACCGTTTATTTCATATACTTCCACATCCTCGGGGATTATCAGATGCTCGTCATTGCTTGCAATGTCCGATTCTGCATTCGGGTCTATTTCATCTTTGATGACGGATATTTCGGTAGTCTCCATGACGCGGCGCATAAACAGCACGCAGGCAATCACCAGACCTACTTCAATGGCAATAGTCAGGTCGAAGATGACGGTCAGGAAGAAAGTAATCAGCAGTACCGTGACATCCGATTTAGGATTCTTCAATAATGCCTTGAACGTACGCCAACCACTCATGTTATAGGATACTATGACCAGTACACCCGCCAGGCAAGCCATTGGGATATACTGTGCCAGCGGCATGAGGAACAGTAGGATAAGCAGCAATACCACTGCATGCACCATGCCTGCTACGGGAGTTTTTCCTCCGTTGTTGATATTTGCCATGGTACGCGCGATGGCTCCGGTGGCAGGGATACCGCCAAACAGCGGGGTAGCCATGTTGGCAACACCTTGTGCTATCAGTTCCGTGTTGGAATCGTGTTTGTCGCCTATCACACCATCGGCCACGGTGGCAGACAGCAAAGATTCGATGGCACCCAGTACAGCGATTGTAATGGCTACGGGGAACAAGTTCTTTATCGCTTCCCAATCCAGGGCAGGCATCACGGCATCCGGCAGTTCGGCACGGATGCTGAAACGGTCGCCGATGGTATCGATACAATCAATGCCTCCATATACTTTCATCAGCCAGACTGCCACTGTCACCACGATGATGGCAATAAGTGACCCCGGAATCTTCTTCGAGAACCGCGGTGTAATGGCAATGATGAAGATGCTGACAATACTTACAATCGTGTTCCACCAGTTTACGGTATCGAAATGTCGGAAATAAATCATCCATTTTCCTACAAAGTCTCCCGGAACTTTCTCTCCTCCGAACGTCAACCCGAAAATATCGGCAATCTGCGTAGTGAAGATGGTGACGGCAATACCGCTTGTAAAACCTACGATGATGGGATAGGGGATAAACTTAATGACAGCTCCCAGTTTGAAAACTCCCAGCAGGATGAGCAGTACGCCTGCCATCAGTGTGGCGACAATAAGCCCCGATTCACCGTATTGCTGGATGATGCCATAGATAATGACGATGAACGCACCGGTCGGTCCTCCAATCTGTACCTTGCTCCCACCCATCAGGGAGATGATGAAACCGGCTATGATAGCCGTAATGATACCTTTCTCCGGTGATACGCCGGAGGCGATACCGAATGCAATGGCAAGCGGGAGGGCAACGATACCTACAATGATACCTGCCATCAGGTCTGCCATGAACAGTTCTTTAGAGTAATTTTTTAAAGCCGTGTATAGCTTTGGTCTGAATCCGAACGCTTTCATTATAATCTACTTTTTTATACGTTTTTTTATACAGAATGTAATGTATATATTGCAAATTGCCTGCAAAAGTAGATAAAATAATGGATATTAGTGAACACAACTGTGATGTATTTTGTTTTCCTTATCAGATATGTGCTATTAATTATGTCTGAAATACCTCTTCGGGTTATCGGTGAAGATAGATTCTTTCTATAAGACGATAAATAAATCCGATGGGGCAGAGGTGTGATTATTCCAAACTAAATTCGTAATTTTGTGTTGTTTATAAACAGTACGAACGACATTTATACGTAATTATATTAACTAATAAAAAAAGAGACTATGGCTAAAAGTGTTAAAGGAACTCAGACTGAGAAGAATCTGCTGACTTCATTCGCTGGTGAATCACAAGCAAGAATGCGTTACACTTATTTTGCAAGTGTAGCCAAGAAAGAAGGTTACGAACAAATCGCCGCTATTTTCACAGAAACGGCTGACCAGGAAAAGGAACACGCTAAACGTATGTTCAAGTGGCTGGAAGGCGGTATGGTGGAAATCACCGCTTCTTATCCTGCAGGTGTTATCGGCACTACCCTGGAAAATCTTCAGGAAGCTGCTGCCGGCGAACACGAAGAATGGTCATTGGATTATCCTAAGTTTGCTGATATTGCAGACGAAGAAGGTTTCCCCGAAATCGCTCTTATGTACCGTAACATCGCCATTGCCGAAAAGGGACACGAAGAACGTTATCGCGCTTTTATCCAGAATATAGAGACTGCCAGCGTATTTGCCAAGGAAGGCGAAGTGGTATGGCAGTGCCGCAACTGTGGTTTCATCTACACCGGTAAGGAAGCTCCTCAGGTATGCCCGGCTTGCTTGCATCCGCAGGCTTACTTCGAAGTAAAGAAGTCAAACTATTGATGATAATTTCCTCATAGAGAGAACAAAGTCCCGCAGAGCGAAAGCAAGCTCTGCGGGGCTTTTTGTTTGCTGTGACAGTCATATAGCTTGTAATTGCTGCACATTTGCTGCAGCGTCACTGCAAACAAATTGCAGTGCGACTGCAAAACTGTTGCAGTGCTGTTGCAAATCAATTGCAGTGCTGCTGCAAACCGGTATGCAGTGACGCTGCAAAAAGTATGCAGTCGTTTTGCAGTGGCTGTACAGTACGACAGCAAGCTGTGTATGGCGATGCTGCAGCGGGCAGAGAAGGATTAATAGCCGGTTGTTGGAGATGTAGGGGGATTAATGGTTGCTTGGAACACTATTGAAAGTGCTTCATAACTGTTGGCAGCATCGGTTATTTCAAGCAGTTTCTCCCAGTTGGCTACCGGTTCCGTCTTGTGGTTGATGCGTTTTTCGGCTTTTATTCTTAATGTTCCGTCTTCAGTGGTGGCTTGGACAATGAAAGCGCCGCAGTCGTTTTCTACTTTTACGTTCAGTCTTTCCAGGCCTTCGGGAGAAATTCGATAACTTTCCGGCAGATTGACTGTGATGTCCCATTGGTAACAACGGGGCATCTCCCAATAAATGTCCTCCTTGCGCAGGCGTTGTTCGCCTTTCAGCTCTGGCTGTGACCCTATCAACCGACCTACGGAGAGAACAAAGTTTGTACCCGCTTTCTTTACGTATCCGTCCAGTACATAGTCCACTTGATAGGCAAGTGCCGCACTGTCTGCCCGGTTTCCGATGCTGAAAAGCTGGTAGCCGAGGAGTGTTTCCAGTCCTTCTTCCGAGCCATGATAACCGATGATTTCATTACGGTAACGCTCTTTCTCCTGCTCCCGTTCACGGCGGTAACTTTCGCGCAGGTCGGCATGGAATTTTTCTTTGGTTTCGTCGTAGATGGTGGCTGTAATACCCAGTTGGCGACGAACGGAGTTGTAAAGGTCCTCATCCATAATGAGGTAGGGTTGGAAGTGTTCTTTCAGAGCACCGCTCATCTCTTCCCGGCGGCTGATGTGGAGAGTGGTGCCGCTTATAGAAGCGTTTATGGTAGCCATATCCCGGTTGTCTTGGGGGGTGGTGGAGGGAAGGGTAAGGCATGTGTTGTCTTCCAGTATGGCTTCTTCGCCTTGCAGGCTGGCAGGCACTTCACCGGGAACAGCATAGCAGGCCGGTGGAGTATAGCATTTTCCGTTGGATTCCAGATAGATAAACCAAGTGGTATTGCTGTAGTTGATGAGCTGGTCCAGAGGCTCCCGGGTATCTTTGGTCGTGATTCCTGTCCGGTGGGGAATACCTGCTTTTTCCAGAAGTTCGTGCATCAGCAGGATGAAACTGGCGGGAGTATAGTCTGCACCGTTTTCCATATACCGGTAATAGCAGTATTGGTAGAGGTAGTCCATCAGTTTCTTATCGCTCCATCCTTCGGCTTGACGGGCTTTGAGGGCTTTGGATATTTCGCCTTTCCGTCCGCTGCGCAGACCGGACCAGTTGGTGCCGGGAGCCTTCATGGAGGCACGTGTGTCATCTGTCATCAGTTTTGGATTGGGGTTGGCATATAGTCCCGGCTTGCGGGCGCTGGGTGGCATCCAGGCATAGGGTGTCTTGCTGTTGTAGATGTACATCAGAATCATGGGCGTTTGCCGGGCACTGTTGTACCAGAAGTCGGGAATGACACGTCCGGAGTCTCCGGTATGCAAGTCGAGGATATGGTTTCCTTCGGTATCGGTGCTATGGTCGAAGTCCCTTGCTCCGTTCAGGCAACGGTAGAAAGTGCTCAGCTTCGGGTCTATCTCGCAATGGACGGAATAGGCAAGCAGAGGATAGCTGTCCATAAAGTAAAAACCGAAAGGTTCGGGATTCTGGTTGTTCAGTATGGTGTATCGTACGAAGAACAAGTCGATGATGTCTCCGATTTCCAGTCCGGGTACGGCCAGCTTGTTCCATTTCTCTTGGATGTTGCGGCTACGTGGGTGGCCGCCTTCATCGGTTTCCATGTACTCCTGCGGGTCTGTTTCCTGAATTGTTCCGTCCGGTTTGATGATGCGCACACCCAGTATACGCTGTTGTTCATTACGGGTGTAGCGTTCTTTTTCCTGGGAAAGGAAGCTGAACTGTGACATCTCTTCCAGTGCACTTTGGCTGTTGATGTATACCATTTGGCGGTAGATGCTGCGGCAGGTTATCTGTTGTTTGGTCAATCCCATTCCCCACCAGTCCAACTTGGTTTTCCGGGTTACCTCCAGACGGCTGTGTACGGCAAGGATAACGGCGGGTTCGTTTCTGTATTTCTCGGGTACAGTCATATTTTTAAAGTCGGGCAGGTTCAGCGACCATACTTCATTGCGCACTTCGCTTACGAGCGCAGCATATTTGTCTTCTTCCTTTTGGGCATTCAGTCCCGAAGTGGCAAGTAACATCAGCAGCAGTAGGAAAAAACGTGTTGTTTTCATGGTGATGGCGTTTTATATTCAATTATTTGTTTAAAGGGTGTTTTGCCGGATTACTATCTGTTCGTTGCAGGCTTTTTTCCATTGTCGCAGGGCATCATTCCAAGCAGGGATAAGAGCAAGTGGAATACGTTTTCTGCGTATCTCCATCACTTTTCGGAAGTGGATATATCCTGCTCCAGCGCGGTAGGAGCAACTGAGGATGCCCTGATTCGTTTCAATGTGAAAGTCTGCAGGCAAATAAGACACGGCATATCCTTGTGGAATATCAATCGTTACCTCGCGTATAATACGGCATCTCCACGGCAGTAGGTAATCCTGCTTGCGGCGGGTGGTGTCAATGGGCTGGTGGAAGAAATCTTCGTGCGGGTCTGCTTCGAGGCAGTACTCTCCATCGGCCGATTGTACGGCAGCGGTATTGTTTATCTGATTGTTTAGCAGGTCTGTCTGCTTCTCCTTGGGGGTGTCATGGTAGAGACTGAGCAGGTATTCCTTGTATTCACCCGTACTTACGCGGATGGCGGTGCCTTTCAGGGTAGGGGGATTGCTGTCCGTCATCAAGCGATAGTGATAATTGAGACTGTCCGTAGAGGTAGAGGCATCCTGCTGGGGAAGAGTCAGTATCAGGCAGCTGTCTCCGTTTTCTACCAGTGCTTTTCGGCCTTGTATACCTTGGGGGATGTCTTCGGGCGGTAGGTATCGGTAGGTGGCATCCAGGCAATATCTTTTCCCTTGATGGAAAAGAAGGCAGAAGGCATGGTTGATGGCAGCCAGTGTCGGCACTTCGTCGGGAGAACTGGCGATGTCGTCCGTACCGATATAGGCCATTCGGGCATCGAATCCTTGGGCTTTCAGCAATGTGCGCAGCAGGAGTGCCATTCCCTTGCAGTCGCCGTAACGCTTGCGCAGCACTTCGGCAGGCCGGTCGGGCCGATGTCCTGCCAATCCGTTTTCAAAGGCGATGTAGCGTATGTTCTGCTGTACGTAGGCATAGGTGCGGCGTATCTTCTCCAGTTCATCGGTGCATCCGGCAGTAATTTCATCCGTCAGCATTTCGGCTTGGGGGAGAGTGCAGTCCACCTCGGCCAGTCCGTTCAGCCAGCGGTACATGGCCTGTACATCGGCAAAGGGACCGGTCACCAGCAGATGGGGATAGAGGCAGTTGTCTGCGGGAGCAGCTTCTTCCTTTCGGGTGGCAGGCACTCCTTTTAAGGTGTAGACAAAAAGGGAATCCCCTTCCTTATTCACGCTCTTTTCACACCGGATGCCGGGACCGAAGTTCTTCTCCACCAACCGGAAACGGGACAGTGCGGCAGGAATGGTGACGGTGATACGTTTCTTGCGGATGAAGTATTCCTCCGGAAAGTAGATGCGTGTAAAGTAGCGCAGGTCATGGAAGGTACGGCTGAACTGTACGGCCGCCTTTTTCCCCTGCCGGCTTAGGGAGAGGTTGAAGTAGCAGATGCGGGTATCGTCGAAGAATACATTTTCCGGTGTGGCATGGCGGTGGATGGCTTTGGGGGCAAGTACTCCCTTGGCTTTGGCTTCGTCCAGGGAGATGAATTCGCCATAGAACATATGAGGTTGTACGGTAGCTCCCATCCGCAAGGCTTCATATTCGGTCTTTCGGGTGTTTTGTACGATGGGGTTGTCTCCTGGTCCTTCTTTGAAAACATAGCTGTCTTCACAGCAGTTGATGATGATATTGTCGTCCATCGTCTGACTGTAGAGACAGCTTGAGAAAATATACAAAAAAATGAAAGAGAAATATTGTTTCCTCATGATGGAGAGGATTTATGTTTATTTCTTGGCGTGCGGATAGTCTATCGTGTAGTGCAGTCCGCGGCTTTCCTTGCGTTCCATGGCTTGCTTTGTTATCAGGTATCCTACGTTTATCATGTTGCGTAGTTCGCACAGCTCTCGGGTAGCCTTGCTCCGCTTGAAGAGTGCTTCTGTCTCCTCGTAAAGTATGTCCAGTCGGTTCCAGGCACGTGTCAACCGGGTATTGCTGCGGACAATGCCTACGTATGCCTCCATAATTTGGTTCACTTCCTTCATGCTTTGTGTGATGAGGACACGTTCTTCGGTGGAAATGGTACCTTCGTCGTTCCATTCGGGAATGTCTTCGTTGAAGTCATAACGTTCCAGTACGTTCAGCGCGTGTTTGGCTGCCGCGTCGGCATAAACCACGGCTTCAATCAGTGAGTTGCTTGCCAGACGGTTGCCACCATGCAGTCCGGTGCACGAACATTCGCCGATGGCGTACAGGCGGCGGATGCTGCTCTGTCCGTCCAAATCCACCTTGATGCCACCGCAGAGATAATGGGCGGCGGGGGCTACCGGTATGTATTCCTTTGTAATGTCTATACCGATGCTGAGGCATTTCTTGTATATGTTAGGGAAGTGCTTCTTGGTTTCTTCGGGGTCTTTGTGGGTGACGTCCAGATACACATGGTCCTCACCGCGCTGTTTCATTTCGTTGTCGATGGCACGCGCCACGATGTCACGCGGGGCCAGCGAGAGTCGCGGGTCGTACTTCTGCATGAATTCTTTTCCGTCTTTGGTACGCAGCACGCCGCCATAACCGCGCATGGCTTCGGTGATGAGGAACGAGGGGCGGTCTCCCGGATGGAAAAGAGCTGTGGGATGGAATTGGATGAATTCCATGTCTTTCACTGCTCCCTTGGCACGGTAGACCATGGCAATGCCGTCTCCCGTGGCCACCAGCGGGTTGGTGGTATGGCGGTAAACGGCTTCGCAACCGCCCGTTGCCATGATGGTGACTTTGGAAAGGAAGGTATCCACCTCGCCCGTCGCTTCGTTCAGCACATAGGCACCGTAGCACTTGATGCCGGGGGTGTGGCGGGTAACGATGATTCCCTGGTGATGCTGGGTAATGATTTCCACAGCGTAATGGTCGGTCAGTACGGTGATGTTGGGGTGTTGCTTCACAGCTTCAATGAGGCTGGTCTGTATCTCTGCACCCGTATTGTCCTTATGGTGGAGGATGCGGAATTCGGAGTGGCCGCCTTCTTTGTGCAGGTCAAACTCTCCGTCCTCCTTTTTGTCGAAGTTCACTCCCCATTTGATAAGCTCCTTGATTTGTTCGGGGGCATTGCGCACCACCTTCTCTACGGCTTCACGGTCGCTTATCCAGTCACCCGCAATCATGGTATCTTCGATATGCTTTTCAAAATTGTCTACGGCCAGATTGGTGACAGAGGCGATACCTCCTTGTGCAAAATAAGTGTTTGCCTCTTCCAAACCTGCCTTACAAATGAGGGCTACTGTTCCTTTATGCGCTACTTTCAGCGCAAAACTCATACCGGCAAGTCCGGAGCCGATAACGAGAAAATCGAACTTTCTTACCATAGGTTTTGTGTATTAAACGCCGCAAAGATAGTGTAAACCAAACGTAGAGCAAAATAAGCGGGCTTATTTTTATTTGTTATGTAAGGTATTGTTTCAATACTTCATCCAGGGATTTTTCTTTGGGCAATTCCATGTTCTTGCGCATGCGCGAACGGACTACGTTTACACTATTCCGGTTGATTCCCATGATAAGGGCTATTTCGTCGGTACTTTGGTTCATGCAGATGAGCATGGCCAGCAATTCTTCGTTGCGGGTCAGTTGAGGATAACTTTCACGGAGCTTGGGCAGATAAGAAGGATGTATGGTGGCAAACGACCGGCGGAATGTGTTCTCATCTTCCCTGCTGAGCAGGCTTTGCACGGTGAGCTGGCGAATGGAGTTGAGGTTATTGGTAGCCATGGCCCGTTCTATTTCTTCCGTCAGTTGTTCGTTGCGGCGGTTCAGGTCTTGCTGCCGGGTAATGAGGGTCTGTATTTCCCGTTTGTTGTTTTCTATAAGCTGGTGGTTGGCCTTCCTTCGGATGATGAAATAGGCTGTAGTGGTGATAAGTAGCAACAGTAATGTAATGGAGATGCAGATGTTGTAGAACAACTGCTGTTGCTGCCATTGCACTTGTGCCGAGAGCAGTTTGTTTTCTTTCTCTTTTTGGTTGGCATCAAACCGGATGTTGGCTGCTGCCACAGCACGTTTCTTTTCGTTATTGTCCAGAGAATCGGCAAACTGTCGGTTACGGATGTAGCAACGAGCAAAATCGTCGTTCATGCCTTTGGCCAGATAGTAATCCATTAATATCTCGTTGGCATCGCGGCCTTCCATGAACTTCATGTTGATGAGGTCTTGTGCAGCCCGGTCTATCAGGTGTATGCCGTTTTGCTCCTTCCCGGTTTGCAGTAAGGCCCGGCCTAGGTGGAGGTTGAGTTGGTATTTGGCCCATTGGGGCATCCGCACGGTATCGGGACAGATGCTAAGGGCAAGTTGCAGTGCTTTTTCCAAAGAGTCGGGATAGTCCAGATAACTGTTTACCGTTTCTACTTTGTTTACGAATACGCCCTTAAAGCTGTTTTGTATCATTGACAACTTTTCTCCCAGCCTGAGGTAGTGGAATACAGAGTCCTTTTGATTCATGTTACGAAAGATCTGGGCACGGTAGCGGTACAAGTCTCCCAGTCCGAAGCTGTCTTTCAGCATGGAGTAGTATTGGGCTTTTTTGTTCATTTCCAGGGCCTGGTCGTACATACCCAGTTCGGCGTAGAGATTAGCTTGTTCTCCGTAGGCAATCACTACATTTCCAGGTGCTATGCTGTCGTTGTAAGTGGCTATGGCTTCTTGGTTAGTGGCTATAGCTTTCTCGTATTCGCCACTGAGGTGGTAATAGATGCCCAACCGTGACATTATTCGCAGCATGTTCGGGAAGTTTCCACCTTTCCGGTAGACATCTATTGCTTTTTCCAAAATTTGGATAGCTTTGGGTAGATTGTTTCCGGAGTACATGTAGACACCGCTTATGATTTCTGCCTGCCGGATAAAGTCATTGGCACTGGTACAGACCGGTAACTGGAGGTAGTCTTCTGCCAGTCGGACAGCTTCCGGGTTATTGCCATACAGTTGGTTCAGTCCGGCCTTGAAGCTCAGCAGTTCGTGCGGGCAATGTTCGCGGATGAGGGGATGGTTCCCAATGCTGTCCATATAGTCGATGCCGTCTTTGTATTGTTTGGTGTTTATGTAATTGTTCCCGCAGGCATTAAATATCTTGCGGGCATAGTAAATCAGGGTATCTGTAGTTCCGTTTTTTTCTGCCGATTCCAGGATTTCGGGCAAGGTCTGTTTGGCAAGATCCAACGTTTGTCGCGCTTTGTTTTCGAGTAGTAAGGCATTGATTTGTTGAAGGACATTGTTCCAATGCCTCATTTCGTCTTGTTCCGAAGAGGTGGAGCGGTTGGTGCAGGCTACAGCTACGAGAATCAGAAGTAAAAATGAAAGTTTTTTGGCATTCATATTTTGTGGACTGTTTGTTTTGTAAGGCAAAGATATAATTTCTTAATTTAAAATTTACAACAATGGACTTGTTTTTTGTTTCTTGTTAATTATTTGATAATAAATATAATATGAAATTGTATATCAGATTGTATATCGTATTCTTATGGTTAGGTTGTGCATATTTTGCAAATTTGTATCAAAACGATTGTAAATATGTATAATGGTGAAATAAGATACAATGAAAACAAAGAAAACAGTGACACCTTTTAATATGCAGGAGATTGCCAGAGCTTTGCGCGAAATGATTTCGGAAGATTCTCCCAATGCTTCGGAGGCTTTGTTGTCCGGAACTCGTGAGGCTGTATTCCGTGAAATCTTTATTTTTCATTATCCTTCTTTTTTAGAGAAACTTTATCAGTCTATTCCGGAGGTGGATAAGGATGAAGAACTGATATGTATGCTGGTAGCTCTTGGACAGTCTGTAAAGGAGATTGCAGAACTGATTTATTTTTCGCCGGAACGGGTAGAATTGTTATGTGCTTCGGTCTGCCGCAAGCTGAATGTGACGGAAGTTCGAGAAATGGAGATACTAATGAAGAAGTTGTTATCATAAAAATACGTACCTTAGCGGCAAAAATCAGATAAAATGAATCGAATCTTTCATGCGCGCATTGCTATGGGGCAGTATCTGTTTCTCATCCTGATAGGTATTCTCGCCGTCTATATGCTTTGGTACAAGTCTCCGTTCCTGGCTGCTATTTTCATGCTTTGGCTGGTGGTTATTATCGAGAAGCTGATTCATACCACCTATACCGTAACGCCCGACGGGAAGTTGGTGCTGTCCTTCGGCCGTTTCTCCCGGAGTAAGGAAATTCTGATGAAAGACATCACTTCTGTGGAGCGTGCTTCTTCCATGCAGGTAGGGCGGTTTGCAGTGATGCGCTATGTGCTCGTGAAATATGGCGAGGGCAAGTGTGCAGTGCTTCTTCCCGTCAAGGAGGAGGAGTTTATCCGGTTACTGGAGGAACGGAGAGGGTGAGCAATAGGGTGTGCCCACGTATGCGATTCCGTTTTAATCTGCCGTTATCGGTTCCATGGTAATGTCTCCTGTGTAGCTTTCCGGAGTTGTTTGTATGAACTTTCCCTTTATCTGTTTTTCCGTTTTTGTATATTCACCTGCGAATGTCAGCGTATAGGTAGCTACAAGCTTGTTGTAGTGTAGTGTTCCTTTTATGATGAGCCGACAGTGAGGTTGTATGCTGATGGTGGAAGTACTGCTGTTTGGACCTTTGGCTTTTGTTGTTTCGCTGCCATATTTTATTGTTGTCCCGCTTAACGATAGTTCATCTCCAAACATGTAAGGGGCATTGACGAATATGTCTTCTTCCCCCATCCATGCAAATGCTCCGGGGTCGTTGCTTTGGAAGGTGGTTTCCTGCCATGTGTCTTCAAAGGGGGAGTTTGTGGTGGTAATACTGCTGTTCAAATTGTTTTCCATGATGAAGGGCAGGAGCTCTACATCATACGTACTGAATCCATCCCCTTCTTCAAAAGAGTATTGAATATCTTTGAACAGATATTTTTCAGCATCTTTAATTTCGTCTTTATCATAACAGCCGGTCGTGCAAACAATCAGCATGGCGGACAATACGAGGTGGAATAGTTTCTGTTGTTTCATAGCCTTTACTTTTTGTGGGGATGTACATGCAAAGATAAGTTTATTTTTTGAAACTGTTCATAATAAGCACTTTATTTTCCTGATAATATAGTCTTTCCGTAGAGGCAGATTGTTTTTGAATCATAAATAAAGCTTAATTTTAGCTCTTCTGTTTGCAGTTTTTTGGATGTGGCAGCGTCCATTATGTAAAAAAGAAACGGATATGAACTTGAATTGTGCCATTTTGCATGCGGACCCGGAGATTGCCGGAAGATTGGAAGAGTATATCGGCAAAGTTCCTTTTCTCTCTTTGCACGGAAAGTACGGCAATCCTCTTGAAGCGCTGAAGGATTATTATGAGACAAAAGTGGAAGTTTATTTTGTCGGCATCTATCCGGTGGAAGAAGGTGAAATCAACGGAATGGATTTTTGCAGGCTCTTGTCCTCGTCTACTCGTGTCATTTTCATTACAGACACCGACCGCTATGCTGCCGAATGTTTCCGTCTGGATGCGTTGGACTATCTGATGGACGGGCTCAATTTCTCCACGTTTTTCCAGTCTGTCAGCAAAGCGGCACGCTGGTTCTCTTTGCAGGATGCAGGTACGTCCGCCCCCAAGCAAAGGCAAGGTCCGGAAGAGGTTCCGAAGGTGATTTACATGCGGTGTGACAACCGCATCATGCGGCTCGACCTGGAACGGATAAACTATATAGAAGGTATGGGCGATTATGTGAAGATTTTCTGTAAAGATGCCCCTAAGCCTATCTTGAGCTTGTGTAGCATGAAGTATATGGAAGAAAAACTTCCGGCCGATGAATTTATCCGCGTGCACCGTTCTTTTATTGTCCGCATGGACTGCATCAGCGCCATCGGGCGCAGCACACTGCTCATCGAGCAGAAGGATGTCCCCATTGGCGATGCTTACCGCGAAAGGGTGAAAGGGTATGTGTCCAGGCTGGCAGTGTTGTAATACCCTGTTTTCAGATACTATATACTTTGTTTGTTGGATCTATAGTTCCAGCGTGCTGCATCTATATATGCAACGCGTTGCATATATAGATCCAACAAATGATAATCATTCGGTGTAAAATCCGTGTAATCTGTGGTGAACCGGAACCTTGTATTACTTTAGTTTTGCTCTCGAAATCCTTTCCCCGAACGTCAAGTTCAGATTCAGACTGAACCGGCTTTCCTGCATCAGATTGCTGCGTGAGTTCAGTTGTTTCCGCCACGTGGCGCCCAGCGAGAGATAGGAGTACCGGATGGGGAAGCTCGCCCCTACGCTGGCTTCCAGATACTGCATCTTCCCGCCTTTCAGATTGATATAGGAGTTGCCGAAACCTATTCCGCCCATCAGCTCGGTGGAACGTGCCAGACGTGGCTTGGTAATGTAGCTGCCTCCCAGGTTCACTTTGTGCTGGTTCTCGTATTTCATGGAAGTGTAGGAGGAGGAGTTGCGGCTCCAGTCCAGGTAGTTGTAGTCGGCGGTCAGCACCCAGCGTTCGGTGGTTATGCTGAGGCCGGTGCCGAGGTGCATGGGCAGATATTGTGTACGGCTGTGGTATCCTTTATCGAGGTTCTCGCTGGTAGATGAGTTGCTGTAAGTCAGTGTATTGTCGTGGCTGATGGGAAGGGAGGGAGCAAATACCAGCCCTGCCGCCCACTTCCGTTGTCCGGTCGCACCCCATTCGTAATGTATGCCGAAGTCCGCATAAAAGGTCCGTTTAGAAGATTCGTACTTTACGACGGCGCTTTCCTGCGTTTCGCTTTGCGTCACTGTGCCCGCTATCATCCCCAGGTTGATGCCGACCGACAGTTGCCTGCTCAGTGCAAAGGCATTGGTGACGTAGCACCGGTATAGTCCGCCCGTACCCTCAAAGAGCGAGTAGGTGTAGTTGCCGGGCATTCCCTCTATCTCTTCTTCGGTCTGGATGACATAGCCCACACTGCTGTATGGTGCTGCACCTACAAGGGCATACCAGCGCGGCAGGACACGGAAGCTCATGCTGATGCGGTTGGGGTTGCCGGTGAAGTTGGAGCTGTGTTCGCTCAGAAAGGAGTAGCGGGCATATGAGGCAGATGCACCCACATCGAACGTGAAGCAGGCGGTGTCCATGCGGGTGATGGCTGCGGGGTTCAGCGTGTTCAGAAATCCGGTACGGTTCAGGGCGATGCCCGTGTTGCCCATGCCGGCATAACGTCCGCCGTCACCGGCACTCAGTTCGCCCACTCCGTACATGGAGGTGGGCAGGTTGGTGGTGTTCTGGGCCACGGCAGTGAGGCTTGCCGTACACAGACTGCACAGCAGAAGGGGAATCCGGTAATGGCGTTTCATTGCTCGTTGTATATTTTGAATCTTACGTCTAATCTGCATTGTCTCTCTTGTTCGGGGTCGTTGGTGAAGATGACCTGGTTGAAGGTGGTGGTGCTTTCTTCGTCTGTCAGACTCATCAGCAGTTTCTGCCGCTTGATGCCCGAAGTGCCGTAGTTGTTGCGGATGAATTCGGTGAGGTCGAAGGAGTAGTAGGTCTCTTTCCCGTACATCTCGTCGATGGTCAGGTCGCCGGTCTGTACGGTTACGCCGTCACTGCCGTATACGTAGTCCTCCAGCACATTGTTCTCGTCCGTGATATAAAGGCGGATGTCATTGGGAAGCTGGCTCACTTCGTTGTAGCTCCGGGCCAGAGGATAGAGGTAGAGTGTGGCGCTCTCTATGGAGACTATCTGTCCGGCACTTCCGAGGCTGTTGAGGTAGGGGAATTCCAGTTGGTTGTAGTAACCCGTCAATCCCTGCATATAGGCCAGGCAACCCATGTCGCTGGAGTGGACGAGGTTCTCTATTCCGCTTTTCAGGGAAGCAAGGTGGGTGCCGGTGGGGTCGTGCCGGATACCGGTATAGGCATAGTCGGTGTTTACGTTGAAAGTCAGCACTTGTCCGGTCCGCTGGTTGGAGACTTCCTGATAGTGGAGGTTGATGCTCATGGCAGAATCATTCACCATGAATCCGGTGATACACTGCCCGTCGTTTTCGGGAACAAAGACCAGTCCGGGGAATTTCTTCTTGAACTTGTCTTGGGTATCGAAGTAGTCGTCCTGGGCCACGAGGTCATTCAGCAGTTGTTGTCCCCATGAGTCGGGCAGGCGGACGCTTACTTCCTTCTTCCGCCCCGGGCAGGGGGTGAAGGTAAAGCTGAAGAGTGGGGCATCTTCCGTCGGGAGTACGGTGCTGTTGTAAAGGTCCTCGTCGTTGTCCAGCACGATAGGGTTTTTCAGCCGGTAGATGGAGATGCGCTGTTGCGTCAGGGTATCTCCCCAGAAATGGCCCGAAGGTATCATTCGCAGTACGAGGGAGTCGAGGGTATAGGTATAGTCTGTGTTGGGGGTGAAGTCGGACGTGGAGTATTCGGCATAGTAGGTGGCGGATACTTCTCCCCAGGCGCTGCTCCGGTAATGTCCTAGCTGGCAGATGCTGTCGCCCCGGGTCTCTATGGAGTCTAGCAGGATGGTGCTGATGTCTACCGAGCAGGTGTCTGCGTATACATTATAGAAGGAGCTTTCCACGAGGCTCTTTCCAAGCTGCGAGTTCTCGTCCTGGCAGGCGCAGAAGATAGCGAGGACTGCGAATAAGCTGTACAATGACTTCTTCATTTCTGTTCTTTTAGTTGGCGGCAAAGGAAAGGCAAAACTTTTATATCTTCCTACAAAAATCGGCGTTCGGACGGTTTTTATCGGTAAAGGCGTTTAACGGGAATTTCGGACTGTTCGTCGGTTATTTTTGTCGGTGTGGTTGCGGTGGTTTACTTTTGCGAACAGACAAAAAGGACCTCCCGCAGCTTCTTGTTTTGGAAAGTGGGAAGTATAAAGCTTAATCATTAAAAAAACAATAAACAATGAACAGACTATTGGTAGGAATAATGTTGCTGGCCATCGTGTGCATTGCCGGCAGTTGTACGGACGAGGATGAATACACTCAGGGGCAGTGGATGAAGAAAGCCAGCTATAACGGTGTGTACCGCGCTTATGCCTCCGGCTTCACCATCGGCAATTATGGATATTTGTGTGGCGGCTTCTACGGAGCGAACAAGGATTACCTGAACGACCTTTGGGAGTATGACATGAGCCGGAACAGCTGGACGCAGTGTGCCGACATGCCCGTTGCCGGGCGCAAGGCTGCCGTGGGCTTTGCCGTGAATGGCAAGGGATACATTACGACCGGTTCCGTGAAGGACGGCTCCTCGTCCTACTGTGTAGCAGATACCTGGGAGTATGACCCTGCCACGGATACCTGGACACGGAAAGACGACTTCAAAGGCGGAGTACGCGACGGTGCCCTGGCTTTCAGTATAGGCGGATATGGCTATGTCGGTACGGGCTGCAACAGCGACGCTACCGGCAGCGAGAGTGCCTACAAGATGGACTTCTACCGTTTCAACCCCAATGGCGCCGAAGGTTCGCAATGGGAAGCGGTGAGCGGGTATGGAGGCGAGAAGCGCTACTTCGGTACGGCATTCGTCATCGATGAGGTGGCCTACATCTGTTGCGGGCGAAACAACAGTACCGATCTGGTGGATTTCTGGAAGTTCGACGGAAGCAACTGGACCCAGTTGCGTGACATTGCCGATACGGACTCCGACAATGACTATGACGATGACTACGCCATCACACGGTCCGAAGCCGTATCCTTCGTCATCGGTGGAAGGGGATTTGTGGCTACGGGAATACGTAACAGCACTTCCCTGAGCAGCGACTACTGGCTGTACGACCCTGACAAAGACTTATGGTACGGCGATTCCGACGACGACTTTACTCCCATTACAGATGTACATAATTATCCTTCCGGTGCTTCTTCGCGCAGGGCTGCCGTTGGTTTCTCTACCGGCGAACGTGGTTTCGTGCTGACGGGAACAAGTGGTACCAGCTACTTTGATGATGTGTACGAACTTCTACCCGATGAGGAAGAGGAAGTCTGATTCGCCCCATAACTGAACGGAACTTATGAAGCTGATGTTTATTATGATAAAGATAGGTGTACCGGCTGTGATGGCGGTATGCCTTTCTTGCTGTTCGGGTCATACTGCCGGCGGTGGCAATGAGTTGAAATGCCGGGTGATGGAGGTGGAAGGCGGTTACGGCTACGTGGTGCTGCATGGAGCCGATACCCTGATATATCAACCTTTTATACCTGCTTTGAGCGGTCGCCTGCCATTTGCAACAAAGGTGGAAGCGCTGGCGGCCGGTCGGTTGGTATGCCGCAAGCTTGCCGATGGGCAAGCTCCGGCATTGAGCAGGGAGGAGGTGGAGTCTTGTCTGACAGACACCGGACTCTAATCTTCTAAAGAATCCTTTACTTCGTGATGTATTTCCGAGCAGTCATAAGGGTATCTCTGCATGAATTTACCCTTGAGTACCTTCTTTGTATCGCTACCGGGACGTGAAAGAGTGGCGGTGAATGTCACTTGAAGCCGTTTGTAGTAGATGGTTGAAGTGTATATGTTCCATTTCATACCTACTATGTCTACTTCAAAATGTTTATATCTCAGTTCGTCTTCTTTGTAATACTTGCCTTGGTTGATGAAGAATAACAGTTGTTGTCCCATGATTATTTTTCCGTCTTCTATGTGGTTGGGCAGATAGATGCTACGTTTCTCCGGGTCTATGCTTTTGAAGGTTTCATCAGAGTGCCCATCGGGTATGAATGCGTATTCTGTCCATTTATTGATGAATGGATAGTAGTCATGCTTGTCGGTTGTGTTTCCCAGATTTTCATTTTTATAGGTACTCTTATCAGGTCCTGTTCCGGCTTCTTTCACTCCGTCACCTTCTTCCACGCTGTATTCGATGGACTCTATCTGATAGAAGTTAGTGCACGGTTCTTGGTGTATGATGATTTGTTCCTTGTAGAGTCCCGTTTTCATCTCAAGGTTGATGATGAGGCTACGGGATTCACCTAAGTCAAAGTTGTCTTTAAAGTGCAGGATGAGATGGCTGTCGGTGTCCCGTTCCAAGTCCCACCATTTATAATGCAGGCTTCCCGTACCTTCCAGTTGTGGGAGCTTGTTGCCATCCATCATGAGGTCTCCCCATGGGGTGGTGATGGAGGTTATGCGCCAGTCGCCGCGTGTTAGGTCTATCTGCAGGGTAGAGGCTTCGCCCTTCACGGTAGTTTCCTGAAAGGGCGAGAGGCGGATTTCATCGCTATCATTGCAAGCCGTCAAGCCGCAAAGAAAAAGAGCGAACAGAAGGATGGGTTGGAATAAGTCAGTCGTTTTCATGTTGGTTATTATTTGATTTATGTCCATTGGACGTGGCATTCTTTGTAAATGCTGCCCGACAAAGATAATTATTTCCTCTTTACGCTGTATTCTCCGAAAGAAAGAAGTGTTCTTTTTTGTCGGATAATACGGGTTTTATTAACTTGCGCACAAATTATCGCTAATCATTAACCACTAACCATTAATTCCATGAAATACCAAGTTGCCATTATCGGTGGAGGTCCTGCGGGATATACTGCTGCCGAAGCTGCCGGAAAAGTAGGATTGAGTGTCGTACTATTTGAGAAGCAGAGTCTCGGTGGAGTGTGCCTGAATGAAGGGTGTATCCCTACCAAGACCTTGTTGTATTCGGCCAAGACCTATGACGGAGCCCGCCATGCTTCGAAGTATGCGGTCAGTGTGCCCGAAGTATCGTTTGATTTGCCCAAGATTATTGCCCGCAAGCAGAAGGTAGTACGCAAGCTGGTATTGGGAATCAAAGGAAAGCTGACTGCCCATGGTGTGACGATTGTCAGCGGAGAGGCCACAGTGACGGACAAGAATCATGTGGAGTGCGGCGGAGAAACCTACGAATGCGATAACCTGCTGCTCTGCACCGGTTCCGAAACCTTTGTCCCTGCCATTCCCGGCATAGACAAGGTGCCTTACTGGACCCATCGTGATGCACTGGATAACAAGGAACTGCCCGCTTCGCTTGCCATCATCGGCGGCGGTGTCATCGGTATGGAGTTCGCTTCTTTCTTCAACAGCCTGGGAGTGCAGGTAACCGTCGTCGAGATGCTGGACGAGATACTGGGAGGCGGTATGGACCGAGAGCTGGCGGGTATGCTCCGTGCAGAGTACGCCAAGCGGGGAATCAAGTTCATGCTGAGTGCAAAAGTAGTGTCTGTCATGCCGGATACTGCCGAAGCTTCTTCCCTTATCCAGGTGAATTATGAAACAGCCGACGGTCCCGGTTCCGTCGTTGCCGAACGGCTTCTGATGAGTGTCGGGCGCCGTCCGGTAATGAAAGGCTTCGGATTGGAGAATCTGGGCTTGGAAAGAACGGAGCGCGGAAATGTCTTTGTCAACGGACAGATGCAGACTTCAGTTCCCGGAGTATATGCTTGCGGCGACTTGACGGGATATTCCTTGCTGGCGCATACAGCCGTCCGCGAGGCGGAAGTAGCCATACATTCCATCATTGGCCGGAAGGACACTATGAGTTATCGTGCCATCCCCGGCGTGGTGTATACCAATCCCGAAATAGCCGGTGTGGGCGAGACAGAAGAATCCCTGCAGAAGAGAGGCATTGCCTATCGTACCGTGAAGCTGCCGATGGCCTATAGTGGCCGTTTCGTCACCGAGAACGAAGGTGTGAACGGTGTCTGCAAGTTACTGTTGGGTGGCGACGATACCGTATTGGGGGCACATGTTTTGGGTAATCCCGCTTCGGAAATCATTACGTTGGCAGGCATGGCCATCGAGCTGAAACTTACTGCCGATGAATGGAAGAAGATTGTCTTTCCGCACCCCACGGTGGGAGAGATATTCAAGGAGGCATTGTAGACCCCATGACTATTGTTTCATATAAACATAAAAGATGAAAACCGTAAAGCTAATCACCTGTGACGATGCCTTCCAGGCACACGTCATTCAGGGTGCCTTGGAGAATGAGGGCATTGCGTCTGTTTTGCATAATGAAAACATGTCTTCCGTGATGCGCGGATATGTCCGTGATGTCACGGGAGTGGATATATTTGTCTATGAGGACGAATATGACAATGCCCTCCGTCTGCTTGAACGGAACCAGATGATTCCGGAACAGTTGAGGTACTGCCCCCATTGCGGTTCGGATGAGATTAAGTTTGTGCTGAAGAAGAGCCATCGGGTGCGTGCTGTGGTGGCTGCTGTTATTGCGGCATTGTCGGCCGCACCTCCGGGCACTGAGCATTGGGAGTATGTATGCAGGAAGTGCGGCACTCATTTTGAGAAGCCGGTGGCGAAAGGAACAGTTGAAGAATAATCAGGTGTTTATTCTTTTAACCGCTTTTCAATCCAGTCCCGGTTTTTACGTCCCAATCGGCTTTCCGCAAAATCCAGGAAAGCCGATGTGTCTGTTATATGGGCTTGGATGACACCTGCCAGAAAGTTGAAGAAAGGTTCTTCACCCACCCGGACAAGCAGGTCGGCGAGTAGTACTGACCCTTTCCTATAGAGGGCAAGATGCGCTTCGCGGTCGTTGCGGTCAATACCCCAGATAGGACGGATATGGCGTGTTTCCTTACGGTAGGCGTCGATGTAAGCGGCATAGGCTTTTTCGCCGCGGGCGTGGCGTATGTATTGCAAAGCACTGAATTCGGCAAAAGATTCGTTCAGCCAGTCGTGCCAAGATTCCACCGGAGCCTTGTTCCACCAGAAGTGGCCGATTTCGTGGGCGGTGTTCTTGAGTACATATTCATTGAATGTTCGGGAACTGAGCATAATGAAATTTTTACGGCTGTACCCTCCTGAGGTGCCGGAAGCTGAAAGCAGGAATTTCATGTAAATATCCTCATCTCCCGCAATTTTATAAAGGCGTCGGAAGAATTTCAAGGCATTGTAGCAACATTGAAGTGCCGAGTCTGCACCGGCATCCGGGAAGTCTGTATAGATAAGTTCAATGGTAGTTCCGTTATCATTGATGCGGCGGCTTTTCAGCATGGGTGAAGCCAGGATAACATTGTCGAAATTCTCCCAAGGTTGCTCCATTTCCCACATCCCTTCTTCTGTATGGGAAATAATACCTGAGCCGCTCACCGTATAACCGTCAGTGATGCCGATTCGTAAGTGCGAATAATCTGCCCGGTTACCGTTGCAGACAGGATACCATCCCGTATAGTAACCAAGTTCAATCCAATGGTCATTGAATGATTTTGCAGGGCCCTGCACTTCCTGCATGTAGAGTGTGTAACGGGTATTTATGCGGCAGCGGTCATCGGCTCCTGCCGGCCGGTAGAGGGTCAAGGTCCGTCCGTCGGGAATGAATTGGGCAGGTGCTGGGGCAAGCGTATCGAAACGGTAGGTTATCTCCCGGCTGCTGTGGCGTAGTGTGTCGATACGGGCATGGCGCCATAGTACCAACGAGATTGAGTCACTGTCATGGAAATCGACTTCAAACGAACCGCCAACTTCGACTTGTCGGTTCGGTACATCAATCTGTACGGTTAAGTCATAACTGACAATGCGCGGAGATTCTTGTGCCCGAAGCATGGGGGAGAAAAGGAGGCATATTGTAAAGCTGGCAATTGTAAGTTGTAGTTTCATGGTACATCAATTTTAGAGTGATAGTAACTGGGAGATTTTGCCTATGCAATCTATGCAAAAGTAGTATTTTTAAAGGAATATTAAGATGGATGGCTGGATATAATTTATGAAAAGACTACCTCGTTGTTGTTCATTTGTAAGATTGTCGTACTTTTGCCTTTAAAGATAAATATATTTATGAAAAGGATATTGTTGCTGTTAATTTTATCCGTCTGCCTGCTCCCATTATGGCCCCAAGAGACGGTAACTCCGGTGAAGCCGCTCTCTGCGCGGATTGATGCGTTGATAGAACACAAACTTCCCGCAGGCTCTAATGTGGCCATTTCGGTCTATGACCTGACTGCCGGAAAGCCCTTGTACGGCTATCAGGCGGACAAGCTTTCCCGTCCCGCTTCCACCATGAAGCTGCTGACCACCATTACCGCCCTTTCCCGTCCCGAAGCCGACGAGCCGTTCCGTACGGAAGTGTGGTATCAGGGAACCATTGAGCGCGATACCTTGCAGGGGGATATGTATGTGATAGGCGGTTACGACCCGGAGTTTGATGAAGAGGCATTGGATTCCCTGGTGGCTACCGTGGCCCGTTTCCCCTTCTCTGTCATCAAAGGCAAGGTGTATGGAGATGTCTCCATGAAAGACTCCTTGTACTGGGGCAGCGGCTGGTTGTGGGATGATACTCCCTATTCCTTCCAGCCCTACCTCTCACCGCTGATGCTGAATAAAGGAGTGGTGAAGGTTACCGCCACACCCGGCGAACGGGGCGACAGCGCACGCCTTGAATGCACTCCCGCCTCTTCCTATTATACACTGACGAACAAGACCCAAAGCCGTACCCCTTCTGCCGGACGTTTCCGTGTGTCGCGCGACTGGCTGGTGAACGGGAACAACATCACCGTGACGGGCAACGTCGATGCCCGCCGTGCAGGTACGGTCAATATATTTTCTTCGCAGGACTTCTTCATGCATACCTTTATGGAACGGTTGCAGGCACGGGGCATCCGGTGCATTCCGGCGGTAGATGCGGAAGTCTCTTACCTCTTCGGCGAGTTCAGGCAAGACAGCCTCTCCGTACGGATGGCTTCCTACGAAACTTCCGTGCAGGATGTGGTGAAACAGATAATGAAGGAGAGCGATAATCTCAATGCCGAAGCCATGCTCTGCCGGTTGGGTGTGCAGAGCAGCGGAAAGAAGCGTGTCTCTGCCGAGGACGGGCTTTCTGCCATCCGCATGCTGATAAAAGAGATGGGATATAACCCCGATAGGTATAATCTGGCAGATGGTTGCGGTCTTTCCAATTACAACTACATTTCACCGGAACTCTTGGTTTCTTTCCTGCGATATGCCTACTCGCGTACGGATGTTTTCCAGAAACTTTATAAGGCTTTGCCCATTGGCGGCGTGGACGGTACACTGGAGTTCCGCATGAAGAAAGGCACCCTTTCCCACAGAAATGTACATGCCAAGACGGGTTCCTTTACCGCCATCAACTGCCTGGCCGGCTACCTTAAAGCCCGCAACGGACACGAGATAGCCTTTGCCATCATGAACCAGAATGCACTGTCGGGCAGGGAAGCACGCGCTTTCCAGGATGCGGTGTGTGATGAAGTGATACGTTGAGGTTTAGCCATCGTAAAGTTGACCTTTAGCGTCGTAAAGTTAAGGTTTAGCTTCCTGATGCAGACCTTTACGGAGTGAGCCCCAAGAGTAGGGGAAATCATTCCTCCTTCGTATTGCGGTAGCGTGCCGGAGACATACCCAGATAAGACTTCACATACTTCCCGAAGAAAGACTGGTTGGGGAAATTAAATTCTTCTGCAATCTCCTTGATGGACTTGTCCGAATGCTTCAGTCGGTACTTGATGTGCTCGATGGCACTTTCGTTAATCAAGTCAAGCGGTGTACGTCCGCACGCTTGTTTGATAACCTTCGAAAAGTGTTTGGGGCTGTAGCAGAGTGCATCGGCGTAATATCCCACGGAGCGGTGTATGCCGTTGTCTTTGGACAACATCTCTATGAACTTACGCAGGATATAGTCGGACTGTTTGATGCTTTCTTTTGTATTGACTGTCATTTCGGAAGGATTCATTTCCTTGTTGAGACGACCCAGCATTTCACAGAAAATGGCCGAGAACAGGTATTGTATCACTTCCTTGTGGTAGTGATGAGGCTCGTCGTTTATCTTTGCCATAAGTAGGTCCCGGTAGAATCCGAAGATTTTGTGGCTCTCATCTTGCCCGACAGACTTTATAGGATTGTTGTGGATATGCATAACGGTGTTCCATGTGTCTTTCTCCATCTTGACTACACGTTGCAGGAACTGTGTGGAGAATGCCGCAAGCCTTATCTTATGCTTCGGGCTTACCATTGCATGGCTGATAGTGGTGTTGGGAAGTCCGAGCAGCAGGTCGCCCGCTTCCAGTTGGTAAGTTTTGTAGTTGACGTCCAGTTGGATGCATCCTTCCAGACAGACGGCAATGAGGAAGCATCCCAACCTTATTGTGTCATCACTGTTGTAAGGACCTCCCTCCAGGCTGTTGATTATGACGAAGTCATTGTCTACATAGTCAAGTACATGTTCGTTGTTCTTGAAGTCTGCAATTCCTACGGTTTTTATGTTCTCTTTTTCCATATTCTTCTTTTTTGCGCTTTGCAAAGTTGGCGAATAATGGGAAATATGGAATGTTCCATTATGCGGCTTTCTTGTTCTATATGTCATTTATATACAATTAATTAGACTTAAAAGAGATGAATGGCGAAAAAGGGACATACTTGGAGCATAATTGGTCACTATGGCGTTGTTCCTTTCTCCTACTTTTGCCATCGGTTTTAACAAAAAGACAATGAGAAAAAGTATGATTACATTAAACAGAAAATGGATACGGCTGATAGGGATTGTCGGTTGTACAATGTGTTTGGCATCTTGCAAGCAGGCAACGGATGCTTCCGGAATGAAACCTTCTTACGCTACCATGAAAGTGGAGGCGACGGACAAAGAGCTTTCCACTTCGTACTCGGCAACGATACGCGGACGGCAGGACATCGACATCTATCCGCAAGTGTCGGGCACCATCGAGAAGCTGTGTGTGACCGAGGGGCAGAAGGTGCGCCGCGGACAGTTGCTTTTCATTATCGACCAAGTGCCCTACAAGGCTGCCCTCAAAACGGCCGTGGCCAATGTGGAGGCTGCACGTGCTACACTGGCTACTGCTGCACTGACTTACAACAGCAACAAGGAACTGTATGCGCAGAAAGTGGTTTCGGAATTCAGTCTGAAGACTGCCGAGAACGCCTACCTTACCGCCAAGGCACAGCTCTCGCAGGCCGAAGCCCAGGAGATAAGCGCGCGCAACAACCTTTCTTATACGGAAGTGAAAAGTCCCAGCGACGGAGTGGTGGGAGCACTGCCCTACCGTGTGGGCGCATTGGTAAGCGCCAGTCTGCCGCAGCCGTTGACAACGGTCAGTGACAACAGCGACATGTACGTTTACTTTTCCATGACCGAAAACCAGTTGCTTGCCCTGACCCGCCAATACGGAAGCATGGACGAGGCATTGAAGAACATGCCTCAAGCGGAACTGAGATTGAACGACAATTCCGTCTATGACAAGAAAGGAACCATCGAGTCCATCAGTGGCGTCATCGACCGTCAGACGGGTACGGTAGTGGCACGTGTGGTATTTCCCAATGAATCGCGCCTGCTCCACAGTGGGGCGTCGGGCACGGTGGTGGTGCCTACCACTTATAAGAACTGTATTGTGATTCCGCAAGAGGCCACCGTGCAGTTGCAGGACAAGACGGTGGTATATAAGGTAGTGGATGGCAAAGCCGTTTCCGCCTTGATTACCGTGGCCGGAATAAATGACGGACGCGAATACGTAGTGCTGGACGGACTGGAAGTCGGCGACGAGATTGTATCCACCGGTGCCGGACTGCTGCGCGAAGGGACGCAAGTGAAATGATGAACTGCTATTTATCAACTATCAATGACCCATTAAGATGAAAGGAAATATATTTATAAAGCGGCCGGTGATGGCTATCTCCATCTCCGTACTGATTCTGGTGATAGGGCTTATCTCGCTCTTTACGCTGCCGGTGGAACAGTATCCTGATATTGCACCTCCCACGGTGTACGTCAGCGCCAACTACACCGGTGCCGATGCCGAAGCCGTACTGAACAGTGTCATCATGCCGTTGGAAGAGAGTATCAACGGTGTGGAGAACATGATGTACATCAGCTCTACCGCCACCAATGCCGGTTCTGCCACCATACAGGTCTACTTCAAGCAGGGCACGGACCCCGACATGGCTGCGGTGAACGTACAGAACCGCGTATCCAAAGCGCAGGGACTGCTGCCTGCCGAAGTAACGAAAATCGGTGTGACTACCCAGAAGCGACAGACCAGCTTCCTGCAAATCGGTGCTTTGGTAAGCACCGACGGACGCTACGACCAGACCTTCCTTGCCAATTACCTCGACATCAACGTGATTCCGCAAATCAAGCGTATCGAGGGTGTGGGTGATGTAATGGAGCTGGGCGATACTTACAGTATGCGTATCTGGCTGAAACCGGAACGGATGGCGCAGTATGGACTGGTTCCCTCGGATGTGACTGCCGTATTGGGCGAGCAGAACATCGAAGCGCCCACCGGTTCGCTGGGCGAAAATTCAAAGAACGTATTCCAGTTTACGATGAAATATCGCGGACGCCTGAAGAGTGTGGAGGAATTCCAGAACACGGTGGTCCGTTCGCAGAGCGACGGTTCCGTGCTCCGTCTGAAGGACGTGGCGGATGTGGCGTTGGGCACGCTGACTTACAGTTTCCGCAGTGAGATGGACAGCAAGCCGGCTGTACTTTTCATGATGTTCCAGACGGCAGGCTCCAACGCAACCGCCGTCAACAAGCAGATTACCGCACAGATAGACGAGATGAGGAAGAGCTTGCCCGAAGGGACGGAGTTTGTGACGATGATGAGCTCCAACGACTTCCTCTTCGCTTCCATACACAATGTGGTGGAGACGCTGGTCATTGCCATTATCCTGGTGATTCTGGTAGTGTACTTCTTCTTGCAGGACCTCAAGAGTACGCTTATACCGTCCATCTCCATCATCGTGTCGCTGGTCGGTACGTTTGCCTGCCTGGTGGCTGCGGGGTTCAGTCTCAACATCCTGACGCTGTTTGCGCTGGTGCTTGCCATCGGTACGGTGGTGGACGATGCCATCGTGGTGGTGGAGGCTGTGCAGTCTAAGTTCGACGCCGGATATAAGTCTCCCTACCTTGCCACGAAGGATGCGATGGGCGATGTGACGATGGCTATCATCTCTTGTACCTGCGTGTTCATGGCGGTGTTTATCCCCGTGACGTTTATGGGCGGTACTTCGGGTGTGTTCTATACGCAGTTCGGCATTACGATGGCAACGGCAGTGGGCATCTCCATGATTTCGGCATTGACGCTTTGCCCCGCCTTGTGCGCCATCATGATGCGCCCGTCGGACGGTACGAAGAGTGCGAAGAGCATCAACGGACGGGTACGTGCGGCATACAATGCTTCGTTCAACGCCGTGCTGGGCAAGTATAAGAAAGGTGTCATGTTCTTCATCCGCCACCGTTGGATGGTATGGACTTCATTGGTAGCCGCCATCGTGCTGCTGGTCTACCTGATGAGTACCACCAAGACGGGGCTTGTGCCGCAGGAGGACCAGGGTGTCATCATGGTGAACGTCAGCACCTCGCCGGGCAGCACACTGGAAGAAACCACGAAGGTGATGGACAAGCTGGAGGACATTTTGAAACATACCCCTGAGATAGAGCACTATTCTAAGGTGGCAGGCTACGGGCTGATGTCCGGCCAGGGAACTTCCTACGGTACCATCATCATCCGTCTGAAGGACTGGAGTGAGCGAAAGGGAAGCGAACACACGTCCGATGCTGTGGTGGCACGCCTCAATGCCCAGTTCTACGGTGTGAAGGAGGCACAGATATTCAGCTTCCAGCCGGGTATGATTCCGGGCTACGGTATGGGTAACTCCCTTGAGCTGAACCTGCAGGACAGGACGGGCGGTGACAGAACGGTGTTCTACGAGTCGGTGATGCAGTTCTTGGGTGCCTTGAACCAGCGGCCCGAAGTGGCGATGGCGTATACCTCTTATGCCATGAACTTCCCGCAGGTATCGGTAGATGTGGATGCGGCCAAGTGCAAGCGTGCAGGCATCTCGCCGAGTGCGGTGCTCGATGCGTTGGGCAGTTATTGCGGTGGAGCTTATATCTCCAACTACAACCAGTTCGGTAAGGTGTACCGCGTCATGATGCAGGCATCGCCCGAATATCGTCTGGACGAGCAGGCGTTGAGCAATATGTTTGTACGCAACGGTGCGGAGATGGCTCCGGTCAGTCAGTTTGTGACATTGAACCGGGTGCTTGGTCCGGAGACGGCCAACCGCTTCAATCTGTATAGTGCCATCTCTGCCAACGTGAATCCGGCAGAAGGATATTCCTCCGGCGAAGTGCAGAAAGTGATTGAGGAAGTGGCGGAACAGACATTGCCGTTGGGCTACGGTTACGAGTACGGTGGCATGGCACGCGAGGAAGCCAGCACCGGTGGTGCGCAGACGGTCTTTATCTATGCCGTGTGTATCTTCCTCATCTATCTCATTCTGGCATGTCTCTACGAGAGCTTCCTGGTGCCGTTTGCGGTCATCTTCTCCGTACCGTTCGGGCTGATGGGTTCGTTCCTCTTTGCCAAAGTACTGGGATTGGAAAACAACATCTATCTGCAGACGGGTGTGATTATGTTGATTGGTCTGCTTGCCAAGACAGCCATTCTGATTACGGAGTATGCCATCGAGCGCCGCCGCAAGGGAATGGGCATTGTGGAATCGGCTTACTCGGCTGCCCAGGTCCGCCTGCGTCCTATCCTGATGACGGTACTGACGATGATATTCGGTATGCTTCCATTGATGTTCTCCAGCGGTGCGGGCGCCAACGGCAACTCTTCGCTGGGTACGGGTGTAGTAGGCGGTATGCTTGTAGGAACATTGGCATTGCTTTTCGTCGTTCCGGTGTTCTACATCATTTTCGAGTATCTGCAGGAGAAAATCCGTCCGCCGATGGAGGAGGAAGCCGATGTGCAGGTATTGCTCGAAAAGCAGAAAAGTGAGGCCGAACGGGCGAAGAATTGAGTTTATGCAGAGGAAACGGAATATAAAAACAGATTGGAAAAAATGAAGAAACATATCATCCTATTGTCCGCCGCCGGTTTGCTGTTCAGCAGTTGCGGCGTGTACACCAAATACAAACCCGCTACCGAGGTTCCCGACGGCCTCTACGGGGAAGAAACGGCCGCTTTTACGGAGAGCACCGACGGTTCTCCGGTGGCTACCGAAGACAGCCTGAACCGTGGCTTGGGCGGAATGGACTGGCGCGAGCTTTTCACTGACCCCCACTTGCAGGCGCTTATCGGGCAGGGGTTACAGAACAATACCGACTACCAGTCGGCACAACTCCGCGTGGAGGAAGCCGAAGCCACCTTGCTGTCCGCAAAGCTTGCTTTCCTGCCCTCCTTTGCTCTTGCACCGCAGGGCACGGTGAGCAGCTTTGACAGCCACAAGGCTACGCAGACCTATTCGCTGCCCGTCACTGCCAGTTGGGAACTGGATATTTTCGGCCGTATGCGCAATGCCAAGAAACAGTCGAAGGCGCTCTATGCGCAGAGCCGGGACTATCGCCAAGCGGTGCGCACCCAGCTCATTGCCGGGATAGCCAATACCTACTATACCCTGTTGATGCTGGACGAACAACTTGCCATCTCCAGGCAGACGGAAGAGACTTGGAAGGAAACCGTTGCTTCTACCCGTGCGCTGATGAATGCGGGCATGGCTGATGAGTCGGCAGTTTCGCAGATGGAGGCTGCCTACTATCAGGTGCAGGCTTCCGTGCTCGATTTGGAAGAGCAGATAAACCAAGTGGAGAACAGCCTTGCTTTGTTGCTGGCAGAGACACCCCGCCGTTATGAACGCGGTGTGCTGGCCGAGCAGCAGTTCCCCGCAGACTTTTCCATAGGGATTCCTGTCCGGATGCTTTCCTGCCGTCCCGATGTCCGTTCGGCCGAGCGGACACTGGAAGCGGCGTTCTACGGAACCAATGCGGCGCGTTCCGCTTTCTATCCTTCCATCACGTTGGGCGGAAGTGCGGGCTGGACCAACTCCGCCGGTTCGATGATTGTGAATCCCGGCAAGTTCGTGGCTTCGGCGGTAGGTTCGCTGACGCAGCCGCTCTTTGCCCGCGGGCAGGTCATTGCGCAGTACCGCATAGCCCGTGCCCAACAGGAGGAGGCTTCCCTTGCCTTCCAGCAGACATTGCTGAATGCAGGCAGCGAGGTAAACGACGCCTTGACTGCCTGGCAGACAAGCCGTTCCAAAAGCGAACTGCTGGACAAGCAGGTAGCTTCCTTGCAGACAGCTGCCCGCAGCACTTCCCTGCTGATGGAGCATGGCAACACCACCTATCTGGAGGTGCTTACCGCCCGGCAGACATTGCTCAACGCACAACTGGCACAGACGGCAAATCGATTTTCTGAAATACAAAGCCTGATTAACCTCTACAAGGCGTTAGGGGGAGGTCAGGAATAGAGTGTCATCATACTACTCTCTCTGCATCTTCATTTTAAATGTGAAGGAAGGGCTGTCTGGGAAGTGATTCCGGGGCAGCCCGCTTTCAATGAATAGGAGGGATTAAATGGAGGCAAGTATTTCTCTAGACAAATTATTGCAGTTTTTCACTCAATGCGAACGATAAGTGTTGGCTCGGTGAGAGATCGATTGAAGAAACTGAAAAGGAAACTGAAGCAAAAGATAGTGAGTTTACCGGTAAGAAGGAGGTTTTGCCAGGAATTGATGCAGGGATGTAGTAGGTACTGAAATAGCTTGTTGTTGGAACTATAGATGCAGCGTGTTCCATCTATATATGCAACGCGTTGCATATATAGATCCAGCAAACCGGAAATATACATGCAACGCGGTATATCTTTCGGGCGGTTTTTCTCCGCCTTTTTAGGGAGCAGTTTATTTATACTGTGCCCAGTCTACATTCTTCATGTCTCCACTTTTGGCCAGCTCAGCGTGCATAGCCAGTGCGGCGCGCAGGGCATGGGGAGTCTGTGACTTGCCGTCGGTCAGTTTCAGGTAATCCCACAGAATGTTCTTGTAGTCCGGATGAACACAGTTTTCGATGATGGCTTGTGCACGTTCTTTCGGACTCTTGCCGCGGAGGTCGGCCACACCTTGTTCGGTGATGATGATGTTGACGTCATGCTCCGTGTGGTCCATGTGCGAAACCATCGGCACGATAGCCGAGATTTTACCTTCCTTGGCAACGGACGGACAGGTGAAGATGGAGATATAGGCATTGCGGGTGAAGTCACCGCTTCCACCGATACCGTTCATCATCTTCGTACCGCCGATGTGCGTGGAGTTCACGTTGCCGTAGATGTCGGCTTCGATGGCGGTGTTGATGGAGATAACACCGAGTCGGCGCACCACTTCCGGGCTGTTGGAGATTTCCGACGGACGGAGCACCAGCTTGTCGCGGAAGAAGTCCATATCCTGGTAGATGCCTTCCAGGCAGTCGTTCGTTACGGTCAGTGAGCAGGCGCTTCCGAATTTCACGCGGCCTTCGCGGATAAGTCCGATAACGGAGTTCTGGATAACTTCTGTGTACATTTCAAACGGCGGGATGGTCTTGTCACGTCCCAAAGCACCCAGTACGGCATTGGCAATGTTGCCCACACCAGATTGCAGCGGCAGGAAGGTAGGCGGAATGATTCCGCGTTTCATGTCGGCGGCAAGGAAGTCGGCCACGTTCTGTCCGATTTTGTCGGTCAGCGGGTCGGCGGCGGCAAACGAACGTGCCTCGTCCGGCCAGTTAGTCTCCACTACGCCGACAATCTTTTTCGGGTCTACCTGGATGTAGGGCAGGCCGATACGGTCACTCGGTTTGTAGATGGGGATTTCGCGGCGGCAAGGAGGGTCGAGGGGTTCGTAGACGTCGTGCAGACCCATGGCACTCTTGCTGTGGGCGGCATTCAGTTCCACGATAATCTGGTCGGCCAGGCGGCAGACAGTCGGAGCGATACCGCCGGCAGCCGTCAGGTAGATTTTACCGTCGGGAGTAACTTCACATGCCTCGATGATAGCAACATTCACTTTTCCCATGAAACCATAGCGTACTTCCTGCGCCATCTGTGAGAGATGGATGTCGTTGTAGGCTATTTCGCCATTGTTCACGGCTTTGCGGAAATCGGCGTTGGTGGTGTAAGGAGCACGGTAGCGGATAGCTTTGGCGCGTGAAAGGATACCGTCGCAGGAATCTCCGGTAGAAGCACCGGTGAAGATACCTATCTGGAACGGGTTTCCTTTTGCATGTTCTGCTTCCGCGATTTTTGCTAATTCAGCCGTAACGGCTTTGGCTGTTCCTGCGGGAGTAAATCCGCTCAAGCCGATGTTGTAGCCATGTTTAATCAGGCTCGCAGCTTCTGCTGCCGAAATGTAATTGAGTGCCATAATATAAATAGTTATTTTTTCGTGTAAAGATTCTGAAGGGGCTCGTAATTGGTTCTGCAATTATCGACTGTCTTTAATATTTCCGTTGAAGTATTTCTGACCAGATGATGGCTTTCCTCGCTTCTTCTGCCGAGTGGATGCCGTATTCGGACGTTACTTCATCGGATTCCTGCGGACGGGATGCCGGGGAGGGAGGGGAAGCCTTTATGGAAGTGTGCTTGGATTTGGCAGACGGTTTGGATACCGGCTTGGGCTTTTCTGCCGGCTTGGGGCCTTCGGGAATAAAGCCTCCGTAAGTATCTCCGCCCCAGTATTCGGGCAGTGGGTTGTCAACGTCGGGCATAGGTATGTCGGGACTCTTGTCAGCATTTTTATTTGCTTCTTTCTTAAACTGCTTGACGAGTCCGATTACTATGACAGCCGCAACTAACAGAAACTTGAAGACATCTTCCATATTCTTTTTGATTTTCCACCCAAAGATAGTGCAATTATCTCTTATCTTTGCTTTTGGGCAAAGTTAATTATTTAATCTGATTACAGCCAAGGAATTGGTAATAAAAAAGGGCAGCTTCACAGCTCCCCTTAATTTTTTTAACCTAAACCTTAACTATGAAAAAATCTAATGTTTCTTTCATTCCACAAATTTGTGAATTAATTTGCTCTATGCCAAATTAACACTCGGAAAATGTTTGTTCTCTTAACATAAATTAGCTGATAAGGCGCAGATTGACAACTTGTAATGGCATTTTTCTTTCATTTCATCCGTTTATTGGGAGGGAAGAAGTATCTTTGCGCTCCGGATGACAGATACCAACTATGATATAAACTGATTTTAAACGAACTGATTATGGAAAAAGTAACGGGAGCAGACTTTAAATCTGCAACTGCTGATGACAACAAGAAGTTGTTTATCGAGACTTACGGCTGCCAGATGAATGTGGCCGACAGTGAAGTGATTGCATCCGTCATGCAGATGGCGGGATATTCGGTGGCCGACACCCTGGAGGAAGCCGATGCAGTGTTTATGAACACCTGCTCCATCCGCGACAATGCGGAGCAGAAGATTCTGAACCGTCTGGAGTTCTTCCACTCGCTCAAGAAGAAGAAACGCGGCCTGATAGTGGGTGTGCTGGGCTGTATGGCAGAGCGTGTGAAGGACGACTTAATCACCAACCATCATGTGGACCTGGTGGTGGGGCCGGATGCCTACCTTACTCTGCCCGAACTGATTGCCTCGGTAGAGGCCGGTGAGAAAGCAATGAACGTGGAGCTCTCCACCACAGAGACCTATCGGGATGTCATCCCCTCGCGTATCTGCGGAAACCACATCTCCGGCTTCGTCTCCATCATGCGTGGGTGCAATAATTTCTGTACTTACTGCATCGTTCCCTACACCCGTGGCCGTGAGCGTAGCCGTGATGTGGAAAGCATCCTCAATGAAGTGGCCGACCTCGTGGCAAAGGGTTATAAGGAAGTCACCCTGCTGGGACAGAACGTCAATTCTTATCGCTTCGAGAAGCCGGACGGAGAGACGATTACTTTTCCAATGCTGCTGCGCACCGTGGCAGAGGCAGCGCCGGGCGTACGTATCCGTTTCACTACCTCGCACCCTAAAGACATGAGCGACGAAACTCTCCAGGTCATTGCCGACATGCCCAACGTATGTAAGCACATCCACCTGCCGGTACAGAGTGGGAGCAGCCGCATCCTGAAGCTGATGAACCGCAAGTACGACCGCGAGTGGTATATGGACCGCGTGGCAGCCATCCGCCGCATCATCCCCGATTGTGGCTTATCTACGGATATATTCTCCGGTTTCCATAGTGAGACGGAGGAGGACCACCAGCTTTCCCTCTCGCTGATGGAGGAGTGCGGATACGATTCCGCCTTTATGTTCAAGTACAGCGAACGCCCCGGTACGCATGCTTCCAAGTACCTGCCGGACGATGTGCCCGAGGAGGTGAAGATTCGCCGTCTGAATGAAATCATCGCCTTACAAAACCGTCTCTCTGCCGAGGCGAATGCCCGTTGCGTGGGCAAGACGTACGAGGTGCTGGTGGAAGGTGTTTCCAAACGTAGTCGTGACCAGTTGTTCGGCCGTACGGAACAAAACCGTGTGGTGGTGTTTGACCGTGGCACGCACCGTGTGGGCGATTTTGTGATGGTGAAGGTTACCGAATCCAGTTCGGCTACGCTGAAAGGAGAAGAGGTAGCCGGCTGACGGGATAGAAAAGTCTCGATGACATCAGTATGATGACACCGGTATATAGAATAAAAGCACGAGCCGTGAGGCTCGTGCTTTTCATATTATAAACTTTAAATTTTATTCTGCCATGGCCAGAATATTCGCTACGTAGTCGGTCTTGTTGTAGCTTACCAGGGTCAATTCGGACTTTGGCGCGTCCTGATTGTAGAGTTTGTAAGCTACCGGCATGTTTTCATCGTTCAATTCATACACACTTTTCTTCATGTCTTTGTCATAAGCCTTGTGAGACTCGTTCCAACGTGCGTAGGACATGGTGATTTCATCATTGCCATATTGGTATGTCATCTTAAAGTAAGGTGTCCATTCGTCTTTTGCACCGTCCCACTTGGAGGCTTCCTTGCAGGTCAAGCGTTTCTGGTCGTCATAAGAGTATTCATAACGGATGTGCCGGTAAAGTTGTGCACCGTCTTGCTTAAAGATGGTCTTGGCAACTACTAATTCGTTTTTCACTTCTTCATTGGTGATGAAGTTGTTTTCCTGAGCTTTCACTTCTGTATTCATAACGCTTACGATAGTCATTGCTACGAATGCGACTGCCTTGAATAAATTTGTAGTTTTCATAATCTTTATTTTTAATTGTTGTTACTTACTCTGTTTCTTTTAGACGTTGTTCTCGATTAAAAAGTTGCATTCCAACTAATCTTTTTCTCAAACGCCTTCGCCTAATTATAGTCAATTCCCATGCCAAAGATTTAAGTTGTTGATAATCAATGAATAGATGCTTTCGAAAACTGTTCATTATCGGACAGTTGTCCGCTTAATATCGAACAGTTGGTCATTCGTTCCGCCGGCTGGCCGGAGCAAGCGTTTGTTTTCTTAAATCTCCTTAATGGAAACCCTATAAATCACTTTTTATTTGTTATTTTGCACCAAATTTAGGTATGGTGTGGTCTGTTTCATTCGGGCTGCACTTCCTTATTGGCAGAACGTTCGATGAATAAACTCACTATAAAAGCTTGTCCGTTATGTGGTGGAACGCATTTGGAGCGCGCCCTGACATGTGTAGACCATTATGCCTCGGGCGAAATGTTCCACTTGTGCCGCTGCCGGGATTGCGGTTTCCTTTTCACACAAGACTTTCCCGTGGAGGCTGAAATCGGTCGTTACTACGAAACTCCTGATTACATTTCACATACCGATACCCGCAAGGGGGCGATGAACTCCGTGTACCATTGGGTGCGCAACTATATGCTGGGACGCAAGGCACGCCTTGTGTTCCGTGAAGCACACCGCAAGGAGGGCCGCCTGCTGGATTTGGGTACGGGGACCGGTTACTTTGCCGATGCCATGCAGCGTCGCGGCTGGCAGGTGGAAGCTGTGGAAAAGAGTGCGCAGGCGCGTGCCTTTGCCAAAAAACACTTCAATCTGGATGTGAAACCCCATACGGCATTGAAAGATTTTGCACCGGGCAGTTTCGACGTCATCACCCTATGGCATGTCATGGAACATCTGGAACCCCTCAACGAAACGTGGGAAACCCTGCACTCCCTGCTGACTGAAAAGGGGGTGCTGATTGTAGCTGTGCCCAACTGCTCCTCTTTCGACGCAAAGAAATACGGGGCTTACTGGGCTGCCTACGATGTGCCCCGCCATTTGTGGCACTTCACACCGGGCACCATCCAGCAATTCGGTTCCAAGCATGGTTTCATCATGGCAGAGCGGCATCCCATGCCGTTCGATGCCTTCTACGTCTCCATGCTGACAGAAAAGCACATGAGGCACTCGTGTACTTTCCTGCGGGGAATGGTGACCGGTACACTGGCCTGGTTCAGCGCGTTGGTGAAGAAGGAACGCAGCAGTTCCATGATTTACGTGTTCAGGAAGAAAGGGTGAGAAAAGGGATTAGGGATTAATGATTAATAGCGACTGATTTACATAACTTGTAGCTTGTAACTCGTAACTTATAATTGGTATAATGAAAGCAAAGAATAACTCGGTATCCTATTTTGACATGCAGTTCATTACGTCCAGCATCAGTACGACGCTGGTGTTACTGCTGTTGGGGCTGGTTGTATTCTTTGTGCTCGCGGCTCATAATCTTTCCGTGTACGTCAAGGAGAACATCAGTTTCTCCGTGCTTGTCAGTGACGACATGAAGGAGAGCGACATCCTGAAGCTTCAGAAGAGGCTGGACAAGGAGGCTTTTGTGAAGCAGACGGAATACATTTCCAAGAAGCAGGCACTCCGCGAGCAGACTGAGGCGATGGGTACGGACCCGCAAGAGTTCCTCGGCTACAATCCTTTCACTGCCTCCATCGAAATCAAGCTGCATTCCGACTATGCCAATTCGGACAGCATCGCCAAAATAGAGAAACTGATTAAAAAGAATACCAATATCCAGGAAGTGCTCTACCAGAAAGACTTGATAGATGCCGTGAACGATAATATAAGGAATATCAGCTTGATGCTGCTGGGGCTGGCTGTGATACTGACGTTTATCTCCTTTGCGCTGATAAACAACACCATCCGTCTGGCTATATATTCCAAGCGTTTCCTTATCCACACCATGAAGCTGGTGGGAGCAAGCTGGGCATTCATCCGTCGTCCGTTTCTGCGGCGCAATTTCTGGATAGGTGTGCTGGCCGCTTTCATAGCCGACAGCATTCTGTGGGGAGCCGCCTATTGGCTGGTGTCCTACGAACCGGAGTTGGTCAAGGTGATTACGCCCGAGGTGATGGTGCTGGTGTCGGGTGCCGTGCTGGTGTTCGGTGTACTTATTACGTGGCTGTGCGCTTTGCTTTCCATCAACAAATATCTGAGGATGAAGGCAAGCACACTGTATTATATTTAACGCCTTGAAGTGCATAGAGAGAAAGCACTGTTATCGCAGCCTCCAAATAGTAAATTGTAAATAGTAAAATAGTAAATGTATAGATGAGTAAAGAGAAATTCGCTTTTGATAAGACCAATTTTATCCTGCTTGGCATCGGAATGGCGGTGGTTATCATTGGTTTTCTTCTGATGACCGGCCCCGTGTCTACCCCGACGACCTTTGAGCCGGACATTTTTAGTGTGAGACGCATCAAGGTGGCTCCGGTAGTTTGCCTGCTGGGGTTTGTGTTCATGATATATGCCGTGCTGCGCAAGCCTAAAAGCTGTCGTGCAGAGGAGTAAACTTTCAGACGCGGATTACACAGATGACGCAGATTGGAATATTAGAAATCCGTGTCATCTGCGTTATCTGCGTCTGAAAAATAATCAGAAAGAAAGTAGTAACAGAGCTTCCGGACAGCCCCTCCGGCAACTCAAGAACTTAAAAACTTAAACAAATTGGAATGGTTTGAAGCGCTTATCCTTGGGCTTATTCAAGGACTGACCGAATATCTGCCGGTGAGCAGTAGCGGACACCTCGCCATCGGTTCGGCATTGTTCGGTATTGAGGGAGAGGAGAATCTTGCTTTTACGATAGTGGTACATGTGGCTACGGTGTTCAGTACGCTGGTGATACTCTGGAAAGAGATTGACTGGATTTTCAAGGGACTGTTCAAGTGGCAGATGAACGAGGAGACACGTTACGTCATCAATATACTGGTATCCATGATACCTATCGGCATTGTGGGGGTATTTTTCAAGGACGAAGTAGAGGCCATTTTCGGTTCGGGACTGGTCGTTGTGGGCTGCTGCCTGCTGCTGACAGCTCTGCTGCTGTCTTTCTCCTATTATTATAAGCCGAAGCAGAAGGAGAACATCAGCATGAAGGATGCCTTTATCATCGGTCTTGCACAAGCATGCGCGGTGCTTCCGGGGCTTTCCCGTTCGGGCAGTACCATTGCAACCGGTCTGTTGCTGGGCGACAACAAGGCGAAGCTGGCACAGTTCTCTTTCCTGATGGTGATGCCTCCCATCCTGGGCGAGGCACTGCTGGATGGAATGAAGATGATGAAAGGTGAGGCGGTTGCAGGGGATATTCCGACACTTTCGCTGGTGGTAGGTTTCCTGGCTGCTTTTGTTTCGGGCTGCCTGGCCTGCAAGTGGATGATAAATATTGTGAAGAAGGGCAAGCTGATTTATTTTGCCATCTATTGCGCGATAGCCGGTGTCATAACGCTCATATTAAGCTAAAGTCCCCTCCTTGTGTGGGGGGAAAGACTGATTACTCCGGAAATCAATAAGAGAAAAATATTAAGTTGTACCATTTTATCCCCCTCCCTACCGGGGAGGGGTTAGGGGAGAGGCCAATGAATTTTAAAGAAGGAGAAGTCCTCTATTTCAATAAACCGCTGGGATGGACATCGTTCAAGGTTGTGGGACATGCGCGTTACCACATCTGCCGGCGGATAAAGGAGAAGAAGTTGAAAGTAGGCCATGCCGGTACCCTCGACCCGCTTGCTACGGGGGTGATGATAGTCTGTACGGGCAAGGCCACGAAACGGATTGAGGAATTCCAGTATCACACGAAGGAGTACGTCGCCACCATCCGGTTGGGCGCCACCACTCCCTCTTACGACCTGGAACATGAGATAGATGCCACCTATCCCACGGAGCACATCACCCGCGGACTGGTGGATGAGACGCTGAAGAAGTTCATCGGCGAGATACAGCAAGTGCCTCCCGCCTTCTCGGCATGTATGGTGAACGGGAAACGTGCCTACGACCTTGCCCGCAAGGGAGAGGAGGTAGAGCTGAAACCCAAGTTGCTCGTCATCGACGAGATAGAGCTGCTGGACGACGGGCTGGGTATTGCCGAACCGTGGATAAAGGTACGCGTAGTATGCAGCAAAGGAACTTATATCCGCGCCCTGGCACGTGACATCGGCGAAGCCCTGCAGAGCGGCGCCCACCTCACCGCCCTGGAGCGTACCCGTGTAGGCGACGTCCGGCTGGCAGACTGCCTCAATCCCCTCGATTTCAAAGAGTGGATAGAGGCGCAGGAGATAGATATTTAGTTATAAGTTATGAGTTATAAGTTATTTGCTATGAAGTGTAGCATACTGCCGGATAACTCATACCCTCTTATGACTAAAACAGACTGATATAAATAATAAATAACTTATAACTCATAACTAATTATGAAACTGTCGCAATTCAAATTCAAGCTTCCCGAAGAGAAGATAGCTTTGCACCCCACGAAGTACAGAGACGAGTCACGTCTGTTGGTGTTGCACCGTAAGACGGGTGAGATTGAGCACAAGATGTTCAAGGATGTTCTGGACTATTTTGATGACAAAGATGTGTTTATCTTCAACGACACCAAGGTTTTCCCTGCCCGCTTGTACGGTAACAAGGAAAAGACCGGTGCGCGTATTGAAGTGTTCTTGTTGCGTGAGTTGAACGAAGAACTCCGGTTGTGGGATGTACTGGTGGATCCTGCCCGTAAAATACGTATCGGCAATAAGCTCTACTTCGGTGACGACGACTCTATGGTGGCTGAGGTTATCGACAACACCACTTCGCGTGGGCGTACGCTTCGTTTCCTTTACGACGGTCCGCACGATGAGTTCAAGAAGGCGCTCTATGCGCTGGGCGAAACGCCGCTGCCCCACAGCATCATCAACCGTCCCGTAGAGCCGGACGATGCCGAACGTTTCCAGTCTATTTTTGCACGCAACGAAGGAGCTGTTACAGCGCCTACCGCCAGCCTGCACTTCAGCCGCGAGCTGATGAAGCGTATGGAAATCAAGGGTATTGACTTTGCCTACATCACCCTGCATGCCGGCTTGGGTAACTTCCGCGACATTGATGTGGAAGACCTCACCAAGCACAAGACAGACTCCGAGCAGATGATTGTGAACGAGGAAGCCGTGCGGATTGTGAACCATGCCAAAGACCTGAACCGCCAAGTCTGTGCCGTAGGTACCACCGTGATGCGTGCCATCGAGAGCACCGTCAGCACCGACGGACATTTGAAGGAATACGAGGGTTGGACCAACAAGTTCATCTTCCCGCCGTACGACTTTACCGTGGCCAATGCCATGATATCCAACTTCCACATGCCGCTCAGTACCCTGCTGATGATTGTTGCCGCTTTCGGCGGTTACGAGCAGGTGATGGAGGCATACAATGTGGCATTGAAGGAAGAGTACCGCTTTGGTACGTATGGAGATGCGATGCTGATTACAGACCGGTAATTATGGTTGTTTATTTCAGTCTTGGTACCAATCTCGGCGATAAGGAGCAGAACCTCCGCATGGCCGTCCAAAAGATAAGAAAGCAGATAGGTGAAGTGATTTCCCTATCTGCTTTTTATGCTACTGCTCCGTGGGGCTTTTCTTCCGATAATACTTTTCTGAATGCCGCACTCTGCGTAGACACTGCTTTGGCGCCTTTGGAGGTGTTGCAAACGACGCAGGAAATCGAGCGGGAGATGGGGCGTACGCATAAGTCTGTCAATGCAGTGTATAGCGACCGTGTGATAGACATCGACCTGTTGCTCTGTTTTGCCGATGACGGTACTCCCGTTTTGCTGGATACTCCCGAACTGAAACTTCCTCATCCGCTGATGCAGGAACGCCGTTTCGTGATGGAGCCGTTGGCGGAGATTGCTTCAGGCGTGGTGCATCCGGTATTGGGAAAGACAATCGGGGAATTGTTGCAAAATCAGTGTTAATCTCTGCTATCTGTAGCGCAGATACAAGATTTCTTTTTTATCTTTGCCTCCGGAAAGCGAAGATAGGCTGCACCTCAGCATAAAAAATGAACAAGTTCATTTTGTTCTGCGTTCGGTTTGCACTATCTTTGCCCCCGAAAAACGATATGTGGAGAGATTTGAGTAGCTTGCAACCACAGAAAAAAATGCTAAAACACATCATTTTCTGACGGCACGTTTGTGTGCCGGATGCATCTACTCCACACACCTCCTTCCGCCATTCGTTGAATTATCAATTATCAACTATCAATTCTCAACTGAAATGGGATATTTATTCACATCCGAATCGGTGTCTGAAGGACACCCCGACAAAGTGGCCGATCAAATATCGGACGCTGTGCTTGACAAACTGTTGGCCTACGACCCCAGTTCGAAAGTAGCTTGCGAAACTCTGGTTACTACCGGTCAGGTAGTGCTGGCTGGAGAAGTGAAAACCAAAGCGTACGTTGACATGCCTCTCATCGCACGCGAAGTAATCAAGAAAATCGGCTATACCAAAGGCGAGTATATGTTCGAGAGCAATTCGTGCGGCGTGCTGAGCGCCATCCACGAGCAGAGCCCCGACATCAACCGCGGCGTGGAGCGACAGGACCCCATGGAACAAGGTGCCGGAGACCAGGGAATGATGTTCGGTTACGCCACCAACGAAACGGAGAATTACATGCCGCTTTCACTGGACCTTGCACACCGCATCCTGCAAGTGCTGGCAGATGTCCGTCGCGAGGGCAAGGTGATGACCTACCTCCGTCCCGACGCCAAGAGCCAGGTGACCATCGAATATGATGACAACGGCACACCCGTACGCATCGACACCATCGTAGTCTCCACCCAGCACGACGACTTCGTCCAGCCTGCCGACGACAGTGATGCCGCCCAGCTGAAGGTCGACGAGGAAATGCTCGCCCAAATCCGCCGGGATGTAATCGAGATTCTGATGCCGCGTGTCATTGCTTCCATCCATCATGAAAAGGTGCTGGCACTGTTCAACGACCATATCACATACCACGTCAACCCCACGGGCAAGTTCGTAATCGGTGGTCCTCACGGTGACACCGGGCTGACGGGACGCAAGATTATCGTAGATACCTACGGCGGCAAGGGTGCCCATGGCGGCGGCGCTTTCTCCGGAAAGGACCCCTCTAAGGTAGACCGCAGCGCAGCTTATGCAGCCCGCCACATTGCCAAGAATCTGGTAGCTGCCGGCGTTGCCGACGAAATGCTGGTGCAGGTAAGTTACGCCATCGGTGTGGCACGCCCCATCAATATTTTCGTAGATACTTATGGCCGCAGCCACGTCAATATGAGCGACGGTGAGATTGCCCGTAAGATTGACGAGCTGTTCGACCTCCGCCCCAAGGCGATAGAAGACCGTCTGAAACTGCGCAACCCCATCTATCAGGAGACTGCTGCCTACGGACATATGGGCCGCGAGCCGCAGATCATCGTCAAGCACTTCAAGAGCCGCTACGAAGGCAACAAGGACATTGAAGTGGAACTCTTCACCTGGGAGAAGCTGGACTATGTGGACAAGGTGAAAGCCGCATTCGGTTTATAATCAGCATAGCTTTACGGCTATTTATATAGAAGGCTGCCCTTCTGCAGATACCGATGTTTCGGAGGATGCAGAAGAGGCGGCCTTTGTTGTTTTGGTCTTGCTCTTCAAATGGATTTTTTCACCGGCAGTACAAACACGAACCTTGCCCCCTCCTTGTACTCCTTGTCCAGCAGCACTTTCCCTTTCAGCCGTTCGGCGATGAGGCGGCAGATATTGAGTCCCAGGCCGGTGCCTTGCCCGAAGTTGTCAGCCTTTTCAAAGCGTTCGAAGATGGTTTCCGAGTATTCCGGGGGAATGCCGGTACCGGTATCGGTGACGGAGAAGGTGACGTATCCGGGATTCTCTGTGAGAGAGCAGTGCAGGCGGATTTCGCCTTGTGTGGTGTGTTTCTCTGCATTGGTAAGGAAGTTGATGAGTATCTGGCACACACGTTGCCCGTCGGTGCTCAGTTCGTAGCAGTCGTCCACTTCGGAGGTGTAGTAGAGCTTCACGCCTTCGGGCTTGCGGTGTTCAACGGTGGTTATGGCTTCCCGGCAGAGCTTGTTGCAACTGTGCGGCGCTATCTTCATGGTGTATCTGTTGCTTTCCAACTCGGCTGCGCTGAGGATGTCCCCCACCAGTGTAAGGAGGAGGTCGGAATTGTGCTGTATGAGATGGCAGAAATCCTGCCTTTCCTCTTGGGAAAGGTTCGCGTCGGGGGAAGTGATGAGTTGTGAGAAGCCCACGATAGAGTTGAGCGGTGTCCGTATTTCGTGACTCATGTTCTGCAGGAAGATGCTCTTTGCCTTGTTGGCTGCTTCGGCTTGGTCGCGTGCTTCGGAAAGTTCCTCGTTCTTGTGGCATAGTTCGAGGTTGACTTTACGTTTGCGGTGGAGGTAGAGCATCAGGAAAAGCAGGGATAACAGCAAAAAGCCGGTGACAATGCTGAAAAGAGTGATGCGGTAGCGCGAGGTGGCCTGTATGTTTTCCATTTTCAGACGTTCGGCGCCTATCTGGGTGTTCAGTTCGGCGATGTCCGACAGTTGCAGCAGATTGTTCGTCGAATCCAACTGCTGGTGGTATTTTTTCAGATATTTGATGGCATTGGGATAGTCTTTGGCGTATTCGTAAATGTAAGCATGTTGTTGCAAGCCTTTCTCGGACAATTGGTCAGCGTGGGCATGGGCCTGCTCATACTGTTTGTCCAGTATGTTCTTGCTGATGTGGGCTATCAGTAGGGAAACGTTGGCAGAGAGCTTGCAACGGTCTGCCATTTGTACGGCTTCTTTATAGCAGTCGTTGAATTCATCTATACGCCCCTGCCGGAATAGTATCAGGCATTTCTCTATCATGGCTTGGGCTATGTTCCGTTCTGTTTTGGCGCTCTTCAAGGCTTTTTCGCAATAGTCCAGTGCGGTGGCGTAATCTTTTTGGGTGTTACGGTAATATTCGGCAAGGCTTGAGTATAGTTGGCTGGGATCCTGGTCGGGCATATTCTTCAGCATATAGTCCAAGGCTTCCTGATAGTATTGGGCGGAGAGGTCGAAGTTTCCGCGTGATTTGTAGATATGGCCCATGGTTCGGATACAGCTGAAGATACCGTAAGGGTATCTGTCGGCAAAAGCTTGCTTTTTCATTTTTTCCGCTTTCTGCAAGGCGAGCAATGAGCGTTGTTGGTTCAGGAAGTAGATGATTTCGCTGCTCCAAGCGTGATAATAATATTGCAGATAGTTATTGGCACGTGAAATCTCTTTCAGGTCAGTGGATGCCTTTTCTATTTTGCTATCATCTTTTTGGGATATATAGAACTGCAGGGGGATGATGTATGCCAGGCATTGTGCTTTTTTGTCACCGAGTTTCAGAGCCTGTTGATACAAAGTGTCGGCCACCAGCAACCCCTCCTGCTGGCGTGCCTGCTTGGAAGCCCGCTGGTAGATGGGGTAGAGTGCATCGTCTATCTTGTAGGGATTGTTCTGTGCTGCGGAAGGTAGGGACACCCATACTGAAAGCACTAGAAAACATAACCTTGAAAGAATGCACTCCCTCTTTGTTCTATTGGATGGAATAAGCATGTTTTTTTCCGGATACTTATTATTATGCCTATGGCATCGCAAAAATAAGATAAAAGAATAAATTACAAGCTTTTTTTGTATAATTTCTCTGTTTACTTATTAAACAATCCTTGCCAGGAGCTTTCTTACGAAATTTCCGGTGATAATGCCGCCCTCTACATCATCATATTCTTCCTTATCGAGAACTTCACGATGGCCATTGCATTGACTGCCGCCAGCGGCAGGTCCATGGGGTCGTGGTGGTTGTTGTAGCTCACCAGACGGATGCAGTCCGGTTGTTCGGAGTGGTTGACGTATTTCACTGCCAGGTATTCGTCGCCGCCCCGCTCGAAGGAGACGAGATACATTTCACCGTAGATGACGTCGGTGAAGTCGCGGATGGACTTAAAGCCTACGATGTCGCCGGACTTGAGGATGGGATACATCGAGTCGCCCGAGACGTAGACGGCACCGTCGCACACAGGGATATTGGGAATTACAATCCGCCCCAAGGCGTACTGCGGGCGGTCAGCCAGCAGTGTCTTCAGGTTGGCGGCGGCAGAGATGTCATAGAGGGTCACGCTACGGTCGTCCATAGGGTCGGCTGTTTTCGGTGTGTGAAGTATTTCCACTTCACCTTGTACCAAGTCATTGTCACAGAATTTTAAATGATGTGCAGGCGAGCCCTTTCCCGTCAGCAGCCAGTTGTAGTCCACGTCGTCCAGGCTGCCCAGCAGCAGGGGGAAGTCGATGCTGTTGCGGGCGTTCCAGTTGCTCAGTGTGGAGCGTGATATACCCAGAAAGGCGGCAAGTTCGCTGTCTGTCTTGAATTCTTTCGCCAGTTTGGCACGTTTTATGATGTCTGCCGCACAAAATACCGGGTCTTTGTCATTCGCCATATTCTTCAGTTTTTACGTGTAAATTATTCAGAAACTATTATCTCCTCATTTATACTGTCTTACGTCTTATTTAAGAATTTAATTCCCGATTTGTTTGTTTTATAAATGAAAACAGTATTATCTTTGTTGGGACAAAAATACATATCATGTTTTATAAATGCAAATAAAAGGGAGGGATTTATGGAAAATACACATCTGGTCTTTTATCCGGAAGCATCCGAATTTAGCAAAAATACTTACGAATTTGAAAAAATGGGCATCCACCTTGCCGGATGTATAGATGAGGTGCGTTGGAAGTATAGATGCAACGCGCTGGATGTATAGATAGAATACGCTGGATATATACTTCCAGCAAACAGCCCCTACAAGCATCTTTGGCAGGGGCGTGCCGAAAAAAATATTATTGTACTAATTCTTAACAAAAAATGGTTATGGAACAGATTATTGAAAAAAATGTTCGTTTCTGTGGATGTTGCCACAGAGAACTGCCCGTTGATTCTTTTTATGTAGACAAGCGTACGCTTGCCCCCGACAATTATTGCAAGGAATGCCGTAGGGCGATGAGTAACGCCCGCTACCGTCGCTCACTTCCAGCAAGCAATCCCCTCCGTTATCCGGTCATCACTGAAATTTCGGACTGTACCCTTCGTATGTATCTTATTCTGAATGCTTTGAAGGTAGTGCGCGAAAGCGTGCTCCGCAAGCGGAAACGCCTATGCGAAGCAGGTGATATAGAATGATACAAGCCGCTCTCTCCCCCTAATCACTAACCCCTAATTATCAAACCATGTCCAGAATCAAAAAACGGGGACTTGACTATTTCCCCTTGAACACAGACTTCATGCACGACCGTCTGGTGCGCCGCATCATGAAACGTGAGGGTGACGGCTCCTTTGCCATTCTGCTGGGCGCCCTCTCCTGTATTTATGCCGATGAAGGCTATTACGTGTGTGCCGACGAGCTTTTCTACGAAGACCTTTCCGCCTGCCTCTATGAAAAGACGGCTGCCGACGTGAAGCGCATTCTTGCCCTGGCTGTGGAGTACGGCATTTTCAATGCCGCCCTTTTCGGCAAATACGCCATCCTGACTTCTGCCGAGATACAGCGGCAGTATCTGTTCAGTACCAAGCGCCGGAAATCTTCCGCCATAGACACACGTTATTGTCTGGTGGATGATTCTCAGAGCGATGACGAGGCTGCGCCGACTGCCGCCGGGAGAGTGCCGTCTGCCAATGGAAGCGTGCCGTCCGCTGCCGAAAGTGCAGCATTTAAGCCCGAAAATGCGACATCGGGTACACATAGCACAGCAGAGCATAGCACATCACAACACAGCAAAGAAAATCCCCTCCTCCATAGTTCCCCCGGAACCGGGGGCACTGAGGGCGCGGATGTGCCATCCGCGGAGGGGGAATATCTTCGGAAAATAGAGCAACTGCAACCGCCGCAGGATGGCACGGACCGCAACCTGGACGGGCTGCTTTTCAATCTGAAGCAGTTCCATATTCCTCCGCAAGAGCAGTATGCCATTATCCTCAAAAGTAATTTCGGTGCTATCGGCCACCCCCTGTGGAAGGGCTTCTATGCCTTGCGCGAGAGTCATGGCAAGATACGGCAACCGGGGCGATACCTGTTGAGCCTGTGCTGTAAATAGTGTTTTCGATATGTGAATAAATTCATGAAGAAAAACGGTTTTTTTAATTTGCACACTTTTCCGGATAGCGTTATCTTTGCAATGTGGTTAAGCTTAATACACGAAAATAAAACAATGTTGTTTCATTTGAAAAAAACGAATCCTTGAATTTCAAGACAAACTATTAATTTTTAAAACAAAACTACTATGCCAGTAATTTACAAATCATTTCAGTCGGTTCTTGCCAACAAAGAGGGCAAGAAGCTTTTTTATCCCCGCGTGGTGCTGACGGGGAATGTGGACACCGAGCAGGTGGCCAAGGAGATTGCGGAGTTGTCTTCCCTCTCTACGGGTGACTCGAAGAATGTCATCGACAACCTGGTGACCGTGATGACTCGCCACCTGCAGTCTTCCGAGAGCGTGACGCTGGACGGTCTGGGTACTTTCCGCCTTACGATGAAGTCCACCATGAACGGTGTGGAAGACCCTCTGAAGGTGTCGGCTACCCAGTCCACACTACGAGTGCGTTTTCTGCCCACCTCCAAGCGTAATCTGGACCATACGGTGTCTACCCGTTCGCTGGTGACCGGGGTGAAGTGCGTGCGCTTCGACCTTCAGGACACGGCAGGTTCGGGCGGCAACGACGGTGGCTCGGGCGGTAACGACGGTGACCAAGGTGAAAATCCGTTGGGATAAGGCCATTTACGATTTGACGATTTACGATGTACGATTGAAATTCGTACTGCTAAATAACCGCGCCTATGCAGGCATTTATGATACGAAAAGTAATCGTACATCGTAAATCGTCAAATCATAAATTACTAATCTTCAATCATTAATCACTAACTAATCTTATGCGAAAAATCAACTACATCGTGGTGCATTGCAGCGCCACGCGGGAGGGCCATGTGCTCACTCCCGAGGCTTTAGAGTCCGAGCACCGCCGCCGTGGCTTCCGCACGACGGGCTATCACTACTATATCCGGAGAGACGGTACCGTGCTCGGAACCCGTTCCCTGGAACTGCCCGGTGCGCATTGCCGCGGTCACAACAAGTATTCGATAGGTATCTGCTACGAAGGCGGGCTGGATGCCCGGGGAAATCCGAAGGATACCCGTACGCCGGATCAACGTTCGGCCCTGCACCTGCTGGTGCACCAGCTGCTACAACAGTTCCGGAACGCCCGTGTATGCGGCCACCGCGACCTCAGTCCCGATTTGGACGGTGACGGGAAGGTGGAGCCGTGGGAGTGGGTGAAGCAGTGTCCGTGCTTCGAGGTAAGTAAAGAATTTTAGAACAATCATCTTTAAAACATGGAATTATGAAAATAAGCAAAGAAACCTGGAAAGATATCTTGAAAATTGTGGGTACCATCATTGCCACCATAGCCAGTGTGCTGGGCGTGCAGGCGATGCCACTGTAAAAACAGTATTACAAAACTAAAAAAGTGTGCCGGAAGCCGAAATACCTACTTCAGGCGCACTTATTTAAGAAATATATAAATTTCATTGAATATGAAAAATAGAATCAAAGTATTGTTAGCTCTTCTTATGTTATTTGGCACAACACAGTCGGTATGTGCACAGGACGGTGGAGATATGAATAATCATCTTCTGCGGATAAATGATTATGTACCTGCTATTCCCGAAGCGGCAGGTATGCAATTGTATGGAAACATTCCTGTAAGTGAATACACAGGAACACCTGATATCTCTATACCGCTATATACCCTTAAATGTGGGCGTATAGAACTACCCATTACGTTGTCTTATCATGCGAGCGGAGTCAAGGTGGCTCAAGAAGCTACGTGGGTAGGTCTTGGTTGGAATCTTTTGGCAGGAGGGTGCGTCAACCTTAATGCTGTGGGCAAGGTAGACGCGACCTCTGGTACATTTGCTACTTGGGCTGAATGGGAGAAAATAAAATATCACTGGAAAGTACAGAGTGCTGATACGTTGAACTACCGTTCGGGGACCGAGGAACTGATGAATTTGTGGGGAAATTTAATGTTCGACCCCAATACGAGTAATACGACCAATGGAATTATTAATGAAGGCCTTATAGGGCAAGGTGAAAGAGATATATTTGAAGTTGCATTGCCCGGAGGAAGATCATTCAAATACTTCTTGCACCCCAAAAGTCAGACTCCTGTCATTATCGGTTCCAGGATGAATTGTAAAGTGTGGCATAGTGCTGAAAAAGTGATCATTACAGATGAAGCAGGCACATCTTATGCCTTCAGGCCTTATGCATTTGTAACTTCCAATGCTCCCTTGACTTATATGCTGACAAGTATGACGGATGTGACGGGACATACTATCACTCTAACCTATGTTACCGCCAGTTGCTATTCGGTGCCTGTTATGTCGGAGTATTATACCGTAGGTACTCCTCCGGACAATGACTATATAAAACGGAACTTTACTGCCGGCATTTCACAGACTTGCTATTTAAGCAAGATAGAAACCGATACGGAAGAAGTGATTTTCGAGATGGGAAGTCGTGAAGACCGCTATCCGGGAACTACCGGAAAACTGACAAACATGAAAATAAAGAGTAAGTTGGACGGGAAGGATGTGTATTCTTACCAGTTCAATTATGATTACTTCATTTGTCCCGAACAATCAGTCGGCGGTAATTACTTGTCATCGGACGATTATGGGTCGTCGTCTACCATACCCACCAGCGTACTTCGTAAACGTCTGAAACTGCTTTCTGTACTTCGAAAAAATGGCACTTCGCAGGGTGAAAAGCATACATTCACTTATAATGAAGCTGTGAACTTGCCTTATAAGACTTCTTTTGCCATAGACTATTGGGGATATTACAATGGACAGCAGAATACTTCCACGCTTACAAACCGTGTTCATACATTGATTCCCTCCCTGGAAGGTTTGACGAATGTTCCTTTATCCGGTTCTACCGCTGTCAGAAATTGTAGCCGGGAGTATATTACGGCCAATATGCTGAAGAAAATCACATATCCTACGGGCGGCAGTGTGGAGTTTGAGTTTGAACCTCACACTTTTGTAGGAGACAATCGTTTCATTTCTGCAGAGGATTTGAATAAGTATGACGCACAAGTCAAAGGTGTCAATACTGTCAACAACAACGACCTGATAGTGACGCCTTCCGCTACTTTCACTCTGCCCACCACGCAGGTAGTGACGGTGGATGCTCAAGTCAATTTTCCCGATTATGAAGTCAATCAAGTCACCGGCTCCGGAACCACTTTGCGGAAACTCGGTGCCGGAGGAAGTGTCATTAAATCGTACAAAGTGACTTCACAAAATACCAGTGGGCATGTGTATCATGTCAACGAGTCGTTCACATTGGAAGCGGGAGATTATGTCCTGACAAGTACATTGAGTTCTGCAGTTACCAATCAAGGTTATTCTACCCGCAATGCCAGTTCTGCTACTTTGACCTATAGAGGCGGTGGAACTGCAGTAAACAAAGACACATTGCAGAAAGTTGGCGGAGGAGTGAGAATCAAGACCATTACTAAAAAGAATAATACAGGTGAAGTGTTGGAACGTACCGGTTACTTGTATGAAAGCGAGAATCACAAGACCTCTGGCATTCTGATGTTCTCAGTCAAGTTCTATGATGATTTTAATGTCCGGCGCGGAAGCTATACCACAACTCCTGAAGGAGTGATACGCCCTTCTACCAGTTACCACACTTTCCGCCGTTTTTATGCTCAGGCGCAAACTCCACCAGCTTCTACGCCCAATGCCAATCCTGTAGGTTACAGCCGTGTCGTCAAGCAGCGCGATTTTCTGGATGCGGGGAGAGAGGAACTCGTATTCAGTAACATAGCCGGCCAGGATTATGATGCTACCTTGGCTTATATGCCTGCCAACTATAATGGGCGACTACTGAAAAAGAGCATCTATGATGCCGGTAATATCTTGGTATGGGAAGACACCTATGAATATGAGATTGCAAACAAGTGGCAAGAATTGACCAACATCCGTGTAAGGGACAACTATGTGGGTCCGGTTAATTGCTATTCCGGCAGTATCACCTATAATGAAAACATCGGAGGACAGACGGTGAGCTTTAGAAATCCATTGGCTTATCACGGACGTTTTGAGATAACTTTATATCCGCATCTTACCTATGATATACGGTTAAAACGGGAAGTTTCGACGGAATATGCCCATGGTGTACCGGTGACGCAGGAAAAACTGTATACCTACAACAGTCGTAACCAGATAGCTACTTGCCGCACAAGTACCAGCCGTTCGGGCTATGTAATGGAAAGCTATGCTTATGCAGCGGATGTTTCTTCCTACAAAGATGAATTCAAGGCTAATAACGTGCTTGATGCTGTACAGAACTACCAACGAACATCGGGAGGAGCGACGCTGTATCTGAATAATACGTACGGGGACGTCTTTTCTAAATTCACCTTGCAGTCCAGTGAAGAATATAGTAGTTTGTATCCTGAGAAAAGAACTGTTTCTTATAGGTATGATAGTAAATGGAATCCGGTGGAAGTTACTACTCCCGACAACATGTCTGTGGTCTATTTGTGGGGCTATAAATATTCTTTGCCGATTGCCCGTCTCAAAGGTATCACTTATGCGGAAGTAGTGTCTCGGCTCGGAACAACAGGTTTGGATGCTTTGTGTTCTGCCGGTTCACCCAATACGACGGCCCTCTATGCACTGAAAACGTCCTTCCCGGAATGCGAGGTCACAACCTGGCTTCACAATCCTTCTTATGGGCTGAAGGAGATAAGAAAAGCAACTGGTTTTAAGGATTTCTATCTCTATAATGCTTTGGGTGATTTATCTGATGTGCAGGATCATAACCAAAATCCTATTGCCTCGTACTTCTATCAGTGGTCTCCTGACGGCACTTCGCAGAATTACGTTCGCACTCATGCTATGACTGCAGCAGCAGGTAGCAAGTATATGGCAAGTTATGATTATTATGACGGCTTGGGGCGTCTCTTCCAGAAGGTACAAAAGGGAATTACTCCTGCCGGAAGTAATTTGATATCGTTACAAGAATATGATGGCGCAGGACGTCGTTCGGAGAGTTGGCTCCCAATTGTTTCCTCCTCTGTTTATATGTCTCCTTCGGCTATCAAAAGTGCGGCTCCGGGCAACTATTCAAGTGATTCCCGTCCCTACAGCAAGCCTGTTTACAGTGTTTCCCCATTAGACCGCATTCTGAAGCGATACTCTCCGGGAGCGGCATGGGCATCAAAACCTGTAACTATGGATTATCTGGCTAATTCTTCCGATGTGAATTGCATTAACTATTCGGTAAGTTCGTCTGGGGCACTTGTCAACAACGGTACTTATGCAGCCGGACAGTTGCGCGTGGTGAAACGTATTGACGAAGACCAACATGTTTCTTATACTTTCACAGACAAACAAGGCCATATATTGCTGGAACGCCAGATGCAGGGTAGCGAGCAGCATGATACTTATTATGTGTATAACGATTTGGATAACCTTTGCTTCGTATTACAACCGATGTATCAGAGTGTGTCAAACCTGGATCAATATGCTTTCCAGTACAAATATGACAACCGTAACCGTTGTAATTGGAAAAAGCTTCCAGGTGCTTCTGCTGTGAGCTATGTGTACGATAAGGCAGACAATATGATCTTTTCCCAGGATGGCAAGCAGTATGCCTCTAAGCAGTGGAGTTTCTATCTGTATGATAAGTTCCATCGTCTGGCAGTGCAGGGCGTTTGTTCCAATACGAATACGGCTGCAGTTTCGAATGTTATTGTATCATGTACACGGGTGAATAGCAACAGCGGTTTGGGTAACAGTGGATATACATCAAGCTTCGCCTTGGTGTCGCCCGAAGTCCATAGAGTAAACTATTATGACGACTATGCCTTCCGTAGTCTGACCGGTTTCGATAATGCCGGCTTTCCTGCGGCAACAATCGATGCCAAAGGATATGTCACCGGTAGTGTAGTCACTGTTCTTGGCAGCAGTACAAAACTTTATTCGGCTAATTATTATGACTTTGAGGGACGCATCACAAAAACGGTTCAAGGCAATTTGCTGGAGGGTTATGATACGACGAACACTGTTTATACTTTTACCGGCAAGCCGAACACTGTGACACATACACATACTGCCAGCGGAAAGACCACGCGCACGGAAGTATATACCTATACCTACGACCATGCGGACAGAATAAGTAAAGTGCAGCATAGTCTTGGCGGCACTTCAATCACTCTGTACGATGCCACTTATGACAACTTCGGTCGTTTGCTGACCAAGCAGTATCACGGAACGAGCATCAACAAACTGACATATGCCTACAACCTGCGTAGCTGGCTGACGGGCATCAGCGGTACATGCTTCACACAGAACCTGTACTACAACACGGGTGTGGGTACAGCGAAGTACAATGGCAATATCAGCAGCATGACCTGGAAGTCCGGGAACGAAAGTACAGTCCGCGGTTACAAATTCACTTATGACGGTCTTGACCGGATGCTGAACGCTACCTATGGCGAGACAGCAA
>NZ_QTLM01000021.1:0-64282 GCF_003602695.1 Bacteroides sp. AM07-18
TAGTTTGTAAATGTGTCTACCTATATCAGGATAAGACAAAATGGAGTTCCCCACTGAGGTAAATAAGTTATCCTGCTGGAGTGAATAGGTTATCCTGCTGGAGTGAATGAAGTGATATAGGCTTATCTGATGTCCGCCCCCCACATTAGTTTATTGCGAAGGGTATCAAAGAAAATATGGTTGAACCGTTTCACTACCTTTATGCTATAGTCGGCACGTGAGATGTGCAACCGGGTCGTTTCTTTGCAGGACTCGCTACGGCCGTCGATGGCAACCAAGAAGTTGTGGCTGCGGCTTTCCACATCAAGTGTAATTTCCCAGTCGTCACAAATGACGATGGGACGGACGTTGAGGCTGTGTGGAGCCACCGGGGTGATGGCGATGGTTTTACTGTGGGGCACAATGACCGGACCGCCGACGCTGAGTGAGTAGGCGGTGGAACCGGTAGGTGTGGAGATAACCAGGCCGTCAGCTTGATAAGTGGTCAACGGAGCGCCATTGATGGCGGCGTGGATACTGATCATGGACGAACTGTCCCGCTTCAATACGGCTATCTCATTGAGGGCGTAAGGGGATTGCATCAAGCGTTCATCGTCGCACCTCAGTTGCAGTACACTACGCTCTTCCACCTTATAGTGATTATTGTAGATTTCATCGAAGGTCTCTTCCATCTCTTCCGGTGAGATGTCGGCAAGGAAACCCAGCCGGCCGGTATTGATGCCCAATATGGGGATATTCTTCTTTCCTACACGGCTGGCTGCTTTTAGGAAAGTGCCGTCGCCACCGATGCTGATAACCATGTCGGCACAGAAATCATCTCCGTCAAACAATTCGGCGTCAGGTATGTTTAAATGTAAATCGGCAGTCAGGAAGTGATGGAATTCCCGGCAGATGCAGAGCTGTGCATTATGCTGTCCGAGCAACCGGAAGAGGTTTTCTGCATGCGAGGATTTCTTTGCTTGGTAGGTATTTCCGAATATGGCAAATTTCATAATCAATTCTGTTGGATTGAAGTGCAAAGATGCTATTTTTTTCTCAGAATGCTGCCAATATATAACTATTATTTGTACTTTTGTCCCAAACTATAAACCGAATTATGACTAGATTAAGCGTTAATATAAATAAGGTGGCAACGCTGCGCAATGCCCGTGGAGGTGATGTCCCGAATGTTGTGAAGGTAGCGCTGGATTGTGAAGACTTTGGTGCTGATGGCATTACGGTGCATCCCCGTCCTGACGAGAGGCATATCCGCCGTAAGGATGTATATGATTTGCGGCCGTTGCTGCGGACAGAGTTCAATATCGAGGGTTATCCTGCACCCGAATTTATGGATTTGGTCTTGAAGGTGAAACCGCATCAGGTAACTTTGGTGCCCGACAGCCCTACACAGCTGACTTCAAACGCAGGCTGGGATACCAAGACCCATTTTGACTTCTTGAACGAAGTGTTGGATGAGTTCAACAATGCCGGTATCCGTACTTCCGTATTTGTTTCCACCGATGCCGAAATGATAGAATATGCTGCCAAAGCCGGTGCCGACCGCGTGGAGCTATATACGGAACCTTATGCTACGGCTTATCCCAAAGGACGGGAAGCGGCTGTAGCTCCTTTTGTCGAGGCTGCCAAGGTGGCCCGCAGCTTAGGTCTGGGGCTGAATGCCGGACATGATCTGAGTCTGGTGAATCTGAATTATTTTTATCAAAACATTCCGTGGCTGGACGAGGTATCCATCGGGCATGCGCTGATTAGTGACGCGTTGTATCTGGGATTGGAGCGTACGGTCAAGGAATATAAAAACTGTCTTCGCTGATGAATGTAATGTTGTTATTGGCCCAAGTGGCTCCGGCACTGACTGACTCTATTGCAGGTGCCAATCCGGTACTGACACAAGTAAACGCTTCCGACGAAATGAATTTATGGAGCATGGCCATCAAAGGTGGCTGGATTATGATTGTCTTGGGTTTGATGTCCGTACTTTGTTTCTACATCTTGTTTGAACGTAATTATGTTATCCGGAAGGCGGGGAAAGAAGACCCTCAGTTCATGGATAAAATAAAGGATTATATTTTGGGTGGGGAATTGAAAGCTGCCATTGCTTATTGTCGCAGTGTGGATACTCCCTCGGCCCGTATGATTGAAAAGGGTATCAGCCGTTTGGGACGCCCGGTGAACGATGTGCAGGCTGCCATCGAGAATGTGGGTAATATTGAGGTTGCCAAACTGGAGAAGGGAATGACGATTATGGCCACGATTTCCGGTGGCGCTCCTATGCTAGGCTTCCTTGGCACGGTGACGGGTATGGTACGTGCATTTTGGCAAATGGCAAATGCCGGAAATAATATTGATATAACGTTGCTTTCCGGTGGTATTTATGAGGCGATGATTACTACGGTGGGCGGTTTGATAGTCGGTATCATAGCTATGTTTGCCTACAATTACCTGGTGACATTGATAGATGGCGTGGTCAACAAGATGGAAGCCAAGACAATGGCATTCATGGATTTGTTGAACGAACCGGCGAAATGATTAATTAAAGAATTAAGAATTAAAACTTAAAGGCGTGTTAAAACGTAGAGCTAAAATATCACCCAATTTCAGTATGGCGTCCATGACGGACCTGATTTTCCTGCTGCTGATTTTCTTTATGATAACATCTACCATGGTATCGCCCAATGCTATCAAGGTACTGCTGCCGCAGGGAAAGCAACAGACTTCTGCGAAGCCTTTGACAAGAGTCATCATAGATAAGAATCTGAATTATTATGCTGCTTTTGGCAATGACAAGGAACTGTCTCTGACGCTTGAAGAATTGACTCCTTTCCTACAATCGTGTGCGGAGAGGGAGCCTGAAATGTATATAGCTTTGTATGCTGACGAAACAGTGCCTTACCGGGAAATCGTGAAGGTGCTGAACATTGCAAACGAGAATAAATTCAAGATGGTGCTGGCTACACGACCACCGGAAAACTAAATCGTACATTGTACATGGCTAAATTGTAAATGCAATGGTGAATCGGAAGAAGAAAGGAAAATATATAGGTATGGCAGGTGCACTTGTGGTGCATGTTGCCATTATTGCCCTTCTGATACTGGTAGGATTCACACCGCCAGAACCCTCGGAAGAAGGCGGTATACCCGTTATGCTGGGAGAGGTGCCCGATGCACTGGGCGCTGCCGACCCTTCTTTAGTAAAGGTGGATGTCATGCCGGAGGAAACCGCTCCTCAGGTGCAGGAAACGGTGGAGCAGGACATCATTACGCAGGAAACTGAAGAAACCGTTGCCATAAAGCCCAAAGCCGAACCCAAGAAAAAGGAGGAGGTGAAGAAACCGGAAAAGACGGAAGCCGAAAAAGCGGAAGAGGCCCGCAAACTGGCAGCGGCAAAAGCCGAACGGGAACGTAAGGAAGCCGAGGAAGCTGCCCGTAAACGGGTAGCTGGCGCTTTTGGCAAAGGTGCCCAAATGGGTAGTAAAGGCGATACGGAAGGCGAAGGTATTCAAGGAAGTCCTACGGGAAATGCTCCGTCCGGAGCCACTTCGGGTACGGGAGGCTACGGCTCGTTTAATTTGGGCGGACGTTCTCTTGGTGAGGGCGGATTGCCGCGGCCGGTATATAATGTGCAGGATGAAGGTAGGGTTGTGGTGACCATCACAGTGAACCCTGCCGGACATGTGATAGCAACCAGCATCAACCGCCAGACCAATACCGTCAATCCCGCATTGCGGAAAGCGGCAGAGGATGCTGCCAAGAAAGCCCGTTTCAATGCGGTAAGCGGCTTGAACAATCAGACGGGAACAATAACGTATTATTTTAATCTAAAATAAGAGGAGGAACAATTATGGGTACAGTTTATGTTTTTTTTGCCGACGGATTTGAAGAAATAGAAGCTTTTACTTCTGTGGATGTGATGAGACGCGCCGGACTGAACGTAGAAATGGTGACGGTAACCCCTGATGAAATAGTGACGGGAGCACACGATGTTCCGGTCTTGTGCGATAAGAATGTAGTGAACTGCGACTTCTTTGATGCAGAGCTTGTATTATTGCCTGGCGGTATGCCGGGTGCGTCCACTTTGGAGAAGTGTGGAGAACTGCGTAATCTGGTACTGCGTTTTGCCCAAGAGCAGAAACCGATTGCTGCTATTTGTGCGGCTCCTATGGTATTGGGTAAGCTGGGATTGCTGAAAGGCAAGAAGGCTACTTGCTATCCCGGCTTTGAACAGTATTTGGAAGGTGCCGAATGTACGGGTGCTCCGGTAGAAAGAGACGGCAATATCATCACTGGTAAAGGACCGGGCGCTGCCATGGAGTTTGCATTGGCCGTAGTGGAGCTGTTGCAAGGCAAAGAGAAGGTGCAGGAACTGAAAGAAGCTATGTGCGTAACGGATTTATGATTTTAAATCATAAATCATAAATCATAAATCATAAATGGTTCAGTATGCTCTGATTGTTGCCGGTGGCAAGGGCTTGCGCATGGGGACCGAACTCCCCAAACAGTTTCTCCCGATAGGGGGGAAACCTGTTTTGATGCGCACTCTGGAGGCGTTTTATGACTACAATGCTGAGATACGGATAATATTGGTGCTTCCCCACAGCCAGCAGGATTACTGGAGGCAGCTGTGCAGGGAGTACTGTTTTTCATTGCCGCATGCCATTGCAGATGGGGGGGAGACGCGGTTCCACTCCGTAAAGAATGGTTTGGCTTTGGTCAAGACACCTGCTTTGGTCGGTGTGCACGATGGGGTGCGTCCGTTCGTGGCCCGGGAAGTGATTGCACGCTGTTATGACTTGGCGGCCGAGAAAAAGGCCGTAATTCCGGTAATCGGTGTGGTGGAGACCGTTCGCCGTATGGAAGGGGAAGGCAGTGTGACTGTCGGCAGGGATGATTATAGATTGGTGCAGACTCCCCAGGTTTTTGATGCGAAACTGCTGAAAGCGGCATACGAGCAGCCCTATACACCCCATTTTACCGATGATGCTTCTGTGGTGGAGGCATTGGGCGTATCTGTCTTTTTGACGCCGGGAAATCGGGAAAACATTAAAATAACCACTCCTTTTGATTTAAAAATAGCCACAGCTCTGATAGGTTCATGTTCGATTTAGCCACGCGTGACATAAAATATTTGTCGGGCGTCGGGCCGCAGCGTGCTTCGGTGCTCAATAAGGAATTGGGCATTTACTCCTTGCACGATTTGCTATATTACTTTCCATATAAATATGTAGACCGCAGTCGGATTTATTATATTCAGGAGATCGATGGGACGATGCCCTATATTCAGCTGAAAGGTGAAATACTAAGTTTTGAGACGGCTGGAGAAGGGCGCCAGCGCAGGCTGATAGCTCATTTCTCGGACGGTACGGGGGTAGTGGACCTGGTTTGGTTCCAGGGCATCAAATATTTGGTGGGGAAGTATAAAGTGCATCAGGAATATATTGTGTTCGGAAAACCGACCTTCTTCAATGGCAGAATAAACATGGCTCATCCGGATATAGACTCTGCTTCGGATTTGAAATTGTCGTCCATGGGGTTACAACCTTATTATAATACGACTGAAAAGATGAAACGGAGTTCTCTCAATTCACATGCCATCGAGAAGATGATGAATACGGTGGTGCAGCAGTTGCGTGAGCCGTTGCCCGAGACCCTTTCTCCCGCTATACTTGCCGAGCATCATCTGATGCCGTTGACGGAAGCTTTGGTCAATATACACTTTCCCGCTAATCCGGATTTATTGCGTAAGGCACAGTATCGCCTGAAGTTTGAGGAGCTCTTTTACGTACAGTTGAACATCCTGAGGTATGCAAAAGACCGTCAGCGGAAATATCGCGGTTATATTTTTGAAAGGGTGGGCGAAGTGTTCAATACCTTCTACTCCCGTAATCTTCCTTTTGAACTGACCAATGCACAGAAGCGGGTATTGAAGGAAATCCGTAAGGATGTAGGCTCAGGAAAGCAGATGAACCGCTTGCTGCAAGGGGATGTGGGAAGTGGAAAGACGCTTGTCGCACTGATGAGTATGTTGATGGCGCTCGATAATGGTTTTCAAGCATGCATGATGGCACCTACCGAGATTTTGGCAAACCAGCACTATGAAACCATCCGTGAGCTGCTGTATGGAATGGAGGTACGTGTGGAACTGTTGACCGGTTCTGTTAAGGGCAAGCGGCGCGAAGCTATCCTTGCCGGTTTGTTGACAGGAGACATACATATATTAATAGGTACTCATGCCGTTATTGAAGATACGGTGAATTTTGCTTCGCTCGGTTTGGTTGTGATTGACGAGCAGCATCGTTTCGGTGTGGCCCAACGGGCACGGTTGTGGACAAAGAATGTACAACCTCCCCATGTATTGGTGATGACGGCAACCCCGATTCCCCGTACATTGGCAATGACGCTTTATGGCGATTTGGATGTGTCTGTCATCGATGAATTGCCTCCCGGACGTAAACCGATTGTCACTCTTCATCAGTTTGATAGCCGTCGGATAAGCTTGTATCAGTCCATGCACAAGCAGATTGCCGAAGGCCGGCAGGTCTATATTGTCTACCCGCTGATTAAGGAAAGCGAAAAGATTGACTTAAAGAACCTTGAAGAAGGGTATCTGCATGTTTGTGAAGAGTTTCCCGAGTGTAGGGTTTGCAAGGTACATGGAAAGATGAAACCTGCTGAAAAGGATGCTCAGATGCAATTGTTCGTATCCGGCGAGGCACAGATAATGGTGGCTACCACCGTGATTGAGGTAGGTGTAAATGTGCCCAATGCTTCGGTGATGGTGATTGAGAACGCCGAGCGTTTCGGGCTGTCCCAGCTTCATCAGCTTCGGGGACGTGTAGGACGTGGAGCTGACCAGTCCTATTGTATTCTGGTTACCGGCTACAAGTTGGCGGAGGATACAAGGAAGCGTTTGGAGATAATGGTGCGGACTAATGACGGCTTTGAAATAGCGGAAGCAGACTTGAAACTACGTGGTCCTGGAGATTTGGAAGGGACACAGCAGAGCGGCATTGCTTTCGATCTGAAGATTGCCGATATAGCCCGTGACGGACAACTGCTGCAATATGTCCGTGAAGTAGCGCAAACGGTGGTGGATGCAGATCCACATGGCATGTTGCCTGAGAACGAGGTCTTGTGGCGACAACTGAAAGCGTTGAGAAAAACGAACGTTAATTGGGCTGCCATTAGCTGAAAAAACGGTTAAACATGCACTTTTATTGCATTTTATGTTGTAAAACATGTTTGCTTGTAAATCTCCTATCTATAGGGGATTAAGACATCTTTGCGAGCTTTACAGTTTCCTCCTCTTCGAAAAAATAGTTAATGACTGATGTCGTTTTTCAGAGAGAAATGTTACCTTTGGGAGAATTTTTGAAAATCAATCTGGATATTCGCGTAGAACAAGTGGTGTTTGATTTGCCGAGATGCTTGCAACGGATATCAAAATGAATGACGAAACGGATGAATTTTAATTGGATAAAAACTGCTTTATTGGCTGCGACGGCAATGGTTAGCTTGAATTCTTTCTCGCAAGACCTGATTGCCCGCCAGGCCCCCATCGACAGAAAACTTAAGAGTGTTGATTCACTGGCTTTGCAAAAACAGATACGTGCAGAACAATCATTGTATCCGGGTTTGGATTTGTATCCCAACTGGAACAACGAATTCGTACAAGCCTATGGCAATGCGATTGTGCCTGAGAGCTATACATTTGATTTGACCGGTTTCTGTATGCCTACTCCCAATACCCGTATCACGGATGTATTCGGTTACCGTCCCCGGAGAAGAAGAGCTCATTATGGTTTGGATATCAAGGTGTATGTAGGCGATACAATCCGTGCGGCTTTTGATGGAAAAGTGCGCGTTGTCAAGAATCAAGGTCGTCGTGGATACGGCAAATACGTCGTTATTCGTCACGACAATGGCTTGGAAACCGTTTACGGACACTTGTCTAAACAATTGGTTGATACAAACCAGTTGGTAAAAGCCGGCGAGCCAATTGCATTGGGAGGAAATACCGGACGTTCTACCGGTTCACACCTTCACTTTGAAACCCGTTTCTTGGGTATTCCCATCAATCCTGCGCTTATGTTTGATTTTGAAAAGCAGGATATCGTAGCTGATTCCTATACTTTCCATAAGACAAAAGGCTCTTCCGGTACGGCGCGTAGCATGGCATCGGGTGAAGGTCTGTTCTATAAGGTAAAGAAGGGAGACACATTGGGACGGATTGCAGCACGTCAGGGAACCTCCATCGACAAGCTTTGCAAACTGAACAGAATTACGCGTAAAACAATCCTGAGACCGGGACAAGTATTGCGCTGCTCATAAAAACGTAAACAATCTCTATAGAAGAGGGTACTTTAATAGATTTTAGAGTGCCCTCTTTTTCTTTTTCTTTAATTATTCCTATCTTTGCAGCGCACTGTGAAAAAAGGAAATGAAAGATACCAAGCAACAATTTGAACATGTCATTGCGGTTTGCCGTGACTTGTTCTCTAAGAAACTTCATGATTACGGTCCGGCGTGGCGCATTCTTCGTCCGTCTTCCGTAACAGATCAGATATTCATCAAAGCCAACCGTATCAGAAGTATTGAAACGAAAGGGGTGACTTTGGTAGACGAAGGCATCCGTTCTGAATTCATAGCTATTGTCAACTATGGAATTGTAGGATTGATACAGTTGGAGCTTGGTTATGCCGAAGCTGCCGATATGACCAATGAAGAGGCGTTGGTGCTGTATGATAAATATGCCAAAACCTCTTTGGAGTTGATGCTTGCCAAAAATCATGATTATGATGAGGCTTGGCGTAGTATGCGTATCAGTTCGTATACGGATTTGATATTGATGAAGATTTATCGGACAAAGCAGATTGAAAGCTTGTCCGGAGCGACTTTGGTTTCGGAAGGTATTGATGCCAACTATATGGATATGATTAACTATTCTGTATTCGGCTTAATTAAGATTGAATTTGGAGATTGACAAGAAACATATTGTCGGGAAAGTTTGGGTGAACCTCTGCCGTTTTCTGCTGGGGGCTTTGTTCATATTTTCCGGATTTGTGAAAGCTGTTGATCCGTTGGGTTTCTTCTATAAAATTCAAGATTACCTGACGGCTTTCGACATGATTTCCTGGTTTCCTTCTTATGCGCCCTTGCTGGTAGGGATAGCGTTGTCTGCCATAGAGTTCAGTGTAGGTGTTTTCTTGTTTTTGGGTATACGCCGGAAGGTGGCATCTGCATTGGCGTTGTTGCTGATGGTTGTAATGACTCCGCTAACACTTTATCTGGCTTTGGCGAATCCGGTATCCGACTGCGGATGCTTCGGTGATGCGTGGATATTGACCAATTGGCAGACTTTCGGCAAGAATGTAGTGTTGTTGGTGGCGGCAGTATCTGTATTCAAGTGGCAGGATTTACTGGTGCGTTTCATTACTCCGAAGATGGAGTGGATGATTTCCATGTATACGTTTCTATTTGTGTTTGCGTTGTCCTTCTATTGCCTGGAGAATTTGCCGATACTTGATTTCCGACCTTACAGAATTGGAGCGAATATCAAGGCGGGCATGGAAATTCCGGAAGGTACTAAACCAAGCGTGTTTGAAAGCCGGTTCATTTTGGAAAAAGGAGGAAAGCGTCAGGAATTTACATTGGACAACTATCCGGACAGTACATGGACGTTTGTAGAATCGCGTACGATACTGAAGGAAAAAGGTTATGAACCTCCCATTCACGATTTTTCCATGATGAGCCTGGATACATGGGAAGATATAACGGACAGCGTACTGTCGGATAAAGGATATACGTTTCTGCTGGTTGCCCATCGGATAGAAGGAGCGGACGACAGTAACATCGACCTTATCAATGAAATATACGATTACAGTGTGGAGCATGGTTATGGCTTTTATGCCTTGACTTCATCTCCGGAAGACGAGATAGAGTTGTGGCGTGACAAGACCGGAGCGGAATATCCTTTCTGCCAGACAGATGATATTACGCTGAAGACCATTATCCGTTCAAATCCCGGTTTGTTGTTGATAAAGGACGGAACGATTTTGAACAAATGGAGTGACAACCGGCTGCCTGATGAATATGTGCTGACCGATAGCCTGGACAAGTTGGAATTGGGCAAGCAGAAGCAGGAAAGTGACTTACAAACAATAGGCTATGTGTTGCTGTGGTTCATCCTTCCTCTGATGATGGTGCTTTGTGTCGATATTTTAGTCGTAAGGCGCCGGGAGAAACAACGCCTCAGACAACAATAGTATCAAATAGTAAATACATTAACCCTTTTAATAATAAAACAAAATGAGAAAAAACATTGTTGCAGGAAACTGGAAAATGAACAAAACCCTCCAAGAGGGTATTGCTCTTGCAAAAGAACTGAATGAAACATTGGCTAACGAAAAGCCTAACTGTGATGTAATCATCTGTACTCCGTTTATCCACCTGGCATCTGTTACTCCTTTGGTAGATGCTGCCAAGATTGGTGTAGGTGCAGAAAACTGTGCAGACAAGGAGTCAGGCGCATATACCGGCGAAGTATCAGCTGCTATGGTTGCTTCTACTGGTGCAAAATATGTCATTCTGGGCCACTCTGAACGTCGTGCTTACTATGGTGAAACAGTTGCTATTCTGGAAGAAAAAGTAAAATTGGCTTTGGCTAACGGTCTGACTCCGATTTTCTGTATCGGTGAGGTACTGGAAGAACGCGAAGCAAACAAGCAGAATGAAGTGGTAGCCGCTCAGCTGGCTTCTGTATTCTCTTTGTCTGCCGAAGATTTCTCTAAGATTATTTTGGCTTACGAGCCGGTTTGGGCTATCGGTACCGGTAAGACTGCTACTGCAGAACAAGCACAGGAAATCCACGCTTTCATCCGTTCCTTGATTGCTGAAAAGTATGGTAAGGAAATTGCTGACAACTGCTCTATCCTTTATGGTGGCAGCTGTAAGCCTTCTAATGCAAAGGAACTGTTTGCCAACCCGGATGTTGACGGCGGTCTGATTGGTGGTGCTGCTTTGAAGGTTTCTGACTTCAAGGGTATCATCGATGCCTTTAATTAAATAGTTGAAAGCTGAAAGTTGAAAATGGATTGCATGTCGTATCTGCATAACTGTTTTCCATTTTCAGCTTTCCATTTTCCGTTATATAAAGATATTGACTCATGAAAAAGCTTGGTTTACTTTTAGTTGCATGTTTCGCTTTTGCAACGATTTCTGTAGCGCAGAATAATATTGTGAAAAGCCTGGAACGTAATGTGCCGGGACAAGGCAAGGTGACTATCCATCAAGATGCACGCATTGCGGCATTGATAGGTTCGGAGTATGTTCCTGCCGGTTCGGATGAGCAGAAAGTGATTAAAAGTTCGGGTTACCGCATACAAGTTTATGCAGGGAATAATACCCGTCAGGCCAAGAACGAAGCTTATGCGGTAGCTACCCGCATCAAGGAACATTTTCCCGAACTTACAGTTTATACCTCTTTCAATCCCCCCCGTTGGCTGTGCCGTGCAGGAGATTTCCGCAGTATCGAAGAAGCGGATGCCATGATGCGTCAGTTGCGGGCTACTGGTGTATTCAAGGAAGTTTCTATCGTGAAAGAGCAGATAAACATCCCCTTATAAAGAATTATCATGTTAGGAAAAGAAGAAATTGTATCTCCTTCATTAGATGAATTGAAGGAACATTATCACCGCATCCTTACTCTGTTGGGTGAAGATGCCGGACGTGAAGGTTTGCAGAAGACACCTGAACGGGTGGCGAAGGCCATGTTGTCGTTGACGAAAGGGTATCATATGGACCCGCACGAGGTACTCCGTTCAGCCAAGTTTCAAGAAGAATACAGTCAGATGGTGATTGTGAAAGACATTGATTTCTTCTCGCTTTGCGAACATCACATGCTTCCCTTCTACGGAAAGGCACATGTGGCATATATTCCTAACGGCTACATTACCGGACTGAGCAAGATAGCCCGCGTAGTGGATATTTTCTCTCACCGCCTGCAAGTGCAGGAACGTATGACTCTCCAAATAAAAGAGTGTATTCAGGAGACGCTGAATCCGCTGGGGGTTATGGTTGTTGTGGAAGCCAAACACATGTGCATGCAGATGCGCGGAGTAGAGAAACAGAACTCCATTACCACTACATCCGATTTTACCGGAGCATTCAACCAAGCGAAGACCCGCGAGGAATTTATGAATTTAATCAGGCATAATTCTTGACGGAGAACTCCCCGAATTGAATTTAAAAATTCAGGATGACTCTGTCTCCCAGCCGCTTTGCCATGATGCTTTTTACTTTGTTCAATTCGTTGTAGCGCTCCATGATGCTGTTACACTGGGTTTCATCATTGGCTATGGCAGGGTTCTGTAACGCAAATAGGGTATGCTTCAATTCTTCGCAGACGATGGCATATTTGAAGTTTATCATTAACCGTGGAATTAGCTCATAGAGGCGTTCTTCGTCCGTCACCATTTGTTCTATCTGTGATTTCCTTAACTGATAGCGGTTGCTGATAAGCTCCACACTCAGCTTGCTGATGACGGGGTCGGGATGCGCCACAAAATACCGTTCGGCGGTAAAACCCTCATTGTGGATACGTTCGGCAGCCTCTGTCAGGATTTGCCGGTGAAGCGGATTGTGGAAGGCAAGTTCGTCTTCTTTTAAATCATTGACTATATATTCAGTTACAGTGATAGGGGTTTCCTGCCCCTCTTCATTGGTGACATTGCACATCACCCGCTCACCATAGAGCACTACCATCTTCAGAATAAGTCGTTCGTATTTATAGAACTCCTGGCCCTCCTTGCCCTCCTGCGGGATGAAGGATACATATTCTTCCTCGGGTGGAAAAGGTGGAGGTGTTTCGGAAGGGAGACCGGCAGGCAGTGATTGGGACGGATAGCCAGCTTGTTGTGCGTCGGGGCTGGTAGCTGCAGTATGACTGCCATTGACCTCCGCTTCTGCATTGGCTCTTGCGGCATTGGCCGACCGACGCTCACGTTCTGCTCGCTCAGCTTGTTGCTCGGCTTGCTTTTCTCGACGCTTGGCAACCTCAGAAACCAGCAGTTTGTCTTCTACGTGCAATAATTGGGCGCACTCCTTGATATAGACATCACGCACAATGGCTTCGGGAATGATGGAAATGCTTTGCACAAGGTTTCCTATAAGCTCGGCACGCTTGATGGGGTCTTTTCCAGCATCTTCCAGCAACAGATTGGTTTTGAAGCGGATAAAGTCCGTTTCATTCTCTTGTATGAAGGCCTGGAACTCCGTCGCATTGTGTTTGCGGGCAAAGGAGTCCGGGTCGTCACCATCGGGCAGGAGGCAGACTTTGACGTTCATGCCTTCTTCCAGCAACATATCAATACCTCGGATAGAAGCCTTTATACCGGCAGCATCACCGTCGTAGAGCACTGTCATATTGTTGGTGAAACGATGAATCATCCGGATTTGTCCGGATGTCAATGCTGTGCCCGAAGAGGCAACCACATTCTCTATGCCCGATTGGTGCATGGAAATGACGTCTGTATAACCTTCGACCAGAAAACAACGGTCTTGTTTCACAATGGCTTGTTTGGCAAAATATATGCCGTACAGTTCATTGCTTTTATGGTAAATCTCCGATTCAGGCGAGTTGACGTACTTCACCTTGACGCCTTTGGTGGCGCCGGCAAGCACACGTCCCCCGAAAGCCACCACCTTACCGGAGAGAGTGTGTACCGGAAAGATGACCCGCCCCCAGAAGCGGTCGCGCAGTCGGTGGTCGTCCGTCTCGTAGCAGAGGCCGGTCTTGACAAGATAATCCTTTTTATAGCCTTTTTTCAAAGCTTCCTGGGCAAGGGCATCGTGGCTCTCGGTACAATAGCCCAACTGGAACTTCTCGATGATGTCATCCCGGAAGCCGCGGCTGCGGAAATAGGCCATGCCGATACTCCGTCCGTCTACGTGGTTCTTTAGGATATTCTGGAAGTAGTCACGGGCAAAGTTGTTCACAATGAAGAGGCTTTCCCGTTCGCTCTGTGCTATCTTCTCCTCGCTGGATAGTTCGCGTTCTTTGATTTCAATGCCGTATTTTTTTGCGAGATATTTCAGCGCCTCAGGATAAGACATCTGTTCGTGCTCCATGATGAAATGCACTGCATTTCCTCCTTTTCCGCAGGCAAAACACTTGCAGAGCCCTTTGGCGGGGGATACATAGAAGGAAGGGGTTTTGTCATCGTGGAAAGGGCACAGACCTACATAGTTCACACCGCGTTTGCGCAGGGTGACAAAGTCTGATACGACATCGTATATCTGTGCGGCATCAAGTATGCGGTCTATGGTGGGTTGGTCTATCATTGTCTCTTTTCTAACTTGTGCAAAAGTACATGATATTTCTTGGATAATCAAAAAATATCATATAGGAAAGAGCAGACCGGAACCCTACATCATCATAAAATTCCCGTGGATTGTATAGTCGAGTTTTTCTTTCAATCTTTGTATGTCAACCGGCTTGGACATATATCCGTTAAAGCCATTCTGCATAATCTTTTCTTTGTCCGAAGCAAAGGAGTATGCCGTTACTGCAATGATAGGTACCGTTTTGGATACTTTACGTATTTCGCGAGTAGCTTCATATCCATCCATTTTAGGCATATTGATGTCCATGATGACCACATGCGGATGAAACTTCTGATGGAGTTCCACGGCTTCCTCCCCATCCCAAGCATGAACCAACTCATAATCTTTCTGTAGGATAGACTTGAACAGCATATAGTTGCTTTCGTTGTCCTCTGCTATCAGGATTATAGGCTTTTCCTTGCTTCTCTCGTTCAGAAGAGGCATTAAAGTTAGATTATTTTCCTTTTGAGCCTCTTTCGGTTTATAAGGTATTGTAAACCAGAAAGTACTTCCTTTACCTTCTCCTTCGGATTCTACTCCGATGCGTCCTTTCATTTTTGTGACAATGTTTTTGCATATTGAGAGCCCTAATCCCGTTCCTTGTATAAAGGTGTTTACTTTGGTAAACCGTTCAAATATTTTCTTCTGATTCTCTAGTGAGATGCCTATGCCCGTATCTTTTACGTAGAAATAGAGTTCTTCTCCACGGATTTTGTATCCAAACATAATCTCACCTTTCTCTGTAAATTTTGCAGCGTTGACCAGCAGGTTGATGAGGACTTGAGAGAGACGGTTATGTTCTGTCTGTACATAACAAACTGGTACTTCAGGAACGAATTGTAGGGCAACACCTGTTTGCAGTCTGCCTCGTACAGTGTTTTCCACATCTTTTGCCAACTGATTTAAGTCGACATTCTGATAATTGAATTCCAGTGTATTTGCTTCTATTTTTGAAAGATCCAGGATGTCACTTACCAGTTGCAATAGCAACTGGTTGTTGGTTTCTATGATACTGATGAACTCTTTGCGTTCGGTTTCGTTTTCGGTTGCAGTCAGCAGGCTGGAGAATCCTACGATGGCATTCAAGGGGGTACGTATCTCGTGGCTCATATTGGCTAGAAATGCAGATTTCAGCCGGTCGGATTCTTGGGCTTTTTCTCGTGCTCGGATAAGCGCTTCTTCTTGCCTCTTGCGTTCTGTTATCAGTAAAAGGGAGCCGACAAGCGATATTGGATAGCCGTTCTTGTCGCGCTGGTCAATTACTGCGTTGGTTTCCATCCAATCTGTTATTTTTCGCCCTTCTACTTCGGTGATGATACGATATTCTTCTTTGATATGCTGCAACTTGCCTGAAATGAGATTTTCATGTACATGGTGCATACGTTCGAAGTCTTCCGGGTGTATCTTTCGGAAATATTCTGACGCCTTGATAATATCTACTTGGACTGTAGAGTTCTTCTCCTTTGTAAAGTTCATGTGGTCTAATATCTTTTGTGCTTCGCAATAAATCAGACCCTCCTTTAAATCCCAGCGCCATGGTATGATGCGTGCTATGCCCAATGTCATTTCCAGTTTTTTATTAATCTCTCGCAATGTGTTTTCGGCATCTTTGCGCGCTGTAATATCTACGGCAAAGACATCCAAAGTGTGTTTTTGGGATGCCGGGCAAAGAATGAATTCGTAAAAGCTGTTTGTTTGTTTGAAGTAATGAGTAAATGTTACCGTTTGCTTTTCTTGGAATACCATTTCCATGAAATGTGTCAGGTGCTCTATTTGGGAGAAGGCATTTTTTTGTGAACCATCGGTAGTTGGCGTAAACTGGTCGTTGAAAATAATATTGCCGCATCGATAGCTCATATCTGCTATCTGTCCCGTTTTGTCGAAGAAAACCTCTATTTGAGTATAAGATATCGGCATATTACGTAAAAGGGTATCATGGGCACTTAGCAAGGTGATTTTCTTTTGCTGGAACCGATAAATGACTAAAGCTATGATAAGTAGTGAGAGTATCAACACTACTCCGCAAATAATCCACCATTGATACTTCTGCCAGAATGTAAGCGGTTTATTGATGAATACCGAGTCCTTAGGACAGAGTGTGGTGTCCAGACCATCCATCTGCAGTTGCTGGTAGTTGATGAAGGGATAGGATTTCTTGCTATATGTAAATGGGATATTCCGTGCATCCTCTCCTGCAAATATCTGTTTGAGGGCTGAAGAAAGCGCGTTTTGCACTTCCATGCGGTCATAGAAATATCCTCCCGCAAACCCCTCTTTACCCACATAGGCATTCCTTAATGCAAATACGGGTTGAGGCGATGATGCAACTAACTGAAAGTCTCCACTGATGAGTGTAGGAAAACCGAGTAGATTCTTACGCTCGTAAAACCATGTGGAAAATAGCATACCCGTCTCCGGTTCATCATTTAGCAGATATGCCTGTAATTCGTTTTGGTTTCTTTCATTACCTATTAAGCGTTCATAGTGGAGGTTTGGATACTTTGACGTTATATAGGCATGAATAAGCCGGTCCAAGTCTTGGTTATGATAGAGTTCATCTGCTGCGAATACAATCGTTTTCATTTTTGGCAGCATCTGTACCATCATGTCGATGGTCTCTTTGTACATATACGGCGTTTCGATAAAAGTAAAGTTGTATTGCGGCTGCAGGTCAACCAGAGGAGATGTGATGGCATTGGAAATGTGTATAGGACGTCCGGTGAAATAATATTCCCGTGGAGCATACGTGTCTTCGTTGCCGATCAATACTATTGGAATATTTCCCCACTCACTCAAAATACGTTCCCTTAAAGTAAAAGCCATGTTGCCGAGAAGTACAAGATAATCGGGTTTCTTATCCTGGAAACGTTCGAAAATGCCATTCTCCATCCGGATATACAATGAGTCATTACGAATGAACGTCCCGTTCATGTGTACTACATCGGCTGTGATGTCCTCTATAGGAGATGTTTGCAGCAGGATGGGAGTTATAAGTTCTTGGCTCCAGGGTGCGCTTTCATTGTACGAGTTTATAATAAGTAATCTGCGGTGTTTGCCGACTATGGTTGCTGTGGCAAAAGCCGAACTTAAATATAAAAAAAGGAAACATAAATTGATTATGCATCTTTTATCTAGAAAAATTTTCATAACCTGATTTTTCAAGTAGTATATTGTCTAATGGCAATTTAATTGCCACGTGTTATTTATACAAAAATAATACAAATGCATTTTAATCGTAAAATATAGTTGCTAAAATTAAAAATAATTAACGGCGTCTTTTTATTCTATACACTGGAAGTTTAATGTAATTATTATTTTATATATCTGTTTTGTGTTGTCTAGCAAGTGAGTACAAGGGTGAGAGGAGATAGAAAAGGAAGTTGGCAGATTGTAATAAAAAGATAAAAAGGATATTTTCATCTTGAAAAAAGTGATATTTTTGCACCCGCTTTTGAAAATGGTACCGGAGACATTTTTTTGTCTTTTAGTGTCAACTGTTAGGATTTCCGGTGATTCATGCACCTCTTCAAAGGGCTACTTCGACGGATAGCCTGAGGTGGTGACTGTCTTTTTCATCCGGGGTGTTTAGTTGGGATAAAAGTGTGTACCTTGGCATCGAGGCACACACTTGTTGATTGTTTATCTAATCTTTTCCCTGATTTTAGTCAGATACTTCTTCATGCCTTCTGCATCCTTATTGCTGATGATTTCCAGCAGGTTCTTCAGTTCCAGGCGGATGTTCTCCACTTGTGAGGGGGTGCGCGGATTGAAGAGAATTTCTTGGAGCAGGTAGTCGTCTTCACTCAGCAGGCCTTTGGCAATGGCCATGTGCTTTTTGAAGGTGGTGCCCGGAGCTTCCTGGTGTTTCATTACCGCTGCAAACACGAAAGTGGATACAAACGGAATGGATAAGGAGTATGCCACAGTCTCATCATGCTCGTCGAAGGTATATTCAAAGATGTTCAGCTTCATGGTCTGGTAGAGGTCCTTGAAGAAGATTTTCCCCAAGTGGTCGCCTTCGCTGATGATGATGGCATTCTCCGTATTCAGATTGTTGAGGCTGGCAAAAGTGGGACCGAACATAGGATGCGTCGACACGTAGCGGAAGCCGCTTTCATCGTAGAATTTCTTCAATCCGGTCTTTACCGAAGCGATGTCGCTGATGATGCAGTCTTTGGGCAGTACAGGCAGCACTTGGCGGAAAGCGTCCAGCGTGTATTTCACCGTAACGGCATTGATGACCAGCTCCGGCTCGAAGTCCTTGATTTCTTCCAGTGTGGTGAAGCGGTAGGTGTTGTAGACAAAACGCAGTTGGTGCGGATTGACGTCGAACACAGCCGTCTCGTGCTGGAAACTCAGGATGTCTGTGAAGAAAGAGCCCATTTTCCCGGCTCCAAGTATTAATATTCTCATGATGTTTAATGTGCCAATTACTTATTTATAATTTCCATCTGCTGTCTTACACTCTCTTCGTGTATCGCCTCAAATACCTTTTTGATGAATTCAGCATCCATGCCACACAATGCGCCTTGCGAGCCGCGTTTCTCGAGGATTTCGTTGTAGCGTCCGGTTTGCAGGATGGTCATGTCATGCTCTTTTTTGTATGTACCGATTTCACGTGCCACACGCATCCGTTTGGCCAGCTCCTGAATAAGATTGTTGTCGCATTCGTCTATCTGCTTGCGCAATTCGCTGAGGTTCTCGGTGCTTTGTGTTTCCTTGCGGATGACCAGCAGGTTGAGGATGTAATCCAGCACATCCGGGGTGACTTGCTGGGCTGCATCGCTCCAGGCACAGTCCGGGTTGCAGTGGCTCTCGATAATCAGTCCGTTGAAACCCAAATCCATAGCTTGCTGGCAGAGTGGAGCAACCAGTTCGCGCTTTCCACCTATGTGGCTGGGGTCGCAGATAATAGGAAGGTTGGGAATTCGGCGGCGCAGCTCAATGGGGATATGCCATTGGGGCAAGTTACGGTAGAGCTTTTTGTCATAGCTGCTAAATCCGCGGTGGATGGCACCCAGGCGTTTCAAGCCTGCATTGTTGATACGTTCCAAAGCTCCAATCCACAGCTCCAGGTCAGGATTTACCGGATTCTTCACCAGTACCGGGATATCTACGCCTTTCAGTGCATCGGCAATTTCCTGTACGGCGAAAGGATTGGCGGTGGTACGTGCACCTACCCAAAGAAGGTCAATTCCAGCCTTCAGGCATTCGTATACATGTTTGGCGGTAGCAACTTCTGTTGAAACGTACATGCCGGTTTCTTTCTTTACCTCCTTCAGCCATGCAAGGCCGTCTACGCCTACTCCTTCGAAGCCGCCCGGTTTGGTGCGCGGTTTCCAGATACCGGCACGGAATAGCTTGAGGCCTTTGTCTGCCAATTGTTTGGCGGTGCTCATTACTTGTTCTTCGGTTTCGGCACTGCAGGGGCCGGCTATTACCATAGGGCGTTTGTCTTCAACACCAGGTAATGTGATAGGTTCTAATTCGAGTTCCATATTCTTTATTTGTTTAATAATATTCTTTAATTATGCTTTTTCTTCCTTGTGACGTTTCCTCCTTTTCAGAAGACCTTCTGAGCAAGGTCCCGGAGATTTAGTAAAACGTCGGAGAAGATTTACTAAATCGTTCCTCCCGTTTTAGTGAATCTCCGGTGGAGTTTTAGTAAACGGGATTCCGGCTTTAGGGTGTTCATCTCTTACTTGTAAGCATTTATTTCATGTCCTTGATACGCTTCAATGCTTCTGCCAGTTTATTGTCCTTACAGCAGAGGGAGATGCGGATATACCGTTTCCCGTTACTTCCGAAGATAAACCCGGGAGTAATGAATACTCTGGCTTTATGCAGCACGTGTTCAGTCAGTTCTTCCACGTCTGTACAGCTGTCGGGGATTTTGCCCCAGAGGAACATGCCTACCTGGTTTTCGTCGTAGGTGCAACCCAAGGTATGCATGATTTCTCCTGCCAACTGACGGCGGTTGCGGTAATTCGCGTTGTTGCCGTCATACCAGTCTTGCTCTGCTTCCAGGGCAGTGGCGGCTGCCAGTTGCATGGCACGGAACATACCGCTGTCGATGTTGCTCTTTACTTTCAATATCCATTGCACGAAGTCGGCATTCGAGGCAAGCATGCCGATACGCCATCCCGGCATGTTGTGGCTTTTGCTCATGGAATTGAATTCTATGCAGCACTCTTTGGCACCCGGAATACTGAGGATGCTGATGGGATGTTCGTTCAGGATGAAACTGTAGGGGTTGTCGTTTACGATGACGATGTCCTTGCGGCGTGCGAAGTCCACCAGTTTCCGGTACAGTTCCGGTGTTGCGTTCGCCCCGGTGGGCATATTGGGATAGTTGGTCCACATCAGTTTTACACGGCTCATGTCCATCCGTTCCAGTTCGTCGAAGTCGGGCATCCAGCCGTTTTCTTCTTTCAAGTTATAGTTCACGACCTCGGCACCCAGAATCTTGCTTAATGAAGTATAGGTGGGATAGCCGGGATTGGGAACCAATACTTGTTCACCGGGGTTGACAAAGGCCAGCGTCACGTGCAGGATGCCTTCTTTGGAGCCGATGAGCGGTTGTATCTCTGTGTTGGGATTCAATGCTACACCGTACCATTTTTTGTACCAGTCCGCAAAACCGCGGCGCAGTTCGGGGATACCTACGTAGGGCATGTAACCATGTCCGTCCGGATTGCAGGCAGCTTCGCAAAGTGTTCGGATTGTCTTTTCGGAAGGCGGCATGTCGGGGCTTCCGATTCCCAGGCTGATGACATCCATTCCTTCGGCATTCATTTGTGCCACTTCTTTCAGCTTCTTCGAGAAGTAGTATTCGCTTACGCTTGCCAGGCGGTCGGCAGGCTTTATTCTACACGTTTGATTTTCCATCTTCATATTCTCCTAATATTTTCAGTTCTTTGGTCAGCGGTGTGATGGCCGCAATGGATTGTTTATATCTCAGTACATTGTCGAAGACGACATCTACGTAAAACTGGTATTCCCATTCACGCCCGATGATGGGCAGTGATTGTATCTTGGTCAGGTTGATGCGGTAGAAAGACAAAATAGACAATACCTGGGAAAGGCTTCCTTCAGTATGGGGAAGTGTGAATACCATGCTTGCCTTGTTGACGTCCTTGCTGCGATGCCGGTTCAGTTCATCTACTTGCCAAGAGTCGGCTACGACCAGGAAACGGGTGAAGTTATGTTTGTTGGTTTCGATACCTTCCTGCAGGACCTTCATGCCATAACGCTCTGCAGCAGCTTTGGAGCAGATAGCTGCATGGCCTTTCAGATGTTCCTGTTGGATGATTTCGGCACTGCGGGCGGTATCTTCGCCTTCCACCACTTTGATTCCGGGGTGTTGCCCCAGGAATTCACGGCATTGCATCAGGGCGATAGGGTGGGAGTTGACTTCGGTAATATCATCCCAGTCTTCATCGGGCAGGCAGACAAAACTATGGGAAATACGCAGCTTGTACTCGCCGACAATCTGTGCGCCACTTTGGCGTAATAGCTCATTGTTATGCAGCAAACTACCTGCAATGGTGTTTTCTATTGCCAGCATTCCTATGGTCTGACTGTCTTTTTTGATGGCACCGAACACGTCTTCAAAGTTGGCGCAACAGATTAACTCTATTTCTTCTCCTTCGAAGTACTTGTGTGCGGCGATGTCGTGATACGAGCCTAATGTTCCTTGAATGGCTACCTTTTTCATTATTTTTATTTTCTTGGTTATGCTATAAAAAAAATCCCGCTTCCATACGATGGAGCGGGATTCTGTATATTTACTTGTTTCTCTATTCAGTCCTTAAGCATCACTGTCACTTGATACATACAAACTCCCGCTCTACTTTCTGGCTAAAGTAAAAGTAAAAAAAGAAGTAATATGCATAAGTAAATGACTTCATACTTGTATTCTCTGTTTTTGAATTACGTGACAAAAGTAATGCTTTTCTTTTATATACAAACAAAAAACAATGTTTTTTTTAGGGATAGTAGCAATTTAACTTATTTCCCTTTAACTTGTACAATGACTTGAACCGGACGATGGTCGGATGAAATGGTGTCTTCTATGACTTTCCGGTATTGTACGTCAAACCGATACCCATTCTTGGAATAGCCGTAGATGTAGTCTATACATCGGTTGGGACGGTCTGCCGGGAAAGTATAAGAGGTTGTGTCATTGAGGGTGGCAAAATGTTTTGCCAATTCCAGCTGGGGAGCGCTTGCTGGTGCAGAGTTCATGTCGCCTGCCATAAAGATGGGCTTATCGACGTTTTGCAAGGCTTTTTCTATCAATGGTACGGCAAGGAGCTGGTCTTCTGGAGTGAGGGACTGGTGTGTGGCACAAAATACATAATCTTTAAATTCTGCAATAATGAGGGTACGTTTTTCTTCCCGTCCGGGCATTGGAATGATTTTGTATTGTATGGGTATCTCTCTGGAGAGGATTCCGATGCCGTAGCTTCCACCCTGAAAAGGAATGGCTGCTGCATAAGTCCCGTGCATTCCGGTCAGTTTTTCTAGTTCTCCGAGAGCATGGATTCCTTTGTTGCGCACCGTTACACTGTCAAGTTCCTGCAGGGCGACTATGTCCGGAGAAGTTTGACTGATAACATTGGCAATGCGTCGGTAATTGTACTCCTTGTCCATGCCGATGCAATTATGTACGTTATAGGACAATATGTTCACTTGCTGTGCATGGGCAGGTGCGAACATCAGTACAAAAAGTACTGATAGAAATAAATTTCGTTTCATTGGCGGCAATAATTGAATTTGTTATAATCCTAGGATATTACCGGTACTTCCCCCCGGTTGGTTACCATATTGTCCGTTAAAGTTCTGTATCTCTTTAGGATTGAGTTCCAGTCCTTTCTTCATGTCTTCTGCAGAACCTTCCTTGTCGCCGTTCAGCAACTTGGCACGTCCGCGCTCATGATAGGCCTCTGCGAAATTAGGGTTCAGTTCTGTGGCTTCCGTAAAGAGCTCGATGGCTTCTGCCAGCTTGTTTTGGGTGATGTAAAGCTGTCCTAAGTAGAGGAAGGCTTGTTCGTTGAAGGGATTCAACTCCGTCACTTTCTGATAGCTGCTTTCTGCTTTTTCTTTGTTTCCCGTAGCTTCTTCTATCTTTCCGCGGAGCAAGATGGCACTTTCGTCTTCCGGGTCTTGTGCCAGAATGGTGTCTATGTCTTCCATCGCTTCCTTGTATTGCTGCATTTGGACCAGTGCTTCGGCACGGAGCAGACGTGCTTCGATGAAATCATCTTTCAGTACGATGGCTTTCGTAAGATGAGCGATGCACATGATGCCGTCCCCTTGCCCATTGTCTGCTTTGCCTAGCAGGTAGTGTGCCATGGCGTTGCCTTCTTCTATTTCGATAGCTTTCTTTGCCGCTCCTGCCATGGCGGGATAGTCTTCCTGCATGTAGCATACGTTGGCTAGACTGAGGTAGGTGGAGGTATGTTCCGGCTCTATTTCGGTCATACGTTCCAGCAGTTTGTGTGCCTCGTCCAGTTCGTTGGTCTGGGTGTAGACTTGGGCAAGGTAGCCCATGGTCTCAAAGTCTTCCTGAATGGCAAGGGCTTCAGTGAAGCATTTGATGGCGTAGTCTGTACGGCCCATGCGTTGTGCACGCATACCGTCATACTTGAATATCTCAAAATTCTTCTGCTCGTTTTTTTGTTTCTCATTTGCCGGACTGTCTGACTTGCCGGAGAAAAAAGATTTAAAGAATCCCATAGGTGATTAAAAATTAAAGAATTAAAAATTAAAAAGGAAAAGGAGGGGCATGGCTGATAAGAGATGTTCCTCTCAGCGGCAGGACATTCTTTTCCAACGGCAAAAGTAATGAATTATTTTTTGATTTGAAGCATTCCGTTGACAGCAATTACCTTACCTTCGTCCAACAATTCATGTAACACATCGATGAGCATGTTTTTATCGTCCGGTATCTGTTCTGCCAAAGTGGCTGGAGTTTGTGGTTTATCAGATAGGGCTTGAAGAATCTTTTCAGAAAGTTCCTTTTCCGAAAGGTGGCCGGAAGGTTTCTTGTTCTTCAAATTGATGCAAGTGTCGCACTGCCCGCAGTTATGCTCGTTCTTCTCTCCGAAGTAGTGTAGCAGCATTCGACTACGGCACACGGTATCGCTGCTCACGTAATCCAGCATGGCACTTATGCGTTTCTCATACCGCTCTTTGCGTTCCTCGTACACGGCGGGAGAGATTTGCAGGTGGCGCATTTCAACCCTCTCTCGCGTGTATATTATATATGGTGTCTTTTTGCGGGGGATGTAACTGACGATACGTAGCTTGGCTAGGTGGATGAGCTGTTCATACACTTGCCGGCGTGTGAGTCCAGTGCGTATGGCCAGTGAATCTTCATTGATGAAAGCATGGTCTGTGAAGACCCCGGTATAGGAGCGGAGAATGGTTTGGATGAGTTTGTCCATATCTTCGCCGAGCTCTCTCAGTTTATAAAGTTCGTCTCGACGGATAGTGAACAGTAGCCGGGATGCATTGTCTTGTTCGTCTGTATATTCCAGGTATCCCGCTTGTGTCAGAATCTTCAAGGCACTGTCCACGGGAACGGGGAAGTACTTGAACTTTCGGCAAAAGTCTTCTATATTGAACTCGCGTACACAGCCTTGTCCGTCTCCCATTGCCATCTGGTAATAGTATTGAAGATGCTCATATACTTCCTTTATATACTCTTTTTCAGGAAAGGTGTCGGGAATGCGTTTGTGCAGTGTTGCCTTATCCGACTTGGCGTAAAGGATGACCGCGTAGGCTTTTTGTCCGTCCCTTCCGGCACGTCCTGCTTCCTGGAAGTAGGCTTCTATGGAATCGGGCAGGTCCATGTGGATGACAATCCGTACATCCGGTTTGTCGATACCCATACCGAATGCATTGGTGGCGACCATGACGCGGCTTTCTCCCGTCTGCCAGCGTTGTTGGCGGATGTCTTTGGTGGCATCGTCCAGTCCGGCATGGTAGAAATCTGCGGTGATGCCTTCGTTGTGCAGCAGTTCGGTAATTTCCTTGGTGCGGCGGCGGTTGCGCACATAGATGATGGCGCTTCCGGGCATACGGCGCAGGATGTGCAACAGCTCTCCCGTCTTGTTTTCCGTTTTACGGACGATATAGGCGAGATTTTTGCGTTCGAAACTCATGCGGAACACATTTTCCTCACGGAAATGCAGACGGGCCTGGATATCTTTCACTACTTCCGGAGTGGCGGTGGCTGTCAATGCCAGGATGGGTACGCCGGGCAGAAGTTCGCGTATTTCGGCTATCTTCAGATAGGCGGGACGGAAATCGTAGCCCCATTGCGATATGCAGTGGCTTTCGTCTACCGTAATCATACTGATTTTCATCTTCTGCAGTTTGGTGCGGAAGATTTCAGTATCGAGCCTTTCGGGGGAGATATAGAGGAACTTGAAATTGCCGAATATACAGTTCTCCAGTGTGACGATGATTTCCTGCCTGCTCATGCCTGAGTAGATGGCAAGCGCCTTGATTCCCCGTTTTTTCAGGTTTTGTACCTGGTCTTTCATGAGGGCAATCAACGGAGTGATGACCAGGCAAAGTCCTTCTTTAGCAAGTGCCGGAACTTGGAAAGTGATGGATTTTCCTCCTCCCGTGGGCATTAGTCCCAAAGTGTCCCGTCCCTCGGTAATGCTGTTGATGATGTCTTCCTGGATTCCCCGGAAGGTATCGTATCCCCAGTATTGCTTCAGAAGCCTCACCCCCAATCCCTCCCCCATAGGGAGGGGAGTTTTGAAGTTACTACTGCTGCTCATGGTCTTATTGAACTTTCTTGCTACTTCTTATCGTTGAATTGATATTCTTTCCTTCTCTATGCTAATAGTAGTGATTACTTATCTTATAGCATCAACCAATTTTCATCATTTCCTTAATATAAGGAGACTATTCTTATTCCCCTCCCTGTGGGGGAGGGGTTAGGGGAGAGGCTTTCAGTTCGGCTTTATGTCTTCAATCTGCAACTGCACTTCACCCCTCTTATGGGTATTCTCTTCAATGGAATAGCAGATGTCGAAGGAACGTTTGGTCTTGATGAAGCGTACGTGGGAACTTTGCCCGAAAGCGATGCCGTTCATTACATTGTTCGATTTATTATCTACCAGTTCTAGCTTGATATGTTCCTGGTCGCGGCCTACGACTTTGCTGGTACCATAATCATAGACATTGTGCGTACAGAAAATGGGTTTGGCATTGTCCGGTCCGAATGGATTGAATTTCTTCAAGTCGCTGAAGAATTTCGGAGTGATGTCTCTGAAATCAATCTCGGCATTGATGTCGATGACGGCGCATGTCTGTTCCGGCAGGATATTTTGTGATACGAACTCTTCGAAGCGTTCGATAAAGGCCGGTACATTTTCCACCTTCATGGAAAGACCGGCGGCGTAGGTATGACCTCCGAAGTTTTCCAGAAGGTCGCGGCAGTATTCAATGGCTTTGTAGACATCGAATCCGGAGACGGAACGGGCAGATCCGGTTGCCATGTCATCCGTACGTGTCAGTACTACTGCCGGCCGGTAATAGATTTCCGTCAGCCGGGAGGCTACGATGCCGATGACGCCTTTATGCCAGTCTTCATTGTACAATACGATGGAACGTCGGTCGGCAAGTCCGTCCAGGTCAGCTACAATCTTGTTGGCCTCCTCGGTCATGGTCTTGTCCAAGTCCTTGCGTGTCTCGTTGTATTGGTTGATTTGTCCGGCTTTCTCCAGGGCAAGAGAGAAATCTTTTTCAGTAAGCAAGTCAACAGCTTCTTTCCCGTTCTGGATACGTCCGGAGGCGTTGATGCGGGGACCTATTTTGAATACAATGTCACTGACGGTGATGTCCTTGTCCGTCAGTCCGCAGACATCAATGATTGCTTTCAGGCCTACGCTGGGATTACTGTTCAACTGCTTCAAACCGTGGTAGGCGAGAATGCGGTTTTCACCCATAATGGGGACAATATCCGATGCGATACTGACGGCGCAAAGGTCCAGTAAAGGGATAAGGTGATGGAACTCGATACCGTTGTTGAGGGCAAATGCCTGCATGAACTTAAAGCCTACACCGCATCCGGACAGATGTTCATAAGGATAGGTGTTGTCTTCCCGTTTGGCATTCAGAATGGCTACAGCAGGGGGCAGTACATCATCGGGGACATGATGGTCGCAGATGATGAAATCAATGCCTTTCTCCTTGGCGTATGTGATTTCTTCGACGGCTTTGATACCGCAGTCCAATACAATAATCAAACCTACACCACTCTCTGCGGCATAGTCTACTCCTTGGATTGAAACTCCATACCCCTCATTGTAACGGTCGGGGATATAGTAGTCGATGTTCGAATAGAACTGTTGAATAAACTTGTAGACCAATGCCACAGCCGTGGTACCGTCTACGTCATAATCTCCATAAACAAGAATGCGCTCTTTCTTTCCCATTGCCTTGTTCAGGCGCTCTACGGCTATATCCATATCCTTCATCAGGAATGGGTCGTATAAGTCCGGTAGTTGGGGGCGGAAAAACTTCCGGGCATCCGCTGCCGTTGTTATTCCCCGCTCCACCAGCAATTTTCCCAATATTGGGCTAATTCCCAATTCTTGGGCCAGTTGTTGGCTTGCTTCTGCCTGTTCGGGTGTAATGGGTTGATAATTCCATTTGTGAGTCATTTTATATATTATTTTTTCTTTTTCTATCTCAAGATGTTGGGGGAGTAGAGGGGGGCAATACGTGCACTTTTCTCCAACAAGGTGTAAAGGTATGAAAAACTCTTGAAACGGAGGTGAATTCTGCGGAAAAACTTTATAAGTATATGTATTCTCCACTAAAAAACTTTATTTTTGTATCCATTAAAAAATATCGCTATGCTTGTTTTTATCTCTTGTGCAAAGACCATGGCAGCGCGCTGCTCTGTTGTCGTGCCCGAAGTCACAGTCCCGAAATTCGAAACGGAGGCTGTGCGGAATGCGTTGGAAATGTCGCAGTATTCAGTATCCGAATTGGAAAGGCTTCTTCGGGTGAATACCAAAATTGCTGCCGAGAACCGTTTGCGTTTTCATGATTTCTGTTCGGAGGAGAATCGTTCGATGCCAGCCGTTTGCGCCTACACGGGAGCTGTTTTTAAACGCATTCTTCCGAAAGATTTTTCAGCGGAGGATTTTCGTTATGCGCAAGAACATCTGCGTATCACTTCTTTTCTTTATGGGTTGCTTCGCCCGCTGGACGGTATCAAACCCTATCGTTTGGAAGGAGATGTCCGTTTGCCCGAAAAAGGTGGAATATCCATGTTTGATTATTGGAAGCCTTTGTTGACGGATTACTTCATAGAGGAAATTAAAAACTGTGGCGGTGTTCTCATTAATTTGGCAAGTGCTGAAATGAAAGATTTGTTCGACTGGAAGCGGGTGGAGCAAGAGGTGCGTGTTATTACGCCCGAGTTTCAAGTTTGGAAGGCCGGACAGCCGAAGACTGTCGTTATCTATGCCAAGATGTGTCGCGGAGAGATGACGCGTTTTATTGTCAAGAACCGTCTGGAGTGTCCTGAGGAGTTGAAATCCTTTTCTTGGGAGGGCTTCGTCTGGGATGAGATACGCAGTACGGAGAATGTATGGCATTTTTCGTTAGGTACATTTATGTAATGAAAAGGTACATTACGTTTGGCTCAGATGTTACTATATGTTGCTTTCGATGTTTGCGCAAAATGAAGAACTAAATACGCAATTTAGGATGAGGGAAAAGAATGAACCCTCTACATTTGCATGCAGTAAACTTAAAAGCAATATACTATGAAGAGAAACAGATTAAGAACAGTTGTTGTATTAGCTTTGACCATATTTTTATTGAATGCTCCGGTTTGTGCTACAGCTTCCAGATTGCAGGATACTTGTGCGGAGGCGCGGATGAGGTTGCACTGCGGCCTGAGTGGATGAGGATTCTCCATGATACGCTTCCTATATGTAAGATTTCTATTCCTGGTTCACACGATAGCGGTAGTATCAAAGGAGGGCATATGTTGAAAACACAAGCAACAGATATTCCCGCTCAATTACGGCAAGGCATCCGTGCTTTCGATATCCGTTTGGAAAAGAAGGGTAATAAACTGGGGGTGTTTCACAGTCATGCCTTTCAGGATATATATTGGGAAGATGATGTTTTACCTGCTTTTATACACTTTCTGCAAACATATCCTTCTGAGACTTTGATTGTTTCCTTGAAAAAGGAAGGGGGAGAATTGCGGGATTATGCTTCTCTGCTGTCCGTTTCTTTAAGCAGCCCTGAGTATCAAAGTTATTTCGTGATGGACTTTCGCCCTGAACTGACGCTGAAAGATTGCCGTGGAAAGATTCTTTTCCTGCATAGGGATCATGCTATGGATAATTATCCTGGAGCAGCATGTGTAGGTTGGGAGGATGACAGTACTTGCCTGCTCACTCTTCGCAATAAAGATGGTAAGGAAGGAGTGGCTTTGCTCGAAGATGAATATCAATATGAATCGGGTGAGGAGGCCGGGAAGAAGGTAGGGGTTTGTGTCCGTAATATTGAAGGGATGTCTGCTGAGCCGGTTTCCTCACGTCGGTGGGGAATTACTTTTGTAAGTGCGACGGGGCTGCCCTTGGGAACCCCTAAAGTCTTTGCTGATAAGGTGAACAAGCCTATTGCTGACTATTTAAAACAAAAGAATAGCCGGAATTGCGGTATTGTTTTTATCGATTTTGTCAGTGAACCTGGAGGAAAAGATTTGGTGGAATATTTGATTGACAGTAATGTTTGCGCAAAATGAAGATTTATATGCGCAATTGGGAATACTGAAAAAAAAGCATTTTCTTAATTTTGCACATGTTGAACACCTTAATGTTATATACTATGAAACTGTCAATAGATTTAGGAGGAACCAATATTCGAATAGCCCAAGTGGAAAAAGGGAACTGCTTGAATAAAGTGTCGGTTCCATGTTTAGCTCAGCAAGATGCTTCTACTGTGCTAAACCAGCTTTCCCAGCTTATTCGGAATATGATGAATGAGCAGGTAGATGGTATCGGTATCGGTGTCCCTTCAATTGTTGATCCGGAGAAAGGAATTGTATATAATGTAGCAAATATATCTTCTTGGAAAGAAATACACTTGAAGGAGATTTTGGAGAACGAATTCAAGGTGGCAGTTGCCATTAATAATGATTCCAACTGTTTCACTTTGGGGGAGAGCCTATACGGCGAAGGAAAATCTTATACCAACATGGTAGGCGTTACTATTGGGACCGGAATTGGAGCTGGCGTTGTCATTGGCCGTCGTTTGTATGGTGGGCAATATATGGGAGCCGGTGAGATAGGCTCATTTCCTTATTTGGACTCTGATTTTGAACACTATTGCAGTAGTTTCTTGTTTAAACGTTATGGCACTACCGGTGCGGTAGTAGCTGAAAAAGCCCAGCAAGGAGAACAAGCTGCATTGGAGATTTGGAAAGAGTTTGGGAGGCATTTGGGTAATCTTATAAAGGCAATTCTTTTTGCCTATGCTCCCCAGGCTATTGTTTTAGGAGGCGGTATTGTATCGGCTTTTCCTTTCTTTAAAAATGCTATGGAACAAACAATGCAAAGTTTTCCCTACAAGATTATATCGGATAATGTGAGTGTGGTGGCTTCGCATCAAAAGGATTCCAGTTTATTGGGTGCTGCCGCTCTTCTTGAGTAATAATCCCTATACGGTTTGATTGAAAATAATAAATATTTTGCAGTTATATTATTTTACGCATAAATAAGGACTGTTAGAGAATTGTTCCTTTTGTAATAACTATGTAATTCTGCTTTCTGACCTTTGTGGCGGAATTATAATTTTCTATATTATAAACTTTAAATTTTGAATGCATGAAACAAGTAAATCTTAGAATCTATCGAACGATTCTGACCCTATTGTTGGGACTGTTCTTGTCGGCAGGTGCTTATGCACAGCAGATTTCTGTGAAAGGAACAGTAAAGGATCAGACTGGCGAACCTGTGATTGGTGCCAATGTGTTAGTAAAGGGGACGACTAATGGAGTGATTACGGACGTTGACGGAAACTTTAATGTTTCGGCCGATAAAAACGGCGTATTGGTAATCAGTTTTGTCGGCTATGTGACTCAGGAAGTACCAGTGGCAGAAAAACAAATGGTAATTGTGCTTAAAGAGGATACAGAACTTCTGGATGAGGTTGTTGTATTAGGGTATGGTGCGAATACACGTAAGCAGGACTTGTCTGCTTCAGTGGGTGTAGTAAGTAATACTGAAGAATTGGCTGCTCGCCCGGTAACTTCTACCGAAGGCATGCTGCAGGGACAGCTGGCAGGTGTTACCATTACGGCCGATGGTGGCGACCCAACTTCTTCTCCTAACATTGTGATTCGTGGTCAAGGCTCACAAGATGGAGACAATGTACTTTGGGTTGTGGACGGTGTTCCCGGTGCACCTATCTCATCCATGAATGATATTGAAAGTATCGTTGTTTTGAAGGATGCTGCTTCTGCTGCTATCTATGGCGCACAGTCTGGTGCAGGTGGTGTTGTGTTGGTAACTACCAAAAAAGCGAAACAAGGTGCTCCTTCGTTGACTTATGACGGCACTTTTGGTATTCGTCAGGCTACCAATTTGATAGAACCACTGAATGCGGAGCAGCAGATTGAGATGCGTAAGATATCTCATCAAAATGCAGGACTTTCGCTTCCAGTCGGTTGGGATGTTACCAAAAATCCATGGATAGGTACGACTCGTACTGATTGGATGGATGAGATTTTCCGCACTGCCTTCTACCAACGTCATAACGTAGCGTTGAATGTAGGTTCTGATAATTTTTCAAATCGTATATCTTTTGCTTACGATAATGATGAAGGTGTTTTGATTAATACTTTCAAGAAGAATCTTACATTACGTTATAATGGTAAAATGCAGCTGAACAAGTGGGTGAGCGTCAGTGAGGATTTTGTATGGCAGAACACTACCCAACGTTCCAAAGCTACGGATAACGATGCTTATACAGGACCTATCCTTTCGGCTATCTACATGCCGGCAAGTGCCACTGTCTATAATCCGTTGGACGGAAGTTATGGTGGTGTGACTACGGAAGATCCTGCCTATATTGAAAAATATGGTTCGAATTTCTCTGATATCCACGGGGATGCTGTAAATCCGGTACGTCTATTGGAAGCAGAGAATTTGTATGACAAGATAAGTGACATATGGAGCACTACCAGCTTGGAGATAGCTAATGTACTTCCTGGATTGAAGTTTACGAGTCGTTTTACTTATAATATGAAGACTAATCATTACAAGAAGTTCAATCCTATTCGTGATGAAGTAGGTAAACCGGCTTTGTCGAATAATCTTCAAGAAACTACTTACCGTAGAGATGCTTGGAAGACGGAAAATACCCTGACTTATGATAAGACATTCGGTGAACATACGGTTGGTGCCTTGTTCTCGACTACGGCAGATCATTCTGAAACGCGTGGACTGGAAGTGACGGGTAAGGATTTTGCGGATGAATCGGAATTTTTACAATACATGGCGTATGCAGGATCAGTGACAGCATCTGACTATTTGACTGGACCTGATGCCAATGTGTCGTTGATTGCCCGTTTGGCTTATTCTTATAATGACCGTTATTTTGCTACTGCATCTTGGCGTCGTGATTATGCTGGACGTTTGCCTAAGGAAAATAACTATGGTGATTTCCCTGCAGTGACCCTTGGATGGAAAATATCTAATGAAAAATTCTTTAAGAAGAGTGATTTTATCAGTTTGCTGAAATTGCGTGCTTCTTGGGGGCGTGTAGGTAATTTGAGCTCTATAGGGCTTAATTATAAGTCTGCTTTGTTGAAGAAAAGCTCGTGGACAGAACAAGCACAATATGGTCCTGAGGCAAATAATATCTGGAATACTTTGATTTACAACGGCTCTGCGTTAAATCCTGATTTGACCTGGGAAACTTCAGAACAGACTGACTTGGGCTTGGATGTTGAGATGTTTAAAAACCGTTTGTCGGTATCATTAGACTATTTTGATAAACGTACTTTCAATTTGATTCAGACACAATCAATGGGGTGGCCTTCTACTATGGGACTCGATGCCATGTTAATCAATCAAGGTGAAGTGCGTAACCGTGGCTTTGAGATTCAAGCTAATTGGAGCGATAAGATTAACAAAAACCTTTCTTATTTCGTATCGGGTAACTTCTCGTATTTAAAGAACTGGGTATCAGATATAGGTGTGAAGGATGCGGATGGCAATCCGGGTTTGTGGCCTAATGATAAAAGGTTCCGTAGCATCCCTTATATGATGCAGAGTACGGAAGGGGAACCTCTGAATTCCTTCTACTTGATTAAGACAGATGGTTTGTTCCAAAGTGATGCAGAAGTTGCCGAGTGGAATGCTAAACATGGAACATATGTGACCAATGATAATGGTGAAAAAGAGTGGGTAGGTATTCAGCCGAATGCCAAGGCTGGTGACTTGAAGTTTGTGGATCATAATGGCGATGGTAAAATTACGGATGCAGACCGTCAGTATATGGGTAGTGCGACTCCGAAGACGACTTTTGCCTTTACATTGGGAATGACGTGGAAAAAACTTTCTTTCAGTGCCATGTTCCAGGGAGTAGGTGGAGCAAAAGCTTTATATGTAGGAAAGTACATGCTGTTGAGTGATGTAGAAGGAAACTTTAACCGTTCCAGCGGGATATTGAATGCTTGGAGTCCTACAAATACCGGTTCTGATATTCCTCGTTTGTCAAAGAATGACCCGAATGGAAACTTTACGACTGCATCTGATTGGTATTTGGAGAATGCTTCTTATCTGCGTTTGAAGAATGTAACCCTTTCTTATGATTTAAGCGATGTATTCCGCAAGTGGTCTCATTTGAATGACCGTAACAGCCGTTTGTCTGTGTACTTCAGTGGTGAAAATCTTGCTACTATCACTGGATATTCTGGTATGGATCCTGAATGTGGTGGCTGGGATGCTTTGAAATATCCGGTATCTCGCGTATTATCTGTTGGTGTAAAATTGACTTACTAATAATTAATAGAGAAGAATGATTATGAAAAAAAATATATTATTTTTTGCGATGTCTGCCACATTGCTTATGAGTTCTTGCAGTGACTTCCTTGATGTGCAACCAGAGGGAGATGCTACTACAACGACTTATTTTACCAATGACCTGCAGGCTATTGATGCTGTAGATGCATTGTATGAAAGATTTCATCAGGAAGCTGTATATGGACGCGAACTGTTTTGGGAACAAGGTGCCGCGTGCGACGTTGTGTGGGGAAAGACCCGTGATTTTCCAACACTTGCTACATTGAAATATACAGGAGACGAATCCCCTTTGCGTACTATTTTTGATACTATGTACAAAGTGATGGCACGTTCCAACTGGGTAATACAAGAGTTGCTTAAGAAAGGGAAAAGCACCACTTTGAGTGATATTGAAAAGAGAAGTCTCGGTGAAGCTTACTTCACTCGTGGATGGGCTCATTTCTTGATTGCTTATCGTTACGGTCTTGATACACAAGGGGTACCTTTTGTCCGTTATGAAGATTTTGAAGGTGGCTATGACAATTCTATTCCTCCTCAGCAAGCTTCGGTCATCGATAATTATAAATTGATTATCTCGGATATGGACAAGGCAATAGAGTATTTGCCCCGTTTTGAAGAGTATGGAGATAATGATAGAGGACGCGCGCACGATGCGGCTGCAGTAGCTTTTAAAGCTAAAGTTTATGCTTATTGGGCAACTTGGGATGCTACACAATGGGGAAATGTAATCAGTATGGTCAATGAACTGGAAACTGCTTACGGACGTGATTTAGCCGGTACTTATGAAGAGTTGTTCTCTTCTGATTTCTCTAAATGGTGGAATAAAGAGTATATTTGGACTATTCCTGGAAATGGTGGCTCTCAAGGTGGCGGTTCGGAGTTTCCGGGAGTTGTCCTTGAGAACAAAGGCTGGGGACAATATAATGGCTGGGGACAGAACAAGCCGTCTTATGATATTTACGAAGAGATGTTGAAAGACGGAGCTGGTAATGACCGTTTGGTTCGTACGGTTTTAGAGTATGGTCAGGAATTTCAATTCTTGGGTGAATCCCGTGCTTTTTATTCAAGCTCGGATATTGAATCCGGTTTTATGATTAATAAATACATGGATCCCTTTAAGTATGAAGATGCAGCCAATAAGGGGTATATCAATACAAACGGAGACTGGCCGACGGTACGTATTAATTTTCCGGTTATCCGTTTTGCAGAAATGTTACTTTTCCGTGCGGAAGCTTATTTGATGACTAATAAAGCGGACTTGGCTACGGCTGATTTGAATCGCATTCGTAAACGTGCCAATGTTGCATTATTGACGGGCACTGCTACTATGGCTGACCTATATCATGAACGCCGTTGTGAATTGGCATTTGAGTTTACAGACCATTTATATGATTTGAAACGCTGGTATCGCTCAGGCAATACTGAAATAAAGGCTTTGGCTGCTGCCGAATTGAATGCCCGTCCGCGCGTACGTCATTATGCCAACCGCCAGGACCCTGCTTCCACATTCGTTGTAGGTGAGTATGAGGATTATACGGATAAGATTGCTTATCAGGATTACATGATCGTATTCCCTTATCCTTCGGTTCAGATTACCAAATCTGATGGTAAATTAAAACAGAATCCTCATTATGATTGATATTTTCTCTGAAAGAGATAAAATATAAAAAAAGACCTCATTGCCATTGGTCTAATCTGCAGGGGTTGGTATTTTCGGGTATTGATCCTTGCAGATATTTCTTCTTTTTCTTTCATTTGCAAAGGCTATTCATAAAATCATTTTAATATACGGAGAGACGGCATTCCCGACAGTCTGCAGCGCTCTTCAAATATACAGTCTGATGAAATTAAAAACTCTTATATGTGCAACTACTGCCTTTTGGGCTTGCTGCTCTTGTACATCCGGTGAACTATCTCCCGTAGACTATGTAGACCCTTTTATAGGTACCGGCTTTCATGGGCATACTTATCCGGGGGCAACCGTTCCGTTCGGGGCGGTACAGTTAAGTCCTGACACGCGTGCCGGAAACTGGGATGCTTGTTCGGGGTATCATTATAATGATACGACTCTAAAAGGTTTTTCACACACACATTTAAGTGGGACCGGATGCATTGATCTTGGGGATATACTGTTTCGTCCTACTACGCTGAAACCGGATTTGACTACGGAAAGCATTTACCAGCCAGCGGCTTTTTCCCATAAAGACGAAGATGCTTCTGCCGGATATTATTCGGTTGTTCTGAAAGAAGAAGGAATAAAAGCTGAATTGACGGTAACGGCACACGCCGGTATGCACCGCTATACGTTTTCTTCCGGCAAAGAAGCATCTATTATTATAGATTTGACTCATTTGCTTGATAACGAATATATTTATGAGGCTGAACTTGAACAGACTGCCGCCAACGAAATAACAGGTATGCGCAGAACCAGGGGATGGACGGACAATCAGTACGTTTATTTTGTAGCCCAGTTCTCGAAACCTTTTCAGGCCATAGACTTTATACAGAATAAAAAGATGGTTTCTGCAGGAGTTAAGTTGAACGGTACCGATTTGCAGGCTTGCTTGTCCTTCGATAATAGTAATGGAGAGCCGGTTATAGCCAAAGTTGGATTATCCATTGTCAGTGAAAAGAATGCACGTGAGAATTTGGAAACCGAGGTGATAGGTTTCGATTTTGATGCCGTGCGTAGTGCTGCCCGTTCCGCTTGGGAACAAGCTCTCTCTGCTATTACGGTAAAAGGCGGCAATACGGACGACTTGAAGAATTTCTATACAGCCATGTATCATTCTATGGTTGTACCCAATGTCGTGAGTGATGTCAATGGTGAGTACCGCCGTCATAATATGGAAATTGGGCAATTGCCAAAAGGCAAAGTGCAATATTCTACATTTTCGCTTTGGGATACTTTCCGTGCATGGAATCCGTTGATGACTTTGATTGATACAACTTTGGTCAATAATATGATAAATTCCTTTCTGGACATTTACGAATCTTCGGGTGAACTTCCTATCTGGCCGCTTTCTGCCGGAGAGACGGGAACTATGATTGGTTATCATGCAGTGTCCGTTATAGCAGATGCTTATATGAAGGGTATTAGAGGATTTGACGCGGAAAAGGCGTTGGAAGCTATGGTAGTTTCTTCTGAAAAGAACAAAAAGGGAGCTGATTACTATATTCAGAATGGCTTTATTCCTTCTAATATAAAGAAAGAGTCCATCTCTTGTTTGCTGGAGTTTGCCTATGATGACTGGTGTATTGCACGTATGGCTCAGGAAATGGGTAAGGATGATATTTATCAAAAGTATATTCAACGTTCCCAGAACTATATCAATGTTTTTGATGGTAATACAAAATTCTTCCGCCCCAAGCGGATGGATGGGAACTGGGAAACTCCCTTCAATCCTATTGAGATAGGTCGTGCCTATACGGAAGCCACAGCCTGGCAGTATCGTTTCTTTGTACCTCACGATGTAAGCGGTATGGCACAACTGTTTGGTGGTAAGAAAGAGTTTATTACCGCACTCGATTCTATCTTTACAGTAGAGTCGGATGTACATGGCGATTTAGTGGATATTACCGGACTGATAGGTCAATATGTTCATGGCAATGAGCCGAGCCATCATATCGCCTATCTGTACGATTACGTCGGACAGCCTTGGAAGACGCAGGAAATGACACGCCGTCTGCTCCATGAAATGTACGCTCCTACGCCTGAAGGAATCATTGGTAATGAAGATTGTGGACAGATGTCCGGTTGGTATATATTATCCAGCTTGGGTATTTATTCAGTTTGTCCGGGAAGCAATGAATTTGCACTGACTACTCCTCTATTTGAGAAAGCGGTTGTCAACCTGGCAAATAGAAAGACTTTGACCATCCTTGCCAACAATCCGAAGAAGAATGTCTATATCACAAAAGTAGAATTGAACGGACAACCGATAGATGTAAATTTTATTACTTATGCACAGTTGATGGAAGGTGGAGAACTTCGTTTTACTTTGTCCGATAAGCCGAATATGGAGAGAGGTGTTTCCTCTGAAGCATCCCCTTATTCCTATACTAAAGATGAAGTCGTTTCCATTCCCTATGTGGATAAGGATTTGAACTTGTTTATGGATAAGGTAACGGTTGCATTGGCCACAACAACCAAGGATGCCGAAATCAGATATACATTGGATGGCAGCGAGCCCACAGAGCAGTCGGCATTGTACGAGCAGCCTTTTGAACTGGACAAGACCACTTTAATAAAAGCCAAAGGATTCAAGGAAGGTCTCCGCTCAAGCAGAACATTATCCATATCGGCAACGAAAGCTGAATTAAAGGCTGCTCTTTCTGTAAATCCTACTCAGAATGGTACATCTTATAAGTACTTTGAAGGCACTTACCAGAAAGTGGCTGATGTAGAAAAGTCACCGTTGCTGGAGTCTGGTGTCATGCCCGAACCTTCTATTAAGGGTGCTAAGCAGGAGGATCATTTCGGTTATATCTTTTCTGGATTGATAAATGTTCCCGAAGATGGGGTCTATACTTTCCAGACCCGTTCGGACGATGGCAGTGTCTTGTACATTCACGATGAGCAGGTAGTCAATAATGATGCTTCCCATGCTGCAATTCCTGCTACCGGAATGGTCGCGCTGAAGAAAGGTTTTCATCCTTACAAGCTCTATTACTTTGAAGATTATGAAGGTGAGTATTTGAGCTGGGCTTGGAAACTGCCTTCTGCCGAGAAGTTGGCACCCATCCCTGCATCGGCTTTATTTGTGAAATAATAGTTTAATATATATGCTATGAGAAAGTTATTTTTGTTATTTTTACCTTTGTTCGCTGCATCATGCGGACAGGTGAAGCAGCAGGCACCTGCACCAGAGCCCGTTAATGTCATGAGTTTCAATATTCGCTATGACAATCCGGAAGATAGCTTGGACAACTGGCAATACCGTAAAGACCGCGCGGCAAATGCCATCCGTTTTTATGATGTGGATATATTGGGTACGCAAGAAGTACTTCATAATCAGTTGGAAGACCTTAAACAACGATTACCGGAATACGGAGTCATCGGTGTAGGTCGTGAAGATGGAAAGGAAAAGGGTGAATATAGTGCACTCTGGTATAAGAAAGATCGTTTCAACTTGCTGGATTCTGGCTATTTCTGGTTGAGCGAGACTCCTGAAGTTGCCGGTTCCAAGGGCTGGGATGGAGCTTGTGAGCGTATCGCTTCATGGGCAAAACTGCAAGATAAAGTAAGTGGCAAGGAGTTCTTCGCATTGAATACCCACTTGGATCATGTAGGTGTTGCTGCACGTCGTGAAGGTATAAGCCTTATGCTGGATAAAGTAAATGAGTTGAGTGGTAACTTACCCGTAGTAGTAACGGGCGACTTTAATGCTAGTCCGGAATCGGATGTCATCAAACACGTGACTGACCCTTCCAATCCGGAACACTTGACAGATGCACGCCAGGCATCGGCAATTGTTTATGGTCCGGCATGGAGTTTCCATGATTTCGGAAAGATTCCTTACGATAAACGTCCGCTGATTGATTACGTTTTTGTACGTAATGGACTGAAAGTTTTGAGGTATGGTGTATTGGCTGAAACAGAGAATAATGCTTTCCTCTCCGACCATGCCCCTATTTTAGTAACGGTTGAATAATAAAACAATAATTATGACTAAGATATTAAGAATATGTATCGTTATGCTCTTGGCAGTCTTGCTACTGCCGGTAGAGTTATCGGCACAAAGCCGCCGTGATAAAGAACAGACCTATGTTTTGGACCAACCTTATGAGGTGACAAAGATTACCCCTCCCCAGGGCAAGAAGATAAAGAATGTCATCTTGATGATTGGTGATGGCATGAGTCTTATGCACGTATATTCTGCCTGGACAGCCAATCGAGGCAAGTTGTTTTTGGATAACTGCCAGGTAGTGGGTTTGTCTAAAACCTATTGTGCCAACAAGCTGATTACAGACTCGGGAGCGGGTGGAACAGCCATAGCTACGGGGCGGAAGACAAACTATCATTCTGTGGGTGTAGATACCGAAGGACGTCCTTTGAAATCATTGGTAGACCTGGCTGCTGCTAAAGGTAAATCGACCGGTATAGCGGTGACTTGCCGTCTGTGGGATGCCACTCCTGCTGATTTTTGTTGCCATAACAAGGATAGGGATGCGGAAGCTGAAATCGTAGCAGATTACGTTAATTGCAGTGCCGATTATGTATTCGGTGGAGGTGCCAAGCTTTTCGAAAACCGTGAAGATGGACGTGACTTGTTTAAGGAACTACGCGATAAAGGATTTCAGACTCCTCGCAGTTGGGATGAATTGGCTGGCATAAAGAGTGGTAAGGTATTTGCCGTACCTTATCCCGTCGATACTCCTCTTCCTGCTGAACGTGGCGACCTTTTGGCACGTGCTTCATTGAAAGGTATCGAATTGCTGGACCAAAATAAAAACGGTTTCTTTATGATGATAGAAGGTTCGCAGCTGGATGACTACGGACACTTCAATGACATTGATTTGCTGATGCAGGAAACACATGACTTTGACCGTACTATCGGTGCCATTTATGAATGGGCTGCCAAGGATGGAGAAACATTGGTAGTAGTTACTGCAGACCATGAGACTGGTGGACTTACGTTGGTTGATGGAGATTTGGCAGAAGGCAGAATCGTATGTAAGTTCTCTACCGGTGGTCATAGCGGTGTAATGGTACCAGTGTATGCTTTTGGTCCCGGTGCAGAGGAGTTTACAGGGATTTTTGAAAATACTGCTATCTTTGACAAGATAAAAAAACTGCTCAATTTGTAATTTAAAAAATAACGATTTCCTATGTTGAAACACATTTTATTGGTAAGCTTGCTTTCTTTTTCCACTCTCCCTTTGCTGAAAGCTCAGAGCTGTGGCAATGATGAAAAGTATCATTTGCCTTATAAAAATACATATGTAAAGGAACCGCTGGTCACTGAAAATGAGTATCGTGTGGCAAAACCTGAGACGATTGTGCCGAAAAGCTTCGAAGAAGCTCGGCAGATTCTTCCCAATCCCATTTGGGGTGGACATGACAAGGAACTTGAAATGTATTGGAAGGCATGGGAAATAGCTATCGGCAATATTCGTGCTCCTCAAGCAGGCTCGGGTTTTGTCTCAAGCTATTTGGATACAGCTTATAATGGTAATATCTTTATGTGGGATTCCTCTTTCATTCTGATGTTTGCCCGCTATGGTACCCGTTTCTTTCCTTTCCAGAATACGCTGAACAACTTTTACGCCAAGCAGCATCCCGACGGTTTCATTTGCCGTGAAATAAAGGCGGATGGTGCCGATTGCTTTGAACGCTATGATCCGGTGAGTACCGGACCGAATTTGATGCCTTGGTGTGAGATGGTCTATTTCCATCAGTTTGGTGATACGGAACGCCTGCACAAGATATTTCCGGTACTTTGTGCTTATTATAAGTGGTTGAAATTGAACCATACTTGGAGAAATGGAACCTACTGGTCAAGCGGATGGGGGACCGGCATGGATAATATGCCCCGTGTTCCGTCGGAATACAGCCCTATCTACAGTCACGGGCATATGATTTGGTTAGATACAAACCTACAGCAATTATTTACTGCCAATTTACTACTTGAGATGGGCTTTTATCTGGAACGTTGGCAAGAGATAGAAGAGTTTGAAGACGAAGCCAAAATGCTGGGAAAATATATCCATGACAATCTTTGGGATGAAAAGACCGGTTTCCTTTATGACCAGTATGCTGACGGTACGCTCTGTACAACCAAGGGAATAGGTGCCTATTGGGCTCTGTTTACTGATGTATTGGATTCTGTACAGTTGGACCGTATGGTGAAGGAATTGGATAATCCTGCCACATTCAACCGGAAACACCGTATTCCTTCTTTGTCTGCCGATAATCCCAAGTACAAGGAGAATGGCCGTTATTGGCAGGGTGGCGTATGGCCGGGAACTAATTACATGGTGATGCAGGGCCTTGTGCAGAAAGGTTATGGTAAACTGGCACGGGAGATTTGTTTGAATCATTATGCCCAGGTGTTTGAGGTCTATAAGAAGACTGGAACTTTTTGGGAATATTATGCTCCGGAAAGTGCTGAGCCGGGATTTATGGCAAGGGATAATTTTGTGGGTTGGGCAGGACTTCCTCCTATTGCTGAATTGATAGAATTTATTATCGGTATTCGGGGAGATTATGCCAAAAAGCAGATTATCTGGGATATGAATTTGACGGAGATTAACGGCATAGAACGCTATCCTTTTGGTCCCGAAGGGCTTATCTCCTTAAAAGCTGAAGCACGCCGTTCTGCAAGTGATGAACCCCGTATCACAGTAGATTCCAATATCGATTTTGAACTGTGTGTACTCTATGGTGGAAAAGAGAAAAAGATAAATGTGACATCCGGTAAGCATACCTATTAAAGAAGAAATCAATCATGAAAAACAATATGTCAAGACGCCAATTTCTGAAGACTGGCGGGCTTGCCTTGGCTGCAATGACCTTTCAGCCCGCTTCCGTATTATCTTCATCCGGGACTTTCAGCCAGAGATATGTTTCGTTGCGTCCTTCTGCAAGCAAAAGGAGCTTCATTTCGAAGGCAGTAGATGCTGCTGTTGAAGAAGCAAAGCCTAAAATAAAGGACGAGAAGTTGCGTTGGATGTTCGAGAACTGTTTTCCCAATACGCTTGACACTACTGTCAGATATAGAGTGAAGAATGGCAGACCAGATACTTTCGTCATTACAGGTGATATAGATGCCATGTGGCTGCGCGACTCTTCAGCGCAAGTATGGCCCTATCTGCCGTTGATGAAGAAAGATAAGGACTTGCAGTTGATGGTGGCAGGACTTGTCAACAGACAGACTGAATGTATCTTGATAGACCCGTATGCCAATGCCTTCAACGACGGGCCGTTGGGCAGCTATTGGGAAACCGACCATACACAACATATGGTTAAGGAACTGCATGAACGCAAATGGGAGATAGATTCTTTGTGCTATCCCATTCGTCTGGCTTATCATTATTGGCAATACACGGAAGACACGTCTGTGTTCGATGAAAATTGGCATAAAGCTATGCTGCTGGTGGTCAAGACCTTTAAAGAGCAACAGAGGAAACAAGGCTTAGGACCTTATAGCTTTACGCGCGATTGCGACCGCCCTACAGATTCGCAGATTAACAACGGATGGGGAGCACCGGTAAAGCCGGTCGGCTTAATCGTTTCTTCTTTCCGTCCGTCAGATGATGCTACACAATACGGTTTTCTGATTCCTTCTAATATGTTTGCAGTTGTGTCATTGCGCCAATTGGCCGAGATAGAGGATAAAGTTTATGGAAACAAGGACTTCTCTGGCAAATGTATAGCACTGGCAGATGAAGTGGATGCAGCTATCCGCAGGTATGGTACTTTCAATCATCCGGTTTGTGGACGTATTTATGCTTTTGAGGTCGACGGTTTTGGTAACGCGCTTTGTATGGACGATGCCAATGTACCCAGTTTGCTGGCTGCGCCTTATCTGGGTTATTGTTCTTTTAAAGATGCGATTTATCAGAATACCCGTAAAATGATATGGAGCGGCAATAATCCTTATTTCTTTAAAGGAAAAGCCGGTGAAGGGGTAGGAGGCCCTCATGTGGGATTGAATTATATCTGGCCGATGAGCATCATTATGAAGGCTTTTACAACGGATGATTCCGAAGAAATACGTGCTTGTCTGAAGCAACTTCGTGATACGGATGGAGGGACGGGCTTTATGCATGAGTCTTTCCATTCGGAGGATGCCGCGGACTTTACTCGTTCCTGGTTTGCCTGGACAAATACTTTGTTCGGTGAACTGATACTGAATACAATCAAGGAATATCCCAACTTATTATCCCAAATACTATGAAGATAAGATATTGGTTACTGGCTATGTCATTCATTTTTCTCTCTTGTGGGAGAGTGGCTGATGATGTAGAGGCAAACTATGGTATTATACCCATGCCGAATGAACTTGCTCCAATGCAGGGAGTGTATGTCTTGCAAGGGAAAAAAACAGTGGCTGTCCCTTCCGGGGAAGCCGCGATGAAAGTTTTTCATTATTTGGAGGATGCGTTGAAAAACACTTCTGTAACGCTGAAGGGTATTTCGGAAACGGGAAAGGCCGATATTTGCTTATCTATAGATAATTCCTTGCCCAATGAGGCCTATACATTGGAGGTTTCTTCTGATAGGATAAATATATCTTCCAGTGAAACTGCCGTCGGATTTTTTTATGGTGTCCAGTCTTTGCTGCAGCTCATGCCGGCAGCCATTTATGATGGTGACCGGAAATACGAAGGAAAGATTAGGATTCCTGCTGTCAGCATTACGGATGCTCCCCGTTTCCCTCATCGTGGGGCTATGATGGATGTAGGACGTAATTTTCTGCCCAAAGAGGAAGTGCTGAAGTTTCTTGATTTGATGGCATTCTATAAATTGAATAAATTCCATTTTCATCTGACAGATGACCAAGGATGGAGAATAGAAATAAAGAAATACCCGAAACTGACTGAAATAGGTTCTTATCGTAAACAGACTCAGATAGGACACTCTGATTATTATTTTCCACGGCGTTACGATGGAAAAGAAAAGAGAGGTTATTATACGCAGGAAGAAATAAAGGAAATTGTGAAGTATGCATCCGACCGTTTCATTACGGTCATTCCCGAAATTGAAATGCCGGGACATGCATCCGCAGCACTGGCTTCCTATCCGGAACTTTCTTGCGGACTGAGAAAGACTTATGTGGTGCGTGATTATTTTGATGTTTTTGATGAGGTCTATTGTCCCAAAGAGCATACATTTGAATTCTTACAAAATGTGCTGACCGAAGTTATGGAACTCTTCCCCAGCCATTATATCCACATTGGTGGAGATGAGTGTCCCAAGAAAGCATGGAAGAAGTGTGCCCATTGCCAGCATTTGATGAAGTGGGAAGGTCTGCCCAACGAAGAAGCTCTGCAAAGTTGGTTTATCCATCGGATTGAGCAATTTGTGAACAGTAAAGGGCGTGACATCATCGGGTGGGATGAGATTCTGGAAGGAGGGCTTGCTCCTAATGCTACCGTCATGTCATGGCGTGGCGAGAAAGGAGGTATCGAAGCGGCTCGCCAACGGCATAAAGTCATTATGACACCCGGCAAAAAGTGTTATTTGGATTACTACCAGGAAAGTCCGGAATTTGCCCCGTTGGCTATCGGCGGTTTTCTTCCGTTGGATACGGTGTACAATTATAACCCGCTTCCTGCTGAACTGACTCCGGAAGAACAAGCTTATATAATAGGTGTACAAGCCAATATCTGGGGAGAGTACATACAGACTCCCGAATATTTTGAATATATGGCTTTCCCTCGTTTGCTGGCTATGTCAGAGGTGCAATGGACACAGCCGGAACATAAGGACTTCGAGTCGTTTGCCCGTAGGCTGGATAAGGAGTTTGAACGATTGGATTATTGCGGAGTGAATGCTTGCCGCAACTTCTATGAAGTCAATCAGGCTGGTGCGTGGAACAAGTCGCAGCAGACTTATGAGGTGACTTTGAACACCTTCTGTCCGGATGCCGATATTTACTATGCGGTAAATGATTCAACGGTCAACACTTCATCTTCCCTTTATGAGACTCCGATACCGTTGGACGAGGATGCAACTATTTATTCGGCAGTTTACAGAAGCGGTAAGCCGCTAGGGAAAGTGACCCGCAAGAGTTTTGCTGTAAACAAGGCAACCGGATGTGACTATACTTGTAATCCTGAAGCAGGATGGGAACACTTGAATAAAGGCTTCGGGCTGACTGATGGACGACGTGGCTATGCCCGCGACATGCGTCGCTGGATTAGCTTCTACCAGGATACTGTACAGATTGTAGTGGAACTGAAGAAACCTCAAAAAGTCAAGGAAGTGGCCTTTTCTTCTTTATGGCGGCCGGTAAATGAGATATGGCCGGCAAGAGCGATGGGTGTCTCTGTTTCAATGGATGGTCAGACTTTTATTCCGGTGGGCACTAAACGGCTGACTTATGATTTTAGCTTGACGGAAGGCACCCGTTTTCCGGCATCTCTTTCATTTGCCGAAACGGAAGCTACATTTGTCCGCTTGGAATTATTGAGTGGTGGCTTGTGCCCGAAAGGATATTTTCATGAAGGGTTGCAGAGTGAGTTGGCAATAGATGAAATAGAAATATATTAATCTCAAGAAATTATGAAGAAAATAGTTGTTCTTTTAGTTGTACTGTTGGGCTGTATGCCGGTAACGGCTTTTGCGCAGAAGCAATTCTTTTTTAAGGATGGCAAGTTTGTAGTAGCACAGTTTACAGATTTGCACTGGATGCCGGGTTCTGCAAAGTGTGCCGAAACGGCAGCTACTATCCGTGCTGTCCTGGCAGCCGAACATCCGGACATTGCTATACTGAGTGGGGATGTGGTGACCGATGACCCTGCTATGGATGGATGGAAAAGTGTAGTGGATATTTTCAATGAAGCCAAGATGCCTTTTGTGGTGATGATGGGAAACCATGATGCAGAATACTTGACGCGCAATGAAATCTATGATTTCCTCTTGAAGTCTCCCTACTATGTGGGGGCAAAAGGCCCTGAAGATATTATGGGATGTGGTAATTGTGTGATTTCTATTTATAGTCCGGAGAAGAAGGACCAGGTAGAGGCATTGCTCTATTGCATGGATTCCAACGACTATCAGCCTAATAAAATCTATGGTGCTTACGACTGGATTCATTTCGACCAAATAGAATGGTACAGAAAGCAAAGTAAGCACTTTGCAGAGAAGAACGGTGGTAATCCCGTTCCTGCTTTGGCCTTTTTCCATATTCCGCTGATTGAATACAACGAAATCAGAGGTGACGGGAAAACTTATGGCAATGACAAAGAAGGTGGAGTTGCCTCTGCTAATATCAATTCCGGTATGTTTGCTTCCTTCCTTGACATGAGGGATGTAATGGGAGTATTTGTAGGACATGACCATGATAACGATTTTATAGGAATAGATAAAGGTATTGCATTGGGATACGGACGGGTGACCGGTGCGGATGCGTATGGAGAGTTGACGAGAGGAGCCCGTATCATTGAACTGTACGAAGACCAATTCAAATTTGACACATGGATTTCCACTCCTTCGGGAAGGGAGGCTGCCTACTATTACCCTTCAGGTCTGAATTCGGATGAGGAGCAGAGTATGGCTTATTTGCCGGCTACGGGAACTTCTCCCAAGAAGCAGGGCGTGGCATATACCTATTATGAAGGCAAATGTAAACGTGTTGCCGATATTGCCGCCTGCAATAAAGTGAAGGAAGGGGTGATGAAGAACTTCTCGATTGAAGAAGTAGCCGTCCCTGATCATTTTGCTTATGATTTCCGTACGTTGGTGAAAATTCCAGAAAGGGGAGTATACCGTTTCTATACTTTTTCCGATGATGGTTCTAAACTATACATAGACGGTAAATTGATTGTTGATAACGACGGTGGACACAGCGGACGCCGTGCCGAAGGGAAAGTCGCTCTCGAAGCAGGGTACCACGAGTTGCATCTGCTGTATTTCGAAGATTACATGGGCCAGGAATTGGAAGTCGGGTATTCGGGACGGAATGTTCTGGAAACCGTGTTACCTGATACCATGTTGTTTGTACCGGATTAAATCAGCGCTGGTAACTCTTTGTCTGGTACTCTTTCCGATATTCATTGGGGGAAACTTTCTTCAAAGCTTTGAATTGGCGGGACAAGTTCTTCAGATTGTTTATTCCGACTTGTTCCGCCACATCTGCAATCGGAGCATCACTGGCCAACAGCAATTGGGCAAAACGTTCCATCCTAAGGTTGAAGATGTATTTGTGGATGGATTGCTGAGTGACTTGCTTGAAACGAATCTCCAATAAACGGCGTGATAATGGTACTTGTTTCACTATATCCGATACGGTGATATCAGCCGCTATATTCTGATGGATATATTTCAGAGCGGTTTGGATATGGGCATCGGTGGTAGAATAGAAGTCGGTCGAAAGCCGGTTGATTATATTAACTGGTTGGAGCACTACGTCCTGATAAGTGGCCTCCTCATCATTCAATAGATGTTCTATGAGGGCAGCTGCCTCAAATCCGCCTCTTACAATGTTTTGGCTGATACTGGATAGGGGAGGGTCTGAAAGATTGCATATAATCTCATCATTGTCGACTCCTAATATTGCTATCTTGTCGGGCACTCTGATGTTGTTGACTTTACAGATTTCCGTAATGCGGTTACCTTGATTGTCATCGCAAGCCATGAGTGCCGTAGGTTGTGGCAATGACTTTAACCAGTTGAGCAGGGGCGGTGCTTCATAAAACCATAAGTCATCAAGGGATTGGTCCTGATAAGAATAGAAATTGTTTCCAAACCCTTGGGCTGCTATACATTCATAGAAACCCTCGCAACGTTCTTGTGACCATACCGTATCGCGATAACCATAGAATGCGAAGTTCTGAAAGCCTTTACTCAGAAAAAACTCTGCTGCCATTCTGCCGGTCTTGCGGTAATCGCCGGTGATGTTTGGAATATTGCTGAACCTTGATTTATAATCCTGGGCCAATGCGATAATTCCGTTTTCACGGAATAGCTCCACGTTGTCATCATTGTCAAATCTGCCGATGATTGCATCTGCATGCCATGTCTTTGCCCATTTCAAGACTCCTTCTATACCATGACTGTTTTTGTAGGAGGGTGGCATACGGCATACTACCCATGGCTCATGGCTTTTGGAATAGGCCAATACCCCCTTTAGCAGATTGTACGAAAAGGACTCTGTAAAATCGGTCAATAATATCAATCGAATCATAGCAGTTGACTAAATGTAACTGATTGTTACTTATACAAATGTTAGCTTAATTGACAAATATAGGATTTTATTTCTTTTTCTTCAAATCTTTTCCCTCATATTTGCAGATTGCTTCAATCCATTTTTCTTCCAGTGGCTTGGACTCGTGTTTGGCGAGGTCGAAGGCTACCATGACGGAGGTACATACGCATTTTACTTCTTGGGTTTCCGTATCAATGACCCGTTGGGCGAGGTGGAAGCTTTTGGTTCCTATCTCAGTGACGGCAGTTTGCACGGCGATATGGTCCGAACCATAAATCTGTGCGAGGAAGTTTGCTTCAATATGGACGACAACGATACCATCCTTTTCCCAATCTACATCCGGGCATACGGAAGCGAAATATTCCGTTTTTCCTAAATCATAAAAAGAGAAGTAAACAGTGTTGTTTACATGGCCGAATTTGTCGACGTCATTGAAGCGTAGTTGTATGGGCAGGGTGTGGTTAAATTGAATTTCTTCCATTGTTTTCTCTTAAACTTTGTTTATAATCGCTGCAAAAATACTATTTTTGCGTGTTAATCCGTGAACTTATATATCAAGAAATGATAGAAGACATCAAAAAAGCCTGCCAGGTAATGAGCGAGGGCGGGGTAATTCTGTATCCGACAGATACGATTTGGGGTATAGGTTGTGACGCTACCAATGAAGAAGCGGTGCGCCGTGTATATGAAATCAAGCAACGCTCTGACAGTAAGGCGATGCTGGTATTGGTAGATTCTCCGGTAAAGGTGGATTTCTATGTGCAGGATGTTCCGGAGGTTGCCTGGGATTTGATAGAACTGGCTGACAAGCCCCTTACCATAATTTATTCCGGAGCGCGTAATCTGGCTCCTAACTTGCTTGCCGAAGATGGTAGTGTAGGTATCCGTGTCACCAGTGAGGCATTTTCAAAACGGCTTTGTCAGCAGTTCCGCAAGGCGATAGTCTCTACTTCTGCCAATGTCAGCGGGCAACCGTCTCCCGGTAACTTCAGTGAAATAAGTGAAGACATCAAGTCTGCGGTGGATTATATAGTAGGATACCGCCAGGAGGAAACGGGACGCCCGAAACCGTCCAGTATCATCAAGTTGGGCAAGGGCGGAGTCATTAAGATTATTCGCGAATAAAAGGAAAAATGGCAGAGGACAAGAGGAGTTTGTTGCAGCGCTTCATCATATGGCGCGAAAAGAATATCAAGGAAAAGCGGTTCATACTGATTCTCAGTTTTCTTGTAGGTATCTTTACGGCATTCGCCGCACTGATACTGAAAGTCATCATACACTGGATACAGAACTTCCTGACGGATAATTTCAATGCGACGGAAGCCAACTACCTTTATCTGGTCTATCCGGTAGTGGGTATCTTCCTGACCGGATTGTTTGTCCGCTACGTGGTGAAGGACGACATCAGTCATGGTGTTACCAAAATCCTATACGCCATCTCGCGGCGGCAGGGACGCATCAAACGGCATAACACTTGGTCGTCCATCATAGCCAGTTCCATTACCATCGGTTTCGGTGGTTCGGTCGGGGCAGAGGCGCCTATTGTGCTGACGGGTTCGGCTATCGGTTCCAATCTGGGAACCATCTTCAAGATGGAGCATCGTACGCTGATGCTATTGGTGGGATGTGGTGCTGCCGGTGCGGTTGCAGGCATTTTCAAGGCGCCGATTGCCGGTCTGGTATTTACGCTGGAGGTACTGATGATAGATTTGACAATGTCCTCCTTGTTGCCGTTGCTGATATCTGCGGTGACGGCTGCAACTGTTTCCTATATCGTGACGGGTACGGATGCCATGTTCAAATTCCATCTGGACCAAGCTTTCGAACTGGAGCGTATTCCGTATGTCATTATGCTGGGTATCTTCTGCGGATTGGTTTCCCTTTATTTTACCCGGGCCATGAACTCTGTGGAAGGCGTGTTCGGAAGGTTGAGAACTCCCTATAAGAAACTGATAATGGGCGGTGCCATGCTGAGTATCCTGATATTCCTTTTCCCACCGTTGTATGGCGAAGGTTACGATACGATAGAATTGTTGCTGAATGGGATGAGCAATGCCGAATGGGACACGGTGATGAATAATTCCTTCTTCTACGGGCACGGCAATCTGTTGCTGATATACCTCATACTGATTATTCTGTTCAAGGTCTTTGCCTCGAGTGCCACGAATGGCGGGGGCGGTTGCGGCGGTATCTTCGCACCTTCGTTGTATCTGGGTTGTATTGCCGGTTTTGTCTTTTCACATTTCAGCAATGAAATAGAGATGACGGCTTATCTGCCCGAGAAGAATTTTGCCTTGATGGGAATGGCGGGGGTCATGAGCGGTGTCATGCACGCTCCGCTGACCGGCGTGTTCCTCATAGCCGAGCTTACGGGAGGATACGACCTTTTCCTGCCGTTGATGATTGTCTCTGTCAGTTCCTATCTCACCATTATCATGTTCGAGCCTCATAGTATCTACTCCATGCGTCTGGCAAAGAAGGGAGAGCTGTTGACGCATCATAAGGACAAGGCCGTCCTCACTTTGATGAAGATGGAGAATGTGGTGGAGAAGGACTTTGTGACCGTGCATCCCGAGATGGATTTGGGCGAACTGGTAAAGGCTATCTCCGCCTCGCATCGCAATGTCTTTCCCGTGACGGATAGGGAAGGGGTACTGATTGGCATTGTTCTGCTGGACGATATCCGGAACATTATGTTCCGCCAGGAGCTGTACCACCGTTTCACGGTGGGAAAACTGATGACTTCGGCTCCGGCACGTCTGTATGATACGGACAGTATGGAGCGGGTGATGCGTACCTTTGATGATACGAAGGCGTGGAATCTGCCGGTGGTGGATGCGGAAAACAAATACTTGGGCTTCGTGTCCAAGTCGAAGATATTCAACTCGTACCGTGAAGTATTGGTACATTTCTCGGAAGACTGAGGACTTTTTGGTATTTACTATTTTACTATTTACAAGTTACTATTTGCCGTTCGGGGTGATGGGGCATTGTAAATCGCAAAGAAGATGCTTCGTACATTGTAAATGGTAAATTGTAAATGGGCAAATGAGTTGCCTCGCAAATGGTACATTGTAAATGGTAAATTGTAAATGAAATGGTGGAAAAGAAGAATTTGAGGATTGTATATATGGGTACTCCCGACTTTGCGGTGGAGGCTCTTCGTTGTCTGGTAGAAGGAGGTTACAATGTGGTGGGTGTCATTACGATGCCCGACAAGCCTGCCGGACGGGGACATAAGCTCCAATTCTCTCCGGTGAAACAGTATGCACTGGAACATAATCTTCCGCTTCTTCAGCCGGAGAAGCTGAAGGATGAGGCTTTTGTGGAGGCGTTGCGTGCATGGAAGGCCGATTTGCAGATAGTCGTTGCCTTCCGCATGTTGCCGGAGGTGGTATGGAACATGCCGCGATTGGGCACCTTCAACCTGCATGCTTCCCTGCTTCCGCAGTATCGCGGCGCAGCCCCCATCAACTGGGCGGTGATTAATGGTGATACGGAAACGGGCATCACCACTTTCTTCCTGAAACATGAGATTGACACCGGTGAGGTTATCCAGCAGGTACGGGTACCCATTGCCGATACGGACAACGTGGGTATCGTCCACGACAAACTGATGCTGTTGGGCGGTCGCCTGGTGGTAGAAACCGTAGATGCCATTCTTGCCGGTACAGTGAAAAGTATTCCTCAAGAAGAAATGGCCGTCGTGGGTGAACTGCGTCCGGCACCGAAAATCTTCAAAGATACTTGTCGTATTGACTGGAACCGCCCGGTGAAGCGTATTTACGATTTTGTACGCGGCCTTTCTCCCTATCCTGCCGCTTGGACGGAGCTGGTCCAACCCGGTGGAGAATCTGTTGTGGTAAAAATCTTCGAGACGGAGAAAATAGGGGAATCCCATCAACTGGTTCCCGGAACCTTGCAGACAGACGGGAAGACCTATATCCGCGTTGCTGCCGAAGATGGCTTTGTCGGCATCTGCTCCCTCCAGCTTCCGGGCAAGAAGAAACTGAAAACGGATGAACTGTTGCGCGGCTTCCGGTTGACGGAAGGATACGTGATGAAATAACTGATTGTCATTCAATGACTTCCTACTGCAAACTTACTGCATACCTTTTGCAGCGTCACTGCAAACCTCTTTGCAGTGTTGCTGCAACTAATATGCAGTGTGACTGCAACTGCTTTGCAGTGCTACTGCAACACGTTTGCAGTGACGCTGCAAAAGGTATGCAGTAAGTTTGCAGTGAGAGTTTTGATTTCCAATGTTAGGCTGAATTAAATCTTTTCTCTATATTTGTACATAACAAAGTTCGTAAACTTTAGAACATAACATTATGAAACCAATCATATCCCCTTCTATTCTCTCTGCCGATTTTGGTTATCTGGCACGAGACATTGAAATGATTAACGAAAGTGAGGCTGAGTGGGTACATATCGACATCATGGACGGTGTGTTTGTCCCCAATATTTCTTTCGGATTCCCGGTACTGAAGTATGTGGCAAAACTGTCGCAGAAACCTTTGGATGTGCATCTGATGATTGTACAGCCGGAGAAGTTTATTCCGGAGGTGAAGGCTCTGGGGGCACATGTCATGAATGTGCATTACGAGGCTTGTCCGCATCTGCACCGTGTGGTGCAGCAAATCCGCGAAGCAGGGATGCAGCCGGCGGTAACAATTAATCCGGCAACTCCCGTATCCTTGTTGAAGGATATTATTAATGATGTATACATGGTGCTGATAATGAGCGTAAATCCTGGCTTCGGCGGACAAAAGTTCATAGAGCATTCTCTTGATAAAGTGCGCGAGTTGCGTGAATTGATTACGGTTACCGGTTCGCAGGCCTTGATAGAAGTGGACGGTGGCGTAAACTTGGAAACCGGTTCGCGTCTGGTAGAAGCTGGAGCAGATGTACTGGTGGCAGGCAATGCCGTTTTCTCGGCTCCCGATCCGAAGGAGGCCATCCGTGCATTAAGGAATCTGTAATCCGTCTTCTGGATTGATAATCGACAGCTGGCAACGGCATCCTTTCCTTCGACTGTTGATGCCGTTGGTAGTTGGTATTTTGTGTGGAGATGCGTTTCCACACGTGCTTTCTGCATGGGAGTATGTGGCAGGTTTTCTGCTTTTTCTTTTTATTATAGGTAGATACAAGTATACCGGATGGGTGTATGGAGCGGCGGTATACCTTTTCTTGGGTGGTACGGGGTTCTGCTTGATGAGTTGGCAGCAGGGAAAGACGGTACTTCCCTTTTCGGGCAAACCTGCTGTTTATAGGGTTTGTATCCGCGAGCATCCCGAAGAGAGGGAGCGCAGCATATTGTGCAGGGTTGCCCTGCTGGGAGAGGTAGAGCAGGATACAGTTACGGGTTGCCCCCGGAATCATCTTTTTCTGGCTTATTTTCCGAAAGATTCTGCTACGGCCACTTTGCGCCGTGGTGATGAGTTGTTGGTATCTACCCGGCTTGTTCCTCCGGCAAACAATGGTAATCCCGACGAGTTTGACTATGCTCGCTACCTGAGGCGGAAAGGCTATAGCGGCACGGCTTACGTGGCTGACGGACATTGGCGGAAGACGGGGCATGATGCCTCTCGCACTGTCAGCCAAGTGGCACTGGATTATAGGGAGAAAGTGGTTGGCTTATACCGGAGTTTGGGTTTTGAAGCTGATGAATTGGCGGTACTTGCTGCGTTGACAGTGGGGGATAAAGAGGAACTGAGTGATGATATTGTGGAGACCTACTCCGTTTCGGGAGCCAGCCATGTACTGGCACTTTCGGGGTTGCACATAGGTTTTCTGTATGCTTTGCTCTTGTTTGTGCTTCGTCCTTTGTGGAGGCGATGGCGGCGGTTAAAACTTTTGTTGCTTTTGCTTCTGGTCCTTTTCTTGGTGAGTTTTGCTTTTTTCACGGGATTGTCTTCCTCGGTGGTGCGGTCGGTCGTCATGTTCTCTTTGTTGGCGTTTGCCGGTTTGCAGCCGGAAAAGCCGCTGACTCTGAATACGCTGGCGGCAACTGCTTTCCTGATGCTGCTGTGCAAGCCGGTCTGGTTGTTTGATGTCGGTTTTCAGTTGTCATTCTCGGCGGTTGCAGCTATTGTACTTGTACAACCTAAGTTATATGCCCTTTGGAAGGTTGACAATCGTTTCCTGCGATATTTGTGGGGACTTATGACAGTGTCTGTGGCGGCTCAGCTGGGTACGGCCCCTTTGGTCATTTTCTATTTCTCCCGTTTTTCCACTCATTTTCTGTTGACTAATCTTTGGGTAATTCCCATGGTGTCGCTCGTTCTGTATTCGGCTGTCTTTCTGTTGATGCTTACGCCGCTGCCTTTTGTACAACATCTGTTTGCAAGGGTAGTAGAGGCATTGGTACATGTCCAGAATGAAGTGCTCCGCTGGATAGAGCATCTTCCCGGCGCTGCTGTTGATGATATTTGGCTGGATATATGGGGTGTTTTGCTCGTCTATCTGTTCTTGGGGATGGCATATTATGGCTTTCTACGCCTTACGGTACGTAGAGTCTGCTTTGCGTTGCTGGCATTGTTGGCAGTGGTTTCCTGGCATTCCCTTTCCATCATGTCCAATGCTCCCCGGCAGGGGATTGCTTTTTATAGCGTGAGAGGTTGTCCCGTTGTCCATTGCATGGCAGACAACCGTCATTCTTGGTTGGCATGTGCCGATAGCTTGCCGGATATGCCGCGTCTGTGCCGTGCCCTTTCTCCGCATTGGAACCGCCTGCGTCTGGAGACTCCCCGACTGGTTGCCGGAGATTATACCACTTCCGGCTTATCCATGCGTTACCAGATTGTCTCTTACGCCGGTAAGCGCATCTGTCTTCTTTCCGACAACCGTTGGAGAAACAAGAACTCTTCCCATCCCCTTTCAGTTGATTATCTGTATGTCTCCAAGGGGTATCAAGGTGGGATAGAGGAACTTACTTCGCTCTTTTCCATGGGCATGGTGGTGCTTGACGCTTCTCTTTCAGACTATTATCAGAATAAGATTGCCAATGATTGCGTTCGCTTAGGTATTCCCTATCTTCTTCTTTCTCAAAAAGGTTCTTACCGCATATTGTTATAAATCACAAACTTTTCGTACTTTTGCCCCTTCAATTTGTTATAAACGCCAAATAGTAAATAGTCAATCGTCAAATAGTAAATAAAAATATGTTGACCAAAGTAATAGAACAATCCAAGATAGACCATTTCACCAAATGGTTTGACCGTGCAGACAAGATAGTAATCGTTTCGCATGTGGGTCCCGACGGGGACGCCATCGGCTCTTCTCTGGGCTTGTGGCACTTCTTCAGCTCGCAGGGAAAGACGGCGAATGTTATTGTGCCGAACGCCTTTCCCGACTTCTTGAAATGGATGCCCGGGAGCAAGGACGTCCTTCTGTACGACCGCTACAAGGAGTTCGCTGACAAGCTGATTGCCGAGGCGGATGTCATTTGTTGTCTGGACTTTAATGCTATCCATCGTATAGATGCCATGGGTGACGCTGTTCTTGCATCCCCGGCAAGAAAAATACTGATAGACCATCATCTCCATCCGGAGGATTTCTGCAAGATTATCATTTCCCATCCGGAGATATCTTCCACTTCGGAACTGGTTTTCCGCCTGATTTGCCGTATGGGCTATTTCAGTGACATTTCAAGGGAAGGAGCGGAGTGCATCTATACGGGTATGATGACGGATACCGGCGGGTTCACCTATAATTCCAATAACCGGGAAATCTATTTCATCATCAGCGAACTGTTGTCGAAAGGTATTGACAAGGACGAGATTTACCGCAAGGTGTTCAATACTTATTCAGAAAGCCGTTTGCGCCTAATGGGATATGTCTTGTCACAAATGAAGGTCTATCCGGACTATCATGCAGCCTTAATTTCTCTGACTAAAGCCGAACAAAGCCAGTTCGACTATGTGCGTGGAGATAGTGAGGGGTTTGTGAACATTCCTTTAAGCATCAAAGGGGTGATTTTCTCTTGCTTCCTGCGTGAAGATACGGAGAAGCCGATGATAAAGATTTCTTTACGTTCGGTCGGTACATTCCCCTGCAATCAGCTGGCTGCCGAGTTCTTTGGCGGCGGCGGTCATTTGAATGCTTCCGGCGGTGAATTTTATGGAACGATGGATGAGGCCCGCAAGGTCTTTCAGCAGGCTTTGGAGAAATACAAACCGCTGCTGAATGCCAAAGGATAAAAAAAGTTCAGTTGTAAAGGTTAAAAGTTACGAACTTTCTATCCGCAGCTTTCAACTTTCAAGGAAATCAGATACTTTTGTACGAAATTACTAAATAACAGAAATGAAGAAACTTACTTTATTCTTTTTTGCCTTACTTGCAGTTTGTTTAGCCTTCCAGGCATGCGATAATTCTAAAACTTATGCCGAAATGCTTGAGGAAGAAAAAGATGCCATCAAAGCATTTATCAAAGATAGTAGCATTGTCGTTATTTCTCAAAGTGAATTCTATGCGCAAGATTCGACAACGGATGTAAGCAGGAATGAGTATGTGCAGCTGGCAAGCGGGGTGTATATGCAGATTGTGGATAAAGGTTCGACGAATCCTGCAGATACAGTTAAACCGAATGATTTGATTTTGGTGCGCTTTGAAGAACAAGGGTTGATAGCTGTTGGAGGGGTGAAATCGTATATAACCAATATGAATAGTCCGACTGTTGTGGATGAGTTTAGATATTCTGTTACTTCTTCGTCTATTGCCGGACTTTTCACTCAAGGCTATATGCTTATATATCATGGTTCGTCTGTACCTGCTGGCTGGCTGGTTGCGTTGAATTATATTCGTAACGGAGCACATGTGAAGCTGATTGTTCCTTCCAAGATGGGACAGTCGGATGCTATGCGGGACGTTCATCCTTATTATTACGATTTACATAAACTCCAAATTTGGAACTAACCGATAAATTTTAAATCATTAACCTATGACTCTAATCAAATCTATTTCTGGAATCCGCGGAACAATTGGCGGTAGTGCTGGCGAGGGATTGAATCCGCTCGACATTGTGAAGTTCACTTCAGCTTATGCTACCCTGATTCGTAAGACGTGTACTGTAAAAAGTAACAAAATCGTGGTAGGGCGTGATGCCCGCATCTCTGGCGAGATGGTCAAGAACGTAGTAGTCGGTACCTTGATGGGTATGGGCTGGGATGTAGTGGATATTGATTTGGCTTCTACTCCGACTACCGAGCTGGCTGTAACCATGGAAGGTGCCAGTGGAGGTATTATTCTGACTGCCTCACATAATCCCAAGCAGTGGAATGCGTTGAAACTGCTGAATGAAAAGGGTGAATTTCTGAACGCTGCCGAAGGCCAGGAAGTACTCCGCATTGCCGCCGCCGAAGAATTCGACTATGCCGAAGTGGACCAACTTGGCTCGTACCGTCAGGATTTAAGCTACAACCAGAAACACATCGACAGCGTATTGGCACTTGACCTCGTAGATGTGGCAGCTATCCGAAAGGCAAACTTCCGTGTAGCCATCGATTGTGTAAACTCTGTAGGTGGTATTATTCTGCCGCAACTACTTGAACAACTTGGCGTTCAGCACGTAGAGAAGCTCTATTGCGAACCGACCGGTAACTTCCAGCATAATCCCGAGCCTTTGGAAAAGAACTTGGGTGACATCATGAACCTGATGAAAGGGGGGAAGGCAGATGTTGCATTTGTTGTAGACCCTGATGTAGACCGCCTGGCAATGATTTGCGAAGACGGCAAGATGTACGGTGAAGAATATACACTGGTTACTGTTGCCGACTACGTATTGAAACATACTCCGGGCAATACGGTATCCAATTTGAGTTCGACCCGTGCCTTGCGCGATGTAACTCGCAAGTATGGGCAAGAATATTACGCTTCTGCCGTAGGTGAAGTGAATGTAACTACCAAAATGAAGGAAGTAGGTGCCGTTATCGGTGGCGAAGGAAACGGTGGGGTAATTTATCCGGCCAGCCACTATGGACGTGATGCCTTGGTAGGTATTGCCTTGTTCTTGAGCCATCTGGCACACGAAGGTAAGAAGGTGAGCGAACTCCGTGCATCCTATCCTGCATACTTCATGGCAAAGAATCGTGTAGACTTGACTCCTGAAACAGATGTAGATGCTATTCTTGCCAAGGTGAAGGAGCTGTATAAGAATGAAGAAATCAATGATATAGACGGTGTGAAGATTGACTTCCCCGACAAATGGGTTCATCTGCGTAAGAGCAATACGGAACCGATTATCCGTGTCTATAGTGAGGCTGCCACACCGGAGGCTGCCGAGGAAATCGGCCAGCAGATTATGAAGGTGATTGAAGACCTGGCTAAATAAGGCCGAACGAAATGTTATAATGAATGTCCCACTTTCCCGTGAAAGAGAAGTGGGACTTTTTTTAAACCTTCCCATGAACTCCTCCATCAAACTACTACTATGAATGGTATTTTAGATTCTATAGGCTCAGCAATAACCACTGTCAGTGACTTTGTCTGCGGGTATCCCTTATTTATCCTTCTGATAGGGGGAGGACTTTTCTTGTTCTTTTATTCCGGAGCTGTGTCCCTCTGCCGCATCGGATATTCGATAAAGGCCTTGCGCTATAAATCGGAAGTGGCGGGCGAAGGACAAATCAGTTCTTTCCAGGCCTTGATGAGCGCCATAGCGTCAACAGTGGGTATGGGGAATATTGCGGGGGTGGCTATCGCTATTACAGTAGGAGGTCCCGGAGCCATTTTCTGGATGTGGGTAAGTGCCGTTGTGGGTATGTCCACCAAATTCTTTGAAGGGGCTCTTGCCATTATGTACAAAGGACACGATTCTGCCGGAGAACCGCAAGGGGGGACGATGTATATCATTCTTCATGGGTTGGGCGAACGCTGGAAACCGTTTGCTTATTTCTTTGCGGTGGTGGGGTTGATAGGTACGTTGTGTGTAATGCAAGCCAATCAGTTGGTCGAGTCTGTCACTACGGTATTTACTACTCCGGCAGGAATAGAGAATACACTCGGTCTGCGTTTTGTGATGGGTATTGTCATTAGCCTGGTGGTAGGGGCGGTCATTATCGGTGGCATCCGGCGCATTTCGGTTATCTCGGCTAAAATAGTGCCGGTGATGGTTACTTGCTATATGCTGCTTGTCTTCGTTATTCTTTGTTTGAATTTTGATAAGTTGCCGGGAGTGTTGGCTTCCATTTTCCAGTCTGCCTTCAGCCTGGAAGCCGGTATCGGTGGAATTTTGGGAACTGCACTGACTGGTGCCCGCCGTGCTGCCTACGTCAATGAAGCAGGTGTAGGTACGGCCTCTATGATGCATGGCGCCTCCCGTAATGACAATCCCATTCGTGAGGGGCTGGTAGCCATGATTGGACCGGCCATCGACTCGGGGCTTGTTTGTACATTGACGGCCTTCCCTATTCTTATAGCTGGAAACTATGCGTCGGAAGGAGGCATAAAAGGCCTTTATATTGCTTTGAATTCTTTTGAGCAGCTCCTTCCCGGCTATGGGCATTATCTGTTGATGGTGATGGTCTTTTTCTTTGCCTTTTCTACCATGTTCTCTTATTCGTATTATGGACTGAAGTGCACCAACTTCTTGTTTGGTGCGGAGAATGCCAAGTATTATAACTACTTCTATTTGGTGATGATTGTTGTGGCTGCCATGATTCCGTTGGGAGCAGTGGTTGCCATCATGGATTTGGCTTTTGCCTTGATGGCATTGCCTACGATGACGTCACTGCTGTTACTTGCTCCACGGGTCAGGAGAAAGATGAAGGAATATTTTGCGAACTGATAGAAAGCAGCTTCCACTACAAGTTGATGACCTTTCCTATCTCTCCTTCAAAATTCGGGGTGAATACACCTTTGCCGATATTTGCCTTGATTTCATCGGGGCTCCAAAAACGTCCTCCGTCCAGCTCGTCACTGGGATGTATTTCACCGTCGTAGACAGTTTTGTGTACGAAGACCAGTTCCTTTTCGCGGGCAGACTCGAAGACGTAATGCATGACGGTTTCGGGAATAAAGTCGGTAATGCCGAGCTCTTCGCGTACTTCGCGTTTTAGCGCCATCTCTACACTTTCACCTAAATCGACGTGTCCGCCTACGGAGGTGTCCCACTTCCCCGGTTGTATGTCTTTCCATTCGGGACGTTTCTGTAGATACAACTCACCTTTGGAATTGAATACATGAAGATGGATTACCGGATGAAGCAGTTTGCTACCGTTATGGCATTCGCCACGGGTGGCGGCACCTGTGATGTTGCCTTGTTCGTCGACAAGGGGGAACATCTCTTGATTGTTATCGTGGTTCATTGTGCTTAGGGTATTAATAATGATGAATCTCCATAGCTCAGGAAGCGGAAATCATGTGCCAGTGCATAGTTGTAAATCTTCGGCCAATCACCGTGTACGAAAGCTGATACGAGCAGCAGCAAGGTACTTTGCGGTTGGTGGAAATTAGTCACCATAGCCTTCACGATTTTGTATTCATATCCCGGAGCGATAATGATTTGAGTGCTGGTATGCAGAGCCTCCATGCTATGTCTGTCCAGGTAGGCAGCAATGGCTTGCAGGGCTTCTACTGCAGAGGTGGCGGTGGCCTTGGCAGACATTTCATAAGGTTGCCATTGGTGGACGTGCAAGTCTTCCTCTGTGGCTTCTGGATTATTCAGTAAAGTGACTCCGATGTGATAAAGGCTTTCCAATGTGCGCACTGAAGTTGTTCCTACGGCCACTGCCTTGCCGCCGTGTACTATGAGTTTTTCCAATGTGTTGCGCGAGACAGAGATGTATTCCGTATGCATTTCGTGCCCTTCTATTTCTTCACTTTTCACCGGTTTGAAGGTTCCGGCTCCCACATGGAGTGTCAGCTCTTCCAATTCTACTCCTTTATTGCGCAATGCGTCCAATACGCGTGGGGTGAAATGCAGTCCCGCTGTAGGGGCAGCCACCGAACCTTTGATTTTGGAGTAGACAGTCTGGTAAGTCTCCTTGTCACTTTCCTGGGTCTCCCGGTTCAAGTAGGGGGGGATGGGCAATTCACCGAAGACCTCGAGAATGTCGGCAAAAGTCACTTCCGGATTATTCCAGCGGAAGTTTATCCAATGGCTGGTTCCGTGGCATTCACCCCGTTCGGCGGTCAGGGTGAGTGACTTGCCTTTCACGGTCATCTCACGTCTCAGCATGCCTTCCTTCCATTTTTTCAGGTTGCCGACCATGCAGAGCCAGGCGGCATGCTCGGTTTGCTGGAAGTTGAGGGCGTAGTCGTTCGGCTGTATGGGTTCCAGGCAGAATACTTCAATCAGTGCTCCCGTTTCTTTCCGGAAATGCAGGCGTGCTTGGATGACTTTGGTATTGTTGAATATCATCAGGCTTCCCGATGGCAGATACTCCGGCAGTGAAGTGAATCTGTCTTCTGAAACTTCTCCGTGGCGATACAATAACAGTTTGGACTGGTCACGTACGGACAATGGGAACTTTGCAATGCGTTCGTCCGGCAACGGGTAGTTGAATTCGCTGATTCTGATATGTCTGGGGTCTTCTTTCATGATGGCTTTCTCTTTATTATATCGGCTGCAAAGGTACGGATATTTGGGAAGATTTGAAGAATAAGGGAAATAATTCCTAACTTTGCAGGAAGAAAGTAGGAAAAGACAAACTAAAAGATAAGTTACTATGAAGATAGGAGATAAAGTTCGTTTCCTCAGCGAAGTTGGGGGCGGTGTTGTGACAGGATTTCAAGGGAAAAACATCGTGTTGGTGGAAGATGCCGACGGTTTTGACATACCGATGCCCATAAACGAATGTGTGGTGATAGAGACCGATGATTATAATATCCCCACTCCGGCAGCCAAAGCGGCTGCCAAGAAGAAGCGGGAAGAAGAGCAACAATTGCGCACGGCCGCTACTGCGGCAAGGCCGTCTGCTATGGAGTCTCAGGTTTCGGAGCCTCAATCGGTCCGTTTGGAGAAACCGCAGATATCTGTTTATCGTCAGCCCGAGATGAAAGGCGGAGATATCCTGAATGTTTTTCTGGCTTTTGTTCCGGAGGATATCAAGGCTGTCAGCACTACACCTTTCGAGACATATTTGGTGAACGATAGTAATTATTATATGTATTATACCTATTCGAGTGCCGAAGGAAAGTCCTGGACAGCCCGTTCGCATGGTTTGATAGAGCCGAATACGAAACTTCTGCTGGAGGAGTTCGAAAAGTCCGAGTTGAACGACCGTGAACGTGTGATGGTACAGCTGGTGGCATTCAAAGATAACCGTGCGTTCACAATGAAACCGGCTGTCAGTGTGGAAGTCCGCATAGATATGGTAAAATTCTATAAACTGCATACATTCCAGCAGACGGTTTTCTTTGAAACACCGGCCTTGGTGTATGATATTGTCCGGAATGACCAGCCTGTCAAGCAGGTGTATGTTTCGGCAGAGGAACTGAAGGAGGCTTTGATACAGAAAAAAACGGCAGATACTCCGTCCAAACCGCAGACGGTCATCAAGCGTGGCGGCAAGAATGGGATTGTCGAGATTGACCTGCATATCGGCGAGTTGCTGGATGACACCTGCGGTATGAGCAACAGCGAAATATTGAATTACCAGCTGGATAAGTTTCGTGAAGTGATGGAACAATACAAAAAAAGGCGCGAACAACGCATCGTCTTTATTCACGGCAAGGGAGATGGAGTGCTGCGTAAAGCCTTGCTGGACGAGCTGAAACGTAAATATCCTGACTGCCGCCATCAGGATGCTTCGTTCCAGGAGTATGGATTTGGGGCGACGATGGTGACGATTAAATAAAATCAAGTATTTGAATAGTGAATAGGGCAGTTCAAACGTTGGAATGCCCTATTCATTATTTATAGTCTGACATTGACTCTTGTATTTTTTCTTATGTGTATTCATTAGTGTCCACTAAAAAATCATAGTCGTTCTTTGAAAT
>NZ_QTLM01000022.1:0-45546 GCF_003602695.1 Bacteroides sp. AM07-18
AAAAAATATTTTATAATAGTGTTGCGGAATTAAGGTTTAAAGAAATATCCGGCTATAAAGAAGAATATAGCCAAATGATATTGGTTGACAAAAATTTCCCAAAACGACGAGTTTACGCAATGCCCTATCACTACGCTGATGATAGCAATTCCCTTTATAATAGAGAATGTAGGGTTATGTTCATTCTTGAAAACCATACAGTTTATCGTAACTCTTTATGTCCATGTATTTTTCGTTCATCAATAATTCCCATTTTTGCATATTTCTTGCATTGAGTCTTTTAATCTTCGGGAAAAGCAACTTTATAGCTTTGGGCGAGATATAAGCACAGGCAAGTGCTCTTATCGCATACCATTTGCGAACCTTGATCCATGGAATATTTACGAAGGCTTTCATAGTAGTTACATCAGTTGCGAAAATGCGTATAAATTTCAATAAATAGCATTCAAGATCTTTGTCGTATTTTTCCAATTGCCCGACATCTAATGATAATAATATTTTTTTTATCAGATGAAGATGACTTTTCAAGTGCTGCTTGCTGCTGATCTTACTGCTAATACTGCCGTTAGTTTTAAAAATACGATAAAAATAATCCGGCTTAGTATCAGCGTAAGCGTATTTACATCCTTTCAACAATGCCTGTATGTTAAAGTCGGAATCTTGCATGGAAAGTAAATTTTCATCCCATTCGAGTTTTCGCTCTTTATATGACAACACCCTATAAATATTAGTCCATCCTACCATCGGCAAAGTCCAATTTAATAAAGCCTTTAAGGTGTCATCAAACAGCTGGTAGCCATAAACATAGTGATACTTATGGTCTTCGCAAACCATAAGAGCCGGGAAAATGGCAAAGTCTAAGTCTTTATGTAAATCCATGTAAGAAACCCTTTGCTCAAAACAATAAGGAGCGATAAGATCATCGGCATCGAAAAAGATAACATATTCAGAATCGCTCGCTAAACTCAGCCCCATGTTTCTGCACGTTTGCGCACCTTTGGGCAGGCGATTCCTTAAATGATATGCAATACGTTGGTCTTTTTTACTAAAACCTTTGACAACTACTGCCGTGTTGTCCGTGGAATGATCGTCAATTAGCAAAAGACGCCAATCTTGAAAACTCTGGTTCAAGATACAATTTAATAGTTGCGCGATGTATTTTTCGCAATTCCAGCATGGAACTACCACTGTTAGTTTGGGTGTGTGCATTTTAATTTATATTTTTACTTTTTGAACCATCAAGATAAGGAACTTCTTCGTGAAGTATGTCATACGTCCGGCAGTTGATGTGAAGGTTAATTCTCCAAAATACACATGCCCGTCTATTTTATAGAAATCAACTCTAACGACCTTGAAAGGTTCAGAAAGTTTGCGTGCGTATTCTATCATATCAGCGAGCTTTGAAGGCTGTGGTACCATATGATTATTCTTGTAATCAGGCGATATGTATCGGTCTAAATTTTCCCATTTTAAAGAGAATAGATTCAACTCCCTCTCTCTTGGGGGTAATATTTTTCTGCAATAATTAATGGTTTAATATTCAGATAATGAGGTTTTGCTGTCATTTTACCGAATTTCCGGTGTAGTTTTTTTTGAGTATATGATTAATGTGTTTTTTATCAATGTTCATCTTGTCATGAACAAGGATTGTGTCCAATTAATATGTTTATGAAAAATTTCATAATACAAATAATCCGCCAGCTTTTAAGGATTATATATTGAGTAAAACTTCTTGATGTAATAACGATATTCCCTTCTGACCTTTTGGGGCATATTCTGTAACTTCATCTTTCTTTATTATTGTAAATTTACGCTAAACTAATCAACCTATAAATAGAATATTGAGCCATTTTTGAATCCTGCCATTCGTAGTGTTCAAGTTGCGTATCAATTGCTCTTGCAAAAAAACTATGAGAAACGCTGCGCTCATAGCGATAGCAAACTTAGCCATATAATGCATGTCACTGTTTGTATATGTAAAAAATTCCACAAACGGAATATGCCAAAAATATATCCAAATAGTATGTGAGCCAATGTATTTAAAAAAAGTGCTTACTTTACCCTCTAACATGCCATTTATTTTTCGTTCTATAGATTTTCTTCTCATCCATAATATGCTAATTATTGCAATAGCGAATGAGGAATAATATATTTGAGGAGGATATTTATATGCACTTGTCACAATGAATTGGTGCGAAGTAGAATAATAGTAAAATGCAATAATGGTAAATATCAACAATCCAGATCGTTGTATTGTGTAATATATTTTTACCCCCCCCCGTTTTAACAGTAACCATGCCTAATATGAAAAATATGGAATAGGGTATTATTTGCGCAAAAATATTCCACAGAAGAAAATCTGTATTGATATACCTAAGCGTTATTTCATAGCAAACGTAAACAAGTGTTAATTGTGTGGCTATTTTCTTAGAACTGTTGATGAAATTAATATATTTTTTAAATAAAGGTGCCAATAAAGCAATCAGAAAAAATACCCTTATTATCCAAACAAACCAATAAGTATAGAAGATGCTATTGAAAAGCAGGAATTTGGCCATAAAATTGGATGAAAGAAATGACAGAACGCACCCATATCCCCATATGAATATCCACGCAGGAAGTATCAGACGCTTGAAGCGCTTCCAGCAATAAGAACCATAAGATTCGTTTTTAGAACTTAATGCATATGACACTCCTGAAAGGAAAACCATCATAGGTACATTAAATTCTGTCAACTGACATACAAAATTACTATCAGGATGACAATGTATAAGAATAATGGCAATTAGAGCAAAGCTACGTAGTATATCAATACTGTTATCTCTAGTTTTAGTGGCAGAACTTATTATCGTTTTCATTTAATAGTTTTTTTCTTTCCTTTTTTCAAGCCCTTAGCTTTTCTATAGCACCATGAATATATCCGATAAATAAATTTATATTGGCAAAACCAAAGAAATCGTCTGTCTATATATCGATACAAAGGTTCCTTCCCATAAGTAGCTATAAATGTTTTTAAAGCTTGATACTCTTCGTGTTGAAAAGATCGTGACGGGTTAAAGAAGTTGCTTACACACGTTGCTTTTTTTAGCAATTTTGCATAGTTCCATTGAGGGTCATCCCCTAAAATCATACGATTAATCTTACCTATCCGAAGTCCATATTCATCAGACATTGATATTGTATTCATCACTCCATTAGGATTCTCGCAATAAACATATGTGCATTCATTTATTATTTTAGCTTGAGATATATGCTTACCAATATACAGATTCGTAGTAAAATCTTCACCGATTGTAAGCTTGTTTTTAATGCACAAATTAAATATATAATCGTCTAATAGGTTTCTACAAAATAAAGAACCGCACATATATGCATCAAGATCTCCTAAAAAAATTTGCTCTATAAACTCTTTTGAGGTCAAAGATTTAGTCTGATACTCATTCTTCCCTTTGCGAGGCGTAGCGTTATTAACGCATACCACACCTTTCACTATGTCGCAGCCATTGCCAATTTCAGCAGCCATTACTTCCAAAGAATAAGGAGGAAGCAAATCATCTGAGTCAAGAAAAGCGACATACGCTCCATCGCTATGGTGCAAGCCAGTTAATCTTGCCCCGTGAGCACCGCGATTTTCTTGCTCCACCACGATGATACGCCTATCTTGTTCTGCCATTTTCCGGCAAACAACCACCGAATCATCGGGGCTGCCGTCAATCACTAAAATTAATTCCCAATGAGTATATGTTTGAGAAATAACCGAACGCACTGTACGCTCAATAAACTTCTCAGCCTTATAAATAGGTACGATTACTGATATTTTTTCCATCAAATACTATTCTTTTACTTTTTAAATTATCATCAACCTTTTTTTATTTAGGTGTTTTTTCAGCCATACCAATAGACCTTTTTGATTTTACTATTTCAATGAGGTCATTATAATTTTCATCATTTGTAAGAATAGATATGCCTATATAACTAATTATGCCAATAAAACTACCTAAAATGAACTGATAATAATAATTTGAAGTTAAGAACATAGGTATTGAACATAACAATCCCATAGCCCATGCTTTTGCAAGCAGAGGAATAATACACTTCATTTGTTCCCAAAAGCCTAATTGAATAAATTTGCCTGTATAATAACAGTTAACACTATAGGCTATTAAGCCGTAAAAAGCACGGCCAAAGCACAACCACCAAAGACCAAAGGGAATTGTCGTAAATAAAATAGACAAACCTATTATACGATTAACTATGTCCAATTTTAATATAAGGTCAGTTCGTCCTTTTACATACAAAATATTCAAATTAACACGAGTCAACGGATCAAACATATAGCCAAATGCTAATACTTGTAATAAAGGAACACAAAAAATCCATTTTTCACCTATCAATAGAACAATAAAAGGTTCTGCGAGCACAATTAGTCCTACTAAAATGGGATGAATAATATATATAGGAAGCCGCAGAATTTTTTGATAGCTTCGTCGTAAACGGTTTGTATCATCTTGTACTTTGCACATTAATGGATATGCAACTTTCATCACAACACTTATCAATGTACTGGACGGTAAATCAGCGAATTGATTAGCACGATTGTAGTGTCCCACTTCCGTTGGAGTAAAAACACGACCAATAACCAATGTATATAGATTATTATAAATACTAAATAAAAATCCGGACACTAATACCTTGCTCCCAAAATTAAACAGATAGTGGAAAGACTTCCTTGAGAAAACAAACATTGGTATCCATCTTGTATATATTTCAACGAATAAGACTCTTAGCAAACAGGCTGAGACTTGTTGGAATACAAGCGACCAAACTCCAAATCCAACATAAGCCAAGACAATCCCTATGATTCCGGAAATGAGATATGAAGTGATATTTATAATTGAAGAGGCTTTAAATTTAAGTTCTACAGACAGCTTGGCGTTTTGCGAAATAATTAGAGAATTAAATACAAAACCTAACGAAATAACCTTGATTACATCTGTAAGCTCAGCTGTATGATAAAAAACGGCAATATGTGGTGCCGCTATAAACAATATTGCATACAAAAACAATCCAACAATTACATTAAAATAAAAACAAGTTGAATAATCGACCTCATTCCTATCTTTTTTTTGAATCAATGCGCTGCCAAAACCACTGTCGAGAATTGATTGCGCCAAATCGGTAAATATAACGGTCATGCCCACAATCCCAAACATTGACGGTTCAAGAATACGGGCGATTATTATTCCGATTATTAATCTAAGAAATTGGTGACCAAACCGTTCCATAGCTGTCCATAACATTCCGGAAACGGCACTGCTCCTTAAAGATGCTTTCATTATCCCAAGATTTCTATTTAGATTGTAAGTACTCAATTTAGGGTATCCTTCTTTGAAAGGGCTCTTTAGAGTGTCCTAAAAATGAGTATGGCTAAAAATTCAATTGATTTTACTCAGTCCCTCCTGAAAATATCCCTCGTATAAATCTTCTCCTTCACATCCTCCAAACAAGCATCATATCGATTGGCTATTATCGCATGGCTCTGCTTCTTGAACTTGTCCAGATTATTCACCACCCGGTTGCCGAAGAACGTGCTTCCATCTTCCAGTGTCGGTTCGTAGATGATAATCTCTGCCCCTTTTGCCTTTATCCGTTTCATTACACCTTGAATGGATGATTGTCGGAAATTATCCGAATTGGACTTCATCGTCAAGCGATATACGCCAATTACAACTTGCTTTTCTTTTGCAACATCATAATTACCTTCTGCATAACTATAGTAACCGGCTTTCTGCAATACACGGTCAGCAATGAAATCCTTGCGTGTGCGATTGCTTTCCACAATGGCGGTCATCATGTTTTGGGGGACGCGGTCGTAATTGGCAAGGAGTTGCTTTGTATCTTTAGGTAAACAATAGCCGCCGTAACCGAAAGAGGGGTTGTTGTAGTGTGTGCCGATACGTGGGTCGAGACATACTCCGTTGATGATGGCTGCGGTATCAAGCCCTTTCATTTCGGCATACGTGTCGAGTTCGTTGAAATAGCTGACACGCAGGGCAAGGTAGGTATTGGCGAAAAGTTTTACGGCTTCGGCTTCTTTCATACCCATAAATAGGGTATCTATGTTCTCTTTAACAGCACCTTGTTGGAGCAATGCTGCGAAAATTTTGGCATATTCTTCCGCATTGGGATTGCTGATGGCATTTATAGCTGTATTTTCTTCTGTAAATTCTGTTCCTTCAATAATTTTAGGATAACCTACTATGATGCGAGAAGGATAAAGGTTATCGTAAAGTGCTTTACTCTCACGCAAAAATTCCGGAGAAAAGAGCAGGTTGAATTTCTTGCCTTCCAGTTCCGGATTGTGAAGGAATTGTTGTGCATATTTTATATAGAGTGAACGGGTATACCCCACGGGGATGGTTGATTTGATGATCATTACCGCATCCGGATTTACGCTGATGACGAGGTCTATCACATCTTCGATATGATGGGTGTCGAAGAAGTTCTTCACCGGGTCGTAGTTGGTAGGAGCGGCAATAACGACGTAGTCCGCATCTTTGTAGGCTGCCTTGCCGTCCAGAGTAGCAGTTAGGTCAAGCTCCTTTTCTGCCAAATACTTCTCTATATATTCATCCTGAATGGGTGATTTCTTGTTGTTGATAAGTTCTACTTTATTAGGGATTATATCGACAGCAGTGACATGGTTGTGCTGTGCAAGCAAAGTTGCAATACTCAGACCTACATAGCCGGTACCTGCAACGGCAATATTATATTGTTTCATAATCATGATTATATTTTATATGGAATAGCTGCTTACTTTCTCTAATATCTATACCATAAAATTCACAGATTCTTGTAGGTAATTTTTCTTTTCAATTTCTGTCAATTTATGTAATCAGTGGTAAGCCGAAATGACACCTGTGTCACCCCTTAAACATAAATACCCGTTACGCGCGCGAGACAAATTATCAATATGCACAGACCTGTATCGTTTGTGTGTGATAAATATTAGCCTAATAGGGAGTATTGGAAAAAGGGTGCCACAAGTGTCAAGGTTGCAAGTGAAGTTAAGGCTTCAGGACTCCGGTATGGATTCTGTAGTTCCTCAAATCACTCTCCAGGCAATCTGCCACCTCTTTCTCAAAACTCTCCCTTTCTTGGTCTGTTTTCGGGAACGACCTCCAGAAATGCGTTATGGCATGTATCTGGTTGATGTTGTTGCTCAGCCCTTTTTTAAAAGGTTGTAGGTTCTGGTACTCATCATCGTTGCTTGGGCGATGGTCTCGTTGGTCAGATGTCTGCCGTTAACGAGCTGTTCTTTCTGGCATTTGCTCAGAAAGGCTCCGAATGCCGGTGTCACCGGCTCTTTCTTTGTCATGTTGACTCTTTTAATTGTTAAACAATAATAAAAACAAGCGAAATCATTTCCATGTAGTGGAAACGACCGGACTTGTGTATCTGGGCACTTATGCGTTCCTTCGCGTCGTAATTTTAAACATAAACAAAAATCAGTAAATTATGGAACACCGCAATATCAGCCTTTTCAGAGGCTATTCGGACACAGAATCAGTAGAAACTTCTCTTGAAGAAATAGTCAACATCATTAAATGCGACGCTGCCCTGCGAGACCGCACCGAGAAACATCGCTACTACTTGCAGCAAGACCTGCGTAGGGATGCCGACCGCGAGAAGTCCGGCTGTCCCTGCTTCGCTGTTGCCGTCTGCTTTGAAGGTGGGAAGACCCGCGAACATATCTGTGCCTGGACCGGCTATACCTTGGTCGACCTGGACCATATCGCTCCCGAGCGGATGGCTGCCACACTGACATTGATTTGTGCCGACAAGTATACATTGATGGCCTACACCACTATCAGCGGTCATGGCATCCGTATCATCTGCCGCATCGATGACCTGAACGGAGCGGAAAAGGGAAAAGCCTTCCGGCAATACGCCAAGTATTTCAATCAAGTCAACGACTACTATTCCTGCCTGGTGGGCTTCGAAAGCGACGGGCAGTGCAAGAATGCTACCCGTATCAGTGGACTGGCTTCCGACCCTCATGTATATTACAATCCCAGTGCCGCTTCTTTTGTTTTGCAAGATAGTCCGATTGCTCCCCAACCGCAGGATAGCGCTTCCGAAGCTGTGCCGACAAAGCGCAACAAACGTTTGGAGAAGGTGGTGAAAGCTGCCGAACGCCTGCTGGAAGAGGAGGGAGTGAGTTATTGTGAACATCATCATAACGAATATGTGATGCGCATGGGGTATCTGCTCAACCAGTACGGAGTGGCCCGGAAGACAGCCGCCGCTTGGGCAGCGGAGCACTTTCCTGACTATGACGGGGATGTGGCAACTGTCATCGGCTCCTGCTACGCGAATACCGGGGAGCATGGCACCCGCTCCCTTGTCCGCAGGGGAGAGGGCGATGAAAAGTTTGCCACGGTGGCAGATATCGAGCAGTTCCTTTCCGAACAGGCGAAGTTCCGCAAAAATACGGTGAGTGGCAAGTTCGAAGTCCTGATGACCGACTGCGGAGAGGAGTATGCGGAGCTGACCGACCGCTACGTCAACACGTTGTGGAGCCGCATGAACAAGGCAGGGATGCTTGCCCGCATTGCGGACATACGTTCCGTGCTCGATTCGGAGTACACACCGCTTTTCAATCCCTTTGTAGCCTATCTGGAGGGGCTGCCTGCTTGGGACGGTACTACTGACCCTATTGCTCGTCTGGCTGCCGGCGTACATGTGAAGGACGACCAGAAGCTTTTCGGCATCTACTTCAAGAAGTGGCTGGTGGCCACCATTGCTTCGCTGCTCGATACTAAGGTGGTGAATCATGAGATTCTGGTCTTCATCGGTAAGCAGGGCATCTACAAGACTACCTGGATGCAGCGTCTGCTTCCTGTCGAACTTCAGCGTTATTTTTATGTGAAAAGCAACAGCCGGCGCGTCAGCAAGGACGACCTTTTTACGCTGACCGAGTTTGCACTGGTATGCCTTGAAGAGCTGGAGGAGATGACCTCTGCCCAGGTCAGCCAGTTGAAGGCCATCACCGGCATGACAGACGTGAACGAGCGTGCCGCCTACGGACACTTCAAGGAGAGCCGTCCGCATATTGCCAGCTTCTGTGGCACGAGCAACAACGTCACCTTCCTCAACGACCTCAGTGGCAACCGCCGTTGGCTTCCCTTCGAGGTGGATTCCATAGACAGTCCTTTCGATTATCCCATAGACTATGCCGGAGTGTATGCGCAAGGCTATGCCCTCTGGAAGAGCGGCTTTCACTACTGGTTTGAGCAGGAGGAGATTGATGCCGTGAATCTTCATAACCGTTATTTTGAGGTGCCCTGCCTGGAGCGTGAGCTCGTTCAGGTGTACTATCGCCGCCCCATGCCGGGCGAGGAGTGTATGTTCTTGACCAATGCCCAGATACTGGGACATATCAACATAGGTATCCGGCAACCCTTGAGTCCCACGCGCCTCGGTCTGGTGATGAAGCAGGAGGGCTATGAGGCTGTCCGTTCCGGTGGCCGTCGTGGTTATCGGGTGGTCGAGCTGAAAGGGGATGAAATCTACCGCAACCAATGCGCCATGGCGCGCTATGTGGGGGATTGATTCTTTCACGGTTTTCCTAAATACCTGAATATAAGTTCCACCTGCAGGGAGGTGAATATTTTCTGGGAGCCTTTGTAGCCGGTATGCCGCAGGGCTTCGTCCAGTTCCAAATTCAGCTTCATCCATTTGGACAAGCGGTTGAGTGCGGATGCCGGTGAAATGGTGGGGGCGTATGCCTCTGCCAGTTCACGTTTGTAATAGGGGCGGACGGGCCACTCTTTGCCGGGGATATTTTCGTAGTCTTCAACGTACTTCATAAACAATGCTTTAACTGGTTATTACACTGTAAATGTACGGAATTTTTTCTGTATACCCATTGCCGGAACCCGGTATAATCTTACCTAATCTCACATTTTCCCACATCCCTTCATATCACTTCACCGCATCTCTTATTCTGCCCGGAGGTACGTCGTATCTTTGTTCTGTCAGACGATGAAGGGTGAAGATTAGTAATCGTGACGCGCGAAGATTAGTAATCGTAAGCCCCTGGGATTAGTATCGTCTCCCTATCTTTTAATTTTTAACTTATAATTTTTAATTTATGATTAACTACAGTATCGTGATGCGTGGCAATCCTACCGATAAGACGGTTGCCAAAAAAGCGTACGCAAGTGCGCAGTATTCGGAAGTGATGGACATCAACCGCTTTGCCGAGCATATAGCCAGTCATGGCTGCGTGTACAAGCGTTCGGATATCGTTGCCATCCTCACCATGTCCGTGGATTGCATGCGGGAGCAGTTGCTGGCCGGACAAAAAATCCAGTTGGGCGACCTGGGGAGTTTCTACATCAGCATCAACAGTATCGGCGCGGCTTCTGCCAAGGAGTTCAATCCTGCCATCCATATCCGTAGGCTGAATGTGAACTGGACCTGTGGCCAGCGTTTTGGAGAGCTGCTGGAGGAGGCGGAATTCAATCTGGTGGCAACCCGAAGTGCAGCCCGTGCCGTGGTGAAAGCCCTGAAGGCCGGAAAGACTACCGTGGACCTGACCGGAGCCACTGGCGGGGGTGAAGATGCCGGTGGAGGCAGCAACCCGGGAGGCGGTTCGGACGGAGACCAGGGGGAAAATCCGTTAGGATAGAAGGCTAATGTGCTAATTGGCTGCGCTTTAGCATGTTAAAAATCCAGATAACCATATTATTTAATTCCTTAATTGCAAATTGTTATGAGTGAGAAAACAAAATCAAAATCTGTATGGGGCATTGTCCTCAAAGTGATTATTACCGTGGCCACTACATTGGCCGGAGTGTTTGGTCTGACTTCCTGCATCAACCGTTAGCCGGATGAAGGCAGGCAGTTTCTATCAGAACTATCGGGAGGTACGCCTCCTGGTAGTTCATTGCAGCGCTACGCGTTGTGACCGCCATTTTTCGGTGGAGGCGCTTCGCCGCAGTCATTTGGCACGGGGCTTTGCCGATATCGGCTATCATTTCTACATCACCCGTGACGGTGAGGTGCATATTTGTCGTCCGGTCCATCAGATTGGAGCTCATGCCACCGGTTGGAATGACAAGAGTATCGGCATTTGCTATGAAGGCGGGCTCAACGAAGAAGGTTCTCCCGCCGATACACGTACGTATGCACAGAAATGTTCCTTGCTCGACTTGCTCCGGCAGTTGAAGACGGACTATCCCCTTGCCCGGATTTTAGGGCATCGGCAACTCAGTGCATCCATCCATAAGGCTTGTCCTTGCTTTGATGCAAAGGGGGAATATGGGGGGATAATCACTAATCACCCAGCATTGCGGTAATATCTTCCCGTATTTTGTCTATTTCCCAATATCCTATGGTCTGCAGACCTTCTAATATAACATCTTTCTCAAAGTTTATATTCGAGCGATGGCAAAAGTAGTCTCCTATTGATTTTATCAGTGTATAGATGGTATGGCCTTTTATATGCAGATATGTATTTTTTTCATTCAGACCTAACTGTTGAAAGTATACTTTATCTTGTACATTGACATACGGGAAGTTGTCTGTTTTTATTTTACGAAGAATGCCTTTCCCGTTTTCTGCTAATTCTTTATTGTTGCATTGTCGTGGGATAGGTTCATCAAAACGCCTTAAAGAAAAGTCTTCTTTGAACCCTCGTTTCCTCATTGTCAGAAGATGCAGGAAACTTGTATAGGTGGCACACGAAAATTCATTGATGAAATATAGAAAACTGAAACCCTGCGCTTTCTCCGGACATTTGCTTTTCCATGATTTTTCTAACTTTTCAGCGTAACAATAATGGTTTTCCCATGAATAACTATATGTTTGCAAGATAAAATGAGCACTGTCTATCCCTTGTTCCCGAGATAGATGCCTCAAATCGCTGTCTATACAGATAAAAAAATTACGGGAAAGATGATTTTTGTATTTTAAACATTGCTTACACCCCTTTGAATCGTTCCCTAACTCACTTTTACTGAAATAAATGTAGTTGTACTTTCCGGGACGGCATTCTTGTAACATGGTGTCCCAAAACATCTCGTCTTTTTCATTTTCCAAGTGGACGGAAGCTCTATATGTTTTGTCAAGAATGGGAATATTGGCAAAATATTCGGCTTGCATCTCAAAAGCAGATACTGATTCCGGCATGGCTTACTTTATTATATCTTCCATATAAACAACTTTATCTCCCCAGCCGGCTCCAAACATACTTGGTGAATGGGTAGCAATAATGATTTGACAAGAAGGGTTAATCTGTCGTATTCGGTCGATAATTTCTCTTTGCCATCGGATATGCAATGAGATTTCCGGTTCATCCATAAAAATGATGGCAGGTTTCTTTTCCTGCAAGAAGACTTTTAACAAAATTAGCAGTAATTGTTTTTCGCCGGATGATAATTGCTCCAAATGGAGTGTATTCTCATTTTGGTGGAATATCAATGTACTGTTGTTCCCTTTGGAAATACTGATTGTTTTACCCGTATCCTGGAATAATTCATTGATGATACCAAACAATTCATCTATATTTTGTTGTATCTCGTTTGCTTTATCGCGAAAATCCAGCATTTTCATCCGATAATTGAAAAATGAGATGCCTTCCTTGTTTTGAAAGACCACATTGTTCAGTTCTTCCATCAATGGACTTCCTGATTTACGTTTATTGGCTAAAGGGGTATCGAATGTACGGAGATATACCAGCGGATAAACTTCTGTGCTGAGAGGGGTGCTTTGAATATCTTGATATTGATATTTTTTTAGTTCTTTTGCATCATTGGTATAATAAGCATACATGATATCCATGAGCGTAGTTTTTCCACTGCCATTGATTCCAACCAATACATTTACATCTGAATTGATGGTTGTCCACTCCACTTCTTTATACCCCCACAATCCTTGTAAGGAAAATGATTTTATATATGTTTTATGAGAATCCTTCATAATTTTTCCACTTATCATCAGCAAATATATGGAAAGTTATTGAGACTTATGTTTTTTATGCATTTTAATTTTTAACTTTTAGTTTTTCCACGTATCCTATCGGCATGTCCACATGTGCGCAGCCCAGCATATCCAGCCGGACTGCCACTTTGCTTTTTCCTCCTATCATGACCAGTTCTCCCTCCAATCCGGCAAGGGGGCCTTTTATTACTTTCACGGCATCACCTGCTGCCAGAGGTGTACTGCAAATCTCTACAGCCTCCGGGCTATAGTCCAGCATAAAGCGGAAACGTTCCATCTGTTCCTCGGGAATGACGGCGGGACGGCTTTCACCGCGCAATACCATGTATCGACTGATAGCTTGTAAGGTAAGCGGCAGGGGGCGTTCCTGCGGAGTGACATGCACGAAAATCATCATCGGGATGACCAGGCGGTCCACTTTCTTGCGCCGGTCGCTCCATTGGCGTATTTCGCTTTGTATGGGTAAGTAATATTCCACTCCCATAGCTTTCAGCCGTTCGGCAGTCTTCTTTTCCAGACAAGACTGCACGTATGCCACCAGCCATTGGCGACGAGGAATAATATGAGGGGTGATATCAGTATGGCTCATCTGAATTTTTTTTAATAAGGTGTTCCGGAACAGCGCTCTGCCTGCCGGAACACCAAACAAACAAAACAAACAAAATAAATCCGGGTACAAAGAACAGCGATGCACTTTGCATGACGCCCCAGACTTATAGGAATATGCTGAATAAAGTATTTCTATGGTCTATAAATAGTTGAGGTTCGGGCGCGCTACGCGGTCGCCTGTCACATTGGAGGGGCGGGGTTAATTAAAAATTAGAAATTAGAAATTAAAAATTAGACACTCGATTATTTACTCTCAACTCTTAATAGCTAGTCGCTAACTCAACTGTATCCGTATTTCTTACCGTAGCCGTAATACTTTCCGTATTTACCATAGCCGTAGTAATAACCGTATTTTTTCTTCTTCATATCGATTCCGTTGACTACTGTGCATAAGTTGGGGAGACGATGATGCTCCTGAAGCTCGTTGATGAGCTGGTAATCGGTCTTATGCGTATAATCTGCACGACAGACGTAGATGCTGGCGTCCGCTACGCGCGAAAGGATGAGCGTGTCGGTCACCATGCCGATAGGGGCTGTATCCAGTACGATATAGTCATATTCTTTGCGTAATGTACTGATGGTGTCTTCCAGTGACTGGCGTGCCAGTAGTTCCGTAGGATTGGGTGGGATGGGACCGCCCAATAGCAGGTCGAGGTTGGAAGTTATGCCGGAAGGCTGTATCAGCGCATGAAGGTCTGTGGATTTGGGGGCGGCAAGGTATTGGGTGATTCCTTTTTCTTTGTGTGAAAGATGGAACAACTTGTTCAATCCCGGTTTGCGTATATCCAATCCTACCAGAATGACCTTTTTGCCGAGCAGCGCCAGACTGAGGGCGAGGTTGGAAGCTATGAAAGTCTTGCCTTCACCGCTTATGGTGGAGGTAACCAGGACGACTTTCTTATCCGGATCGCCCATCATGAAGAGCAGGTTGGTGCGCAGGCTGCGGAAGGTTTCCGTCATGATGTCGTTGTCGTTTTCGCGTACGGCAATGGCAGACTCTTCATGCTTGTTTGAACCGGTAAGGGGGATGTCACCGATAATGGGAACCTTTGTGAGCTTTTCCACATCGGTATGCCCTTCAATGCGGAAACGGAGCAGGTTCAATAGGAAAATGATGCCCAAGGGAATGCCGATGCCGATGACAAAGGCAATCATATAGATTTTTTTGCCTTGGGGAGAAACGATGCCGGCAGGCATGGGCTCTTCGATAATGCGTCCATTGTTGGCGGTTGCAGCCAGTGTGATGGCGTTTTCCTCGCGTTTCTGCAGCAGCATGATGTAGAGGGTGGCCTTGATTTCCTGCTGGCGTGCGATACTCATGAACTCCTGCTCCTGCTTGGGGGCGTTGCTGATGCGGCTTTCGTACTTGCGCGACTGTCGGTCGATGTTGCTCCGGGTGATTTGCAGGCCTTTCAAAACACTGTTTACGGTGGTTTTCACATTGTGGCGCATGGCCTCGATCCCCGTGTTCAGATTGATGATGGCGGGATTGCTTTCGGAGGAGGTACGTAGCAGGCGCTTACGCTCCACGATGAGATTGTTGTACTTGTCTATGGCGGAGGTCAGGTTCATGTCGCTCAGTCCTACGTTGGCAGGGATGATCTCGTCGTTGTTTGCAGGATTGTTGATGTAGTCGCGCAGATAGTTCACGAGGTTGATTTGGGTGGCGTTCTCTGCATATTGCTGTTCGTACTTGGAACTTTCCTGAAGGGCAAGCTGCGCGTCGCTGCTGATGTCGGTCAGTCCGGCGCGTTGCTTGAATTCCGCCAGTTCGGTTTCTGTGGTGCCCAGTTCGTGGTTGATGATGCTGATACGTTCCTCGATGAAGTCGGCGCTTTTCTGGGCCACTTCATTCTTTTCGGTGTTGGTGTCCTGATTATAGAGTATTATCAGTTCTTGGGTGAAATCGGAGGCTCGTTGTATATGGGTGTTTTGTACACTGATGGTGGCAATGGTACTGGTATTGGATATGGGGGCTACGGTCAGACCTGCCCTATAGCCTGCTGCTGCGGCAGTGGGGGTACTGATGATAGCCTTCAGATTGACGGGCTCTTGCGGAGCAGGCAATGAATCATTGTGCGAAATGGTGATGACACCTACCGGGAGTGGTAGAATGGCAGGTAGTTCGTCGAAAGATTTGGTCGTTTCTTGCTTGTCTCCGTTTTGTATATAAAAGGCTGTGACAGTCAGTTGGCCGGTAGGGGAGTATATCAGTTCCAGCCGAATGTTCCCTTCCAGTTTGTCAGCTTCCTCGGCGGTCATGAACACATCAAGAGGGGAGTTTTTGTAAAGTGGAACATCGTAGCCGAAAGATTGTTCGATGGCGATGTTGGTATAAAGGTTCAGACGTGACACGACTTTCTTGATGAGTGTCCTTGATTTCAGAATTTCCAGCTCATTGTCAAAGTTGCTGGTCATGGAAAGCATACCAAAATCCTGCATGGCAGACAGTGCATTGTTGGTACTTTTCTTGTCGTCTTCTTTAATTAGGATAGAAGATGACACTTCGTAGACAGGTATTTGGTAACGGAGATAAGCAAAGGCCAGGCCAGTGCATATCAATACGCTTGCCACAAACCAGGGCCAATGAATGATGTATTTGAAAAAGAGGGCTTGGAAATCTGTTTTTTCCTCTTTTTCGTTTAAAAGGTCATCGTATAAATCTTCTTTCATTTTTTGAGGATTAAAATTATCTTACAATGTTGACAATCAGACTTGCGAGTGAAACAAGGGAAGTAATCACAGAAACCCAGATAGTGGTACTGTTACTGACGCTTGCACTCTTTGCCTTGGTTTTATTTGGAGCTATATAAAGGATATCATTCTGCTGCATGTAGTAGTAGGGAGAATGAAGAATATTCTGCTCGTTCAAGTTTAGGCTGATGACATTTCGCTGGCCGTTACAGTTTTCGCGGATGAGCTTGACGTTGTTTCGTATACCGTAAATGGTCATGTCGCCTGCCATGGCAAGCGCCTCGAAAATATTCACTTTCTCATTATTGATAGTGAAAGTTCCGGGACTGTTCACTTCACCGAGGACAGAAATTTTGTAGTTGGACATACGTACAGTGACAATAGGTATTTCTTTGAGATAAGGACGAAGCTGTTCACGGATAAGGTTCTCGGCTGCATTTTTAGTTAAGCCCCCTACTTTCAGTCTGCCTATCACGGGGAAGTCTATCTCACCTGCATTGTCTACGAGATATTGTTGCAGAGCTGGTTGCGATGTAGTGCTGGCATTGGATTGTGCTATATTATTATAGGTCTGCATGGTCAGGTTGAACGGTGCGGCAGCTTGCGGATCAGTGGTGTTTATGGTGATATTCAGCAAGTCTTTAGGTTGGATATGCGCATCGTAGAGGGTATCCTGCTGGTTGACTTCATTGATGACGATTTCCTTATAACTCTTATCTGTAAGTGATTTGTAACTTTGTAGATAAGGTACTTTTTTGTAAGATTGGCAGCTTGCCAATGTAATTGCCGCCATCAAGATGGCTATACTTTTCTTGTTTTTCATTACTGCTCCTTTTAATTTTTGATTTTCAATTTTAATTCTCAATACGCTTCTTTCTCGCCTTGAATGGCGTTTCTGATTGTCTTGTATATAATGTATAAATCCAATAGAAAAGTCCAGTGTTCCAGATACCATACATCGCGCTGTACACGTCCTTCCATTTGCCAGAGTTCTTTGGTCTCACCACGGTAGCCGGTGACTTGGGCCCAACCGGTGATGCCGGGCTTTACCAGATGTCTGACCATATATTTGTCGATAAGGCGTGAATATTCTTCAGTGTGTTTCAGCATATGGGGGCGTGGCCCTACAACGGACATTTGCCCCAGTAACACATTGAAAAATTGGGGAAGTTCGTCAATGCTGGCTTTACGGATGAAATCTCCGATTTTTGTTTTGCGCGGGTCATTGGCGGTGGCTTGTAGTTCGTCACTGTCTATGTTGACACGCATCGAACGGAATTTGTAACACCAGAATTCATTTCCATTCTCTCCGCTTCGTTTTTGTTTGAAGAAGATAGGACCGGGGGAGGATAGCTTGATAGCGGTACCTATGATGATGTAGACGAAGGGGAATACTGTACACAGAAAAACGAGGGAGAAAAAGAGGTCGAAGGCTCTTTTCAGTAGGCGATTTTCCATTTGTGCCAAAGGTTCCTCGCGGATAGTGAGTACGGGGATATTGCCAAACATCTCGAAGTGCATGCGACGATGCAGGTAATTGCGAATATTAGGTACACTATAGAAACGAATCAAGTGATTTTCGCAATAATTGATGATTGGAAGTATTTCATGGCTACGTGCAGAAGGCAAGCAGCAATAGACTTGTTCTATATGGTGTTGCTGTAAATAAGTGACAACTTCTTTAGGCTGCCCTAAATAGGGGACATCTTCGGGAAAATCATCAGAAGGTACATCACAGAAATAGCCGGTAATGCGGAAGCCCGTGGTGGGATCTCCGGTCATTTCTTGATAGAGTTCTGTCATGTTTTTGTTACTGCCGATTAAAATGACGGTACGTGAGTTACCTCCATGTTCTCGATATTTTTTCAGTAAATACCGGAAAAGAAGGCGATATATAGCGAGGCAGATAAAGAAAATACTATAAAAGCATGTAAAAAAACGGAGTGAACTGGTACCTATATCTGCTAAAGTAGCCAAGCTGATGAACAGCGTGGCGTGAAAAGTTGTATTACGGAGAGCCCGACGTACAATGCGTTCCGGACGTACAATACGTTCATGCAGTACGACGCCATTGGAGTAATTGCAAAGTAGATAGACTAGATTCAATAATACCAATAGCTGGGACAATGAATGTGTAAATTCATTGCCCAGTGTTTGGTAGTCAAAAATGTGATATAGCGAGATGAAAATGATGTTCAGTAAGCATAAGTCACCAAAGATAATGACGAACTTAATCACTTTATTGAAATGGAGAACTTGTTTCATAATTCACACTAATTCAATAGCTTTTTTCTTTCTCAATGGTATTGAAAGAGAAAAAACTGTTCATTCTTGTTTGTTTAATAATTCTCTTACTTACAAGGTAATGGATACCAATACTCTCTTACTTACAAGGTAAGAGGTGGTATTTTATTTGGAGAATAATCTTATAAACCAGCCATTAAAAGGTATTTTACATTAAAAGACTATATATGTAATTAAAATGTAAAACGATATTTTATCTCATAATTAAATTTAATTTTTGAATTCAAAATGGGGGCTTTTATGTAAATATATAAGACTGAAATACAAGTGGCTGCAATGTGTCTTATATCTATATATGAGATAAATATGAATTAAAAAATAAATCTATTTTTTTGCGATTGTAGTAATCTTTTTCATATCTTTGCAGCCACAAAACATATTCTCTTACCTTGTAAGTAAGAGAATAAAATTGGATAATAAAAGTACTCCTATACAAATAGGAATACTTTTACAAATTCTAGTTTTTAGGGTTTTTTCTTTTTGTTTGGATGGATTGTTGCAATCACTTTTTTATTTGCTTTACTCATCGCATTGTTGTCAAAAGAAGCAAGGTAAACGTGAGTTACCTTTTCAGAAGTATGTCCTAAGCTTTCACTAATCACAGAAATGGCCACTCCTTCGTCTTTGGCAGTGGTGGCCCAGCTATGGCGGGCTACATAAGATGTTAATGGAATGCTTAACCGTAACATCTTCGAAAGTGTGTGTAAATGTTGGTTGTAGAGCCGTAAAGCACTTTTGTATTGTCTGTAACCATCTTCCCCGGTTAGTGATAATATCGGTAGCAAATAGGGGGAAGAGGCGGCTTCGTTTTTATACCTATTTATAATCTGTGCGGCATACGACTCTATATGTACGGACAATTGCTGACGGGTCTTATGGCGGTAATAATAAATGGTATTGTGCTTGACATCCGTTTTGCGGAGATGTACAAGGTCTACGAACGGAATGCCTCGTAAGTAAAAACTTAACAGAAACATGTCGCGGCTGAAACGCAAGGCGGGTTTCTTCTCCAAATCAAGATTTACCAAGCGCCGGATTAGTAAAGGAGAGATGGCCCGTTTGGCGGTAGGCTCATAGCCAGTGAATACATAGGCGAACAAATCGTCTATACTGTGTGTGAATGGAATGCCTTGTTCGGCAGCTTGGTGAGAGATGGAACGGAGCATACGCATATAGGTGGATATGGTATTATGGCGCCGCCCTTCGCCGAGCAGCCGGTCTTCGTATTGCTTGATGAGGCTGGGGGTGAGATCTGCAAAAGTGATGGAACGGTGGCCGATGAAGCGGAAAAAGCTGTTCACTGTACTGGTATATATACCGGATGTACTGTATCGTCCGGCTTGTTTTGTCCGCTGTATCAGGGAAGCGGAAAAATTATGTATAGTATTCATAATCTGAATTTTAATATTTTAAATACATATAAAACAACCTTGAGCATGAAATGATTGTATGGCAATCAATGCACGCTTAGGGGAGAAATGGTAAAATTTCTATATAAATTCAGATATGTATTCTCCGGGCAGACAGGAGGAGGGTTACAGTATGCCCGAACGTACCCGACTCAGTGTTTCGGGGGTCATCAGCAGATAGGACGCAATGTGCGACAAAGGAGCCCGCTTGATGACTTCGGGCTGATGTTCCATGAGCTGGTTATAGCGCTCGCGTGCAGTCTCAAACCGCCAGGAGTCAGCCTTTATCTGTGAAACAATCAGGGAATATTCCAGAATCTTCCGATAGAACATGTTTATTTCCCATGAGATTTCGGTAAGTGTCAGCAGCTTGTTGTATGGCAGCAGGTATACGACACTCGGTTCGAGTGCCTCAATCATGAGGTGGGTGGGTTCCTGCTTCAAGGTACTTTCTATGCAGATGATGATGCAGCCTTCATAGGAAAAGTGTTCGGTGACGTCTTTACCGTTTTTATAATAGAATTGGCGCAACATGCCTTTTCCTACAAATACGATATTATGGCTTATCTGCCCTTCATTGAGTAATAATGCGCCCTTTTCTACTTCCTTGCGAATGAGGATTTCCTCTATCAACCTTCTTCCCTCGGGAGCCATGCCTGGATAGCGGGAGTTGATAGCGGCATCTACGGTTTCTTTCAATAGTGCATCCATAAAGCCATAATTTGTTTGTTCGAGGGGCAAAGATAAGGTTTTTACGAGAAAAAATCAGCTCCGTATGAAACTTTTGTTTACCCATTTCATGCCATACCAGCGGCGGACGAAAATGAAGCCGCGGATATTCTCGTCCAACAGGAAGGCTACCCACATGCCGCAGATACCCCAGCCGAAGGGGAAGCCGAAAAGGTATCCCACACCTACAGCTACACTCCACTGCACCACCAACCCTACGTAGAAGGGGTAGTTGACATCTCCTGCCGCACGAAGGGCGTTGGTGGCGAAGATGTTGATGGGGCGGCCTATTTCGAGGAGTACATCTATGATAAGGATGGTGGCACCCATACGTATGATGTCGGGGTTGGACGTGAGCCAGCCAAAGATGGCATGCCCCGAAAGGGCGAGGATGCAGGACAGCATGACGGTAATCATGACGGATTTCTTCATGACGTATTTTCCCATAAGGAAGGCTGCGTGAGGTTTCTTCTCGCCTATCAGATGCCCGATACAGATGGCGCCGCCTTGTGCCATGGAGATGCTGAACAGATAAGCGAACATGATGATGTTGACACAATAGGTACGGGTGGCGAGCGCTTCCACTCCCAACATGTTGATGAAGTAAGTGATGACGACCTGCGACGAGCTGTACGACAATTGTTCGCCGGCGGAGGGTAGGCCTACCTTCATCAGATTCTTTAGTTCTATCCATGGGAAAGGGCGGAAGTATGCCACTGGGAAACGGTGGATGTGCTTGCGGAACAGTATGACGAACAGTATAATCATGGAGACACCCCGGCTGAAGGCTGTGGAGATGGCAGCGCCTTCCACACCCAGTTCCGGAAAGCCGAAACGGCCGAAGATGAGGGAGTAGTTGCCGATGATATTGAGGATATTGACCACAACGGTGACCATCATCGGGTAGATGGCTTTGTTGGCACTGCGCAGGGAGGCGGAGAGAGTGAGGGATAATGCCTGGAAGAAGGCAAAAGCGCCTACGATACGCATATAGTCCATGCCGTCCTGCATCAATTCGGCGGTGAGCCCCATCAGTTGGAGGATGGGACGGGCACAGAAAAACAGTACCAGGCTGACCGTGACACCGACCACCAGGTTGATGAGGATGGATACGCCGACCACTTGCACCACTTTTTTATGCAGTTTCGCACCGAGATACTGGGAACACAGAACGGACGTTCCGAGGTTGATGACTTCGAAAACGAGGAAAGTGAGCATGATAATCTGGTTGACTACCCCTACGGCGGCAACACTGTTGTCCGAGTGGCGGCTCAGCATGATGGTGTCCACCGCACCGAGCATCATGATGAGAAGTGTCTCTATAAAGATGGGGGCAGCCAGCTTGGCAAGCCGCTTTTTCAGGCTTTCTTGTTGTATCATTGTCCGTGTATGTGCACTATACTTTAAAAATCGCGCAAAGATAAGGAAAGGTTGAAAAGGACGGTTTGATATGTATCAAATTTTTTTTCTTGTTTTAGGGTTTGAGTGTTAACGTGTTATCTCAAATTGTATGAAAACGGTGAAAAAAATATGTAGGAAAGATTTGCACAGTCCAAAAGTTTGCCCTACATTTGCACCGCATTTGAAAAGAATGCTGGTTATAAAAAAGGAAGTTTGGGTGAGTGGCTGAAACCACCAGTTTGCTAAACTGACGTACGGGTAACCGTACCGGGGGTTCGAATCCCCCAGCTTCCGCCAGATGCACTCTTAGCTCAGTTGGTAGAGCAACTGACTCTTAATCAGTGGGTCCAGGGTTCGAATCCCTGAGGGTGTACAAGACAAATGCGAGGGTGGGTTCATCTAACGGTTAGGATACATGCCTCTCACGCATGGTATACGAGTTCGATTCTCGTACCCACTACAAAAACAAGAAAGCGGTTGACTGATGAAACGGTTAACCGCTTTTTGTTTTTCATTTTTCTGTTGTAATCCGAAAATAGTTTCTATATTTGCACCCGCTATGGCGAAATGTATATTCTATATCTTGTTAGGGTTGTTCCTCATATCGAAGTTCACTTCCGTTTCTGATGATATGGAGGGATGTAAGACACTCCCTACTGCGGATGTGCATTATTTCTCCGGAGCCCAGCACAGCTTGTCGGGGGCAGATGGCAGACAATGCCAGGAAAAAGGGGAGGACGCGAATTATAATTGCCTGGCAGATGCCGGTTGCATAGGAAATACCTTCTCATTACGGCATGCCTCTTGCTCGAAATTGTTGAGGCTTAATCCGGACTTCATTGCCGCCAAGGTTGCGAGAACCCTGAAAACTCTGCTCCCGGAAGAAAAGACAACTTCTTTCCCCTTTACTTTCCATCCCCATAAGATTTCATATAGATATTATGTATATACGCTGAGGCGTATTCTTATTTAGTACTTTCCCCTCCTCTCTTTCGGGAGCCGGAGAGATTGCCCGTCTCCCCATGCCGAGTTTTTCTCTATTTTTTAAGTACTGATAATCAATATATAATGGATTTTCTATTAGATTTTATTCTCCATATCGATCAGTATATGATTGATATAGTGCAGGAATATCATATGTGGGCGTATGCCATATTGTTTCTGATTATTTTCTGCGAAACGGGGCTGGTGGTCACACCTTTCCTGCCGGGCGATTCCCTGCTTTTTGTGGCGGGAGCTATTGCTGCACTGCCCGACATGCCTCTCGAGGTCAATGTGCTGGCTTTGATATTGTTTGTTGCCGCGGTATTGGGAGACTCTTGCAACTACATGATAGGGCATTTCTTCGGGCGAAGGCTCTTCAATAATCCCGATTCCAGAATATTCAAGCAAAGCCATCTCGACAAGACCCATGAGTTCTATAAGAAATATGGAGGCAAGACAATTATCATAGCCCGTTTTGTGCCTATCGTCCGTACGTTTGCGCCATTCGTGGCGGGGATGGGTAAGATGCATTACTATTACTTCATGCTGTACAACCTGATTGGAGGCGCCTGCTGGATTGCCATTTTCTGTTATGCGGGTTATTTCTTCGGCGACCTTCCGTTTGTACAAGAGAACCTCAAACTGCTGATTGTGGCCATTATTGTGGTTTCCATACTGCCGGCCGTGGTAGAAGTGCTGCGTGCAAGACTGAAACAACGAAAACAAAAATAAATTAATATACTTAGTACATTTATCCATTATGAAGAATTCTTTTTTTAGCCGGTTCACACCGAAAGAACCGAAATTCTTTCCTTTGCTGAAGCAATTGTCTGAGATTTTATTGTCCTCGTCGGCTCTGTTGATAGAAATATTGGGCCATGACTCGCCTGAGAAGAGGGCGGAAGATTATAAACGAATCAAAGATTTGGAGCGCGAGGGCGATAAACTGACCAATCTGATTCTGGATGAACTGGGCACTACTTTCATTACTCCTTTTGACCGGGAGGATATCCACGATCTGGCTTCGGGCATGGATGATGTGATTGATGGAATAAACAGCTGTGCCAAGCGTATCACTATCTATAATCCTTATCCTATTTCGGACAAGGGGAAAGAGCTGGGACATATGGTTCAACAAGAAGCGGCCCTCATCGGCCAGGCCATGGATGAGCTGGAGGCATTCCGCAAGAGTCCGGATAAGCTGCGCGCATATTGCAACCAGATGCATGACATAGAAAACCGGGCGGATGATGTTTATGAATTTTTCATCACCAGGCTTTTTGAAGAAGAGAAGGACTGCATTGAACTCATCAAAATCAAGGAGATTATGTATGAGCTGGAGAAAACGACGGACGCAGCCGAACACGTGGGCAAGATTTTGAGGAGCCTGATTGTGAAATACGCATAAACGGACGGACGCATGGAACTATTAGTGATTATCATTGTACTGGCTCTGATATTCGATTATATCAACGGTTTTCATGATGCGGCCAATTCTATTGCCACCATTGTGTCTACCAAAGTGCTTACACCGTTTCAGGCGGTGATATGGGCGGCTTTCTTCAATTTTGTGGCCTTTTTCATCGCCAAGTGTGTCATCGGCGGTTTCGGCATTGCCAACACCGTATCGAAAACGGTGATGGAGCCTTACATTACTTTGCCTATCATTCTGGCCGGCGTGATTGCGGCCATTGCCTGGAATCTGTTCACTTGGTGGAAGGGAATCCCTTCCTCTTCTTCGCACACGCTTATCGGAGGTTTTGCCGGAGCTGCCATCATGGCACACGGTTTTGAGGCTATCCAGTTGAGTATCATTCTGAAGATTGCGGCATTCATTTTTCTGGCTCCCTTGATTGGTATGGTGGTGGCATTCGGTTTTACGTTGTTGGTCTTGTACATTTGCCGCAGGGCGCATCCCCATACGGCCGAGGTGTGGTTCAAGAAACTGCAGCTGGTGTCTTCGGCTTTGTTCAGCATCGGGCATGGTCTGAACGATTCACAGAAGGTAATGGGTATCATTGCTGCGGCCATGATAGCCGGACATTCGGAAGGACTGGGGATGGGGATAAACAGTATTGATGACCTGCCGGACTGGGTGGCATTCTCTTGTTTTACGGCCATTTCACTCGGTACCATGTCCGGCGGGTGGAAGATTGTGAAGACCATGGGGACTAAGATTACGAAGGTGACGCCGCTGGAAGGGGTGATTGCGGAAACTGCCGGTGCGTTTACGCTCTATCTGACGGAGTATCTGAAGATTCCGGTAAGTACGACACACACCATTACGGGAGCCATTATCGGGGTAGGGGCCACGAAGCGGCTTTCAGCCGTGCGCTGGGGAGTTACGAAGAGTCTGATGACCGCCTGGGTGCTGACTATCCCCGTCAGTGCTTTGCTGGCAGCAGGGATTTATTGTATCGTGTCCCTTTTTTAGAAGTACTGCCGCATAAAAAATAGACGGGTTCGTTTTTTTTGCATTAGGTTTGCACTATCTTTGCAGCCTGAAACTGTAAAATAGAATGCACATTGGACTGGCTATATAGTTTATTCGTTGAACACTCCGCCTTGCAGGCGGTTGTGGTACTCTCACTGATTTCCGCTATCGGATTGGGATTGGGGAAGATACATGTTTGCGGCATTTCATTGGGAGTGACGTTTGTATTCTTTGCCGGCATCATTGCCGGGCATTTCGGGTTGTCCATAGACCCTCAGATGCTGAATTATGCGGAAAGCTTCGGGCTGGTGATATTTGTGTATGCTTTGGGTTTGCAGGTGGGGCCGGGCTTTTTCAGCTCTTTCCGTAAAGGAGGGGTACAACTGAATATGCTCGCCACGGGTGTAGTGCTCATCGGCACCCTGCTGACTGTACTGGGCAGCTATGGATTGGGAGTATCCCTGCCGGATATGGTGGGCATACTTTGCGGTGCCACGACAAACACACCGGCACTCGGTGCGGCACAGCAGACATTGAAACAGATGGGATTGGAGTCCAGTACCCCTGCTTTGGGGTGTGCGGTGGCATATCCTCTGGGGGTGGTAGGGGTCATTCTGGCCGTACTGTTCATCCGTAAGACGCTGGCACATAAGGAAGACCTGGAATTGAAAGAGAAGGATGACGTGAACAAGCCTTACATTGTTGCGTTCCAGGTGCACAATCCTGCCATCTTCAACAAGAGTATCAAGGAAATAGGTGGGCTGAACAGTTATCCGAAGTTCGTGATTTCCCGCTTGTGGCGGGATGGGAATGTGAGTATCCCTACCTCGGAAAAGATTATAAAGGAAGGTGACCGCCTGCTGGTGATTACCTCGGAGAAAAATACGCCGGCTCTGACCGTGCTTTTCGGCGAGCAGGAGCATACCGACTGGAACAAGGAAGATATAGACTGGAATGCCATAGACAGCCAGTTGATTTCGCAACGTATCGTGGTGACGCGCCCGGAACTGAACGGCAAGAAGCTGGGCTCTCTCCATCTGCGTAATCATTACGGCATCAATATCAGCCGGGTCTATCGTAGCGGCGTGCAGCTGCTGGCCACGGCGGAACTGACCTTGCAATTGGGTGACCGCCTGACCGTAGTGGGCGAAGCCGCTGCCATACAAAATGTGGAGAAGGTGCTGGGCAATGCTGTGAAAAGCCTGAAGGAACCGAACTTGGTGGCGGTATTTATCGGCATTGTCATCGGTCTGGCTTTGGGGGCAATTCCTATTTCCATTCCCGGCATCAGCGCTCCCGTGCGGCTCGGATTGGCAGGAGGTCCTATCATCGTAGGTATTCTTATCGGAACATTCGGCCCGAGAATGCACATGGTGACTTATACTACGCGCAGTGCGAACCTGATGCTCCGTGCATTGGGATTGTCTCTTTACCTGGCTTGCCTGGGACTGGATGCGGGTGCCCATTTCTTCGATACGGTATTCCGGCCGGAAGGGCTGTTATGGATTGCTACGGGTTTTGCGTTGACTGTGGTTCCGGTATTGATTATGGGTATCGTTACTTTCAAGTGGCTGAAGATAGATTTCGGAACAATGGCGGGTATGCTGTGCGGAAGCATGGCAAACCCCATGGCGCTGAACTACGCCAACGACACCATTCCGGGAGACAATCCGTCTGTAGCTTATGCTACGGTTTATCCGCTGTGCATGTTTCTACGGGTAATTATAGCCCAAGTGCTGCTCATGTTCTTCATTAATGGATAATGAAGAATGAGGGATATTATCAACTGTCAATTATCAACTATCAATTAAATAACTATGGGAAATATAACTCCGGAAAGTATTGTCAATGACTTGCGTTATTTGCAATTATTATCACGCAGTTTTCCTACCATTGCTGATGCCAGTACAGAAATCATCAATCTGGAGGCCATTCTGAATCTGCCGAAAGGTACAGAGCATTTTCTGACGGATATTCATGGCGAGTATGAGGCTTTTCAGCATGTGCTGAAGAATGCATCGGGGGCAGTGAAACGTAAGGTGAACGAAATATTCGGGCATACACTGCGCGAAAGTGAGAAGAAGGAAATCTGTACGTTAATTTATTATCCGGAAGAGAAGCTGCAACTTATCAAGGAGCAGGAAACGGACCTGGATGACTGGTATTTGATAACACTGAACCAGTTGGTAAAAGTATGCCAGAACGTTTCGTCCAAATATACCCGTTCGAAAGTACGCAAGGCACTTCCAGCAGAGTTCTCGTATATCATTCAAGAGCTGTTGCACGAATCGAGCATCGAACCTAACAAGCATGCCTATATCAATGTCATAATCAGTACCATTATCTCTACGAAGCGTGCGGATGATTTTATTGTGGCGATGTGCAACCTTATCCAGCGCTTGACCATCGACTCGCTGCATATCGTGGGCGATATATACGACCGCGGACCGGGTGCGCATATTATCATGGATACTCTCTGTGATTATCATAATTTCGACATCCAATGGGGTAACCACGATATTCTGTGGATGGGTGCCGCATCGGGTAATGATGCTTGTATAGCCAACGTAATCCGTATGTCGATGCGCTATGCCAATTTAGCAACGCTGGAGGATGGTTATGGCATCAATCTGTTGCCGCTTGCAACGTTTGCCATGGATACCTATGCGGATGACCCTTGCACCATCTTTGCGCCGAAAATGAACTTTGCCGATGCGGAATACAATGAGAAGACCTTGCGGCTGATTACACAGATGCACAAGGCGATTACGGTTATCCAGTTGAAACTGGAGGCGGAAATCATCAGCCGCCGTCCTGAGTTCGGTATGGAGAACCGGAAACTGCTGCATCTGGTGGATTTCGAGCGTGGTGTGTTTGTATACGAAGGCAAGGAATATCCGTTGCGCGATGTGAATTTCCCCACCGTAGACCCGGCGGACCCGTATCGTCTGTCGGACGAAGAGCGCGGACTGATGCACCGGATTCATTCTTCTTTCATGAACAGCGAGAAGATGAAGAAGCACATGCGCTGCTTGTTTACGTATGGCGGCATGTATCTGGTGTGCAACAGTAACCTGCTTTATCATGCTTCCGTGCCTCTGAATGCGGACGGCAGTTTTAAACATGTCCGCATCGGCCAAAAGGAATACTGGGGACGTAAGTTGCTGAAAAAGACCGACCAGCTGATACGTACCGCTTACTTTGACGAGGACGGTTCGGACGAGAAACAGTTTGCACTGGATTATGTCTGGTACATGTGGTGCGGACCGGATGCCCCTTCCTTCGATAAAGACAAGATGGCTACCTTTGAACGCTATTTTGTGGCCGACAAAACATTGCATAAGGAGACGAAAGGGCATTACTATGCTTTGCGCAACGAGGCTGAGGTGTGTGACCGCATTCTTGAAGAGTTCGGCGTGAAGCCGGGGCCACATTCGCATATCATCAACGGACATGTACCGGTAAAGACCATTAAAGGTGAGAAACCCATCAAAGCGGATGGTAAGCTGCTGGTGATTGACGGTGGTTTTTCAAAAGCCTATCAGCCGGAAACGGGAATTGCGGGATATACGCTGGTATATCATTCCCACGGCTTGCAGTTGGTGCAGCATGAGCCGTTCCAGAGCCGTCAGAAAGCCATTGAAGAAGGACAAGACATCAAGTCTACAACCCTGGTTGTCGAATTCAATTCGCAGCGTATGATGGTGAAGGATACGGATAAAGGAAGTGAACTCGTTACGCAGATTCAGGATTTGATGAAACTGCTGGTGGCGTATAGGACGGGGCTGATTAAGGAGAAACAATAATTTATAATTTCAGTATCGTCACCCCGCCCTCTACAATGATGCCTTTGTCATAGGTTTTCCCTTGGGTGTAGTAGCGGCTGCCGCCATAACCGCCGGTGAGGAATATGCCAAAGCGCTCGGTCAGGTGGTATTCCAGATTGACACGTGCCTGGAGGGCATAGAGACGTGCCGGAATGCCGTAGTCCTTGTTCTTGAAGGTTTCTATATGTTGGTATCCCAGATCTCCGCTGATGAACAGCTGTTTGTAGAGCGGTAATTCAAGACCGGCACGGTAGAAGAGGGCAGCGGAAAACTTATCGCCAAAATCCAGATAATGGGTACCGCCACCGAGGATGGTATAGAAGAGCCGGTTCTTGAAACGGGCACCTACATTCAGCTTGGTGGCATTACCACCGAAAAACATCAGTTGAACTTTTGTTTGGGGATTGGCATTGACTAATCCCAACTGGAAACCATCTAATTTTTCTTTGTAGTAGTTGAATAGACCTATTTGAAGCCCTTTGGCACGTATGGCCATATTGGCAGCGCCTATTTGTAATCCTCGGGCTGTACCACCCACCACATTGCCCAGGCCGGAAACCTGAACACCGGTCATATCTCCGGCGGTGATGTTGGTAAGGGCGGACATCTGCATGCCATTCAAGTCTTCACCGATTACACTTAGCAGGCCGGCCCCTGAAAATCCTTTGAAATTTCCACCGGAAATATTGGCGAGTCCGGCAAAGTGTATGCCGGAAGCACCTTCTCCGCTGATATTCAACAGGCCGCCTATGGAGGCGCCACGATTATAGTCCCCACTGATGTTTGCCAGACCGGAAATGATGACGCCTTGCGCATGGTTTCCGGTGATACCTACCAGTCCCGAAACGGATACTCCGATAAGGTTGTTGCCATTGATGTTGGTAATTCCTGCTATCTGCATGCCTCGCATGCTTCCCCCCACCATATTTGACAGACCTGCCATCTGTACACCGTTCACATCCCTGCCGGTTATACTGCCAAGAATATTCATGCCGAGGCCATTCAGACGGTTCATGGATGAGAACACACCCAGATTGAAGCAGGTGCTTCCTATGGTATCAGTCCGCTGTGTGGAGATGTTTTTCCATAAGGAGATATTGATACCTACCGGGCCATGGTCTGTTCGTGGAGAGCGTTGTTTCCGGAAAGATTTCTCGGAGGATTTCTGAATCGTATCCGGCTGTACGCTGCCCGGATTATGTTCTTGGGCAAGAGCTGTCCCTGCAAAAAGCAGGGACACAAGGAGGAGGGAAAGGTTTCGTTTCATACTTTTTTCTATATTTCGTCCGGCCAGGGAGCTGGTTGGCGGGTGGCACGCAACAGAGGGCGCTGCGCATCCACAGACCGGAGGTAATTACTTAATTTCCGTGACAACTCTTTGACAACTTCAGGCTTCTCTCGGGCCATATCATGTTTTTCACTGATGTCGGCGGGGATGTTGAAAAGTTCCCGTCTACCGTCACCGAAATAATACACCAGCTTCCACTCGCCCGAACGGATGGAGCAAGTGGCTCCGATGCCCGGGCCGGAAGGACCCCAGCTATTGGGATAATGCCAGTAGATATCACGGTCTTTCATTTTACCTTTTCCGGTGAGCAATGGCATGAAACTGATACCGTCGCGTTGCTGTACGGTTGTATAGTTGTCTACGCCTGCCATCTCAAGGATGGTGGGGAAGAAGTCCTCTATCATCAGGTAATGGTCGCATTGGGTTTGGGGCGCTACGATGCCCGGCCAGCGGACAATCATCGGTTCACGTATGCCTCCTTCGTAGGCGGAACCTTTACCACTATTGAGCGGATAGTTCTGGATATGCAATTGCCCGGCGCGGGTATGGGCCGCCAAACCGCCATTGTCGGACATGAAGATGAGGATAGTGTTTTCCGTCAGGTTGTTCTTGTCCAGATAGTCCATGATGTCTCCCAGACTTTTGTCCATACCCTCAATGAGAGTGGCATAGGCGGCTTCTACCGGAGGAAGGCCTTTGTCCAGGTACTTCTGGTAGAAACGCATGTCAGGTTGTATAGGGGTATGGATGGCATAGTGTGCCATGTACAGAAAGAATGGCTTGTCAGTCTGCTGTGCATCGTCCAGTGCCTTCATGGCCTCTATGGTAAGGGCTTCACTTAGGAAAGTGTCGGTTCCATGATATTTCTCCAGACCGGGTACGGCAGCCAGCGGGCTTTTACCGTCTGTTTTGTTGCCGAAATTCTCCTTGCCATAGTAGCTGGCAGGTGAACCAGCGGCATGTCCGGCTATGTTCACTTCAAACCCCATTTTCAACGGGTCGGCTCCGGGAGTGCCTTCAGCACCGAAGTGGGCTTTTCCGCAATGAATGGTGTGATAGCCATGGTCTTTGAGCACTTCGGCCAGGGAGGTGACTTGTGTGGTCCGTTCCACGCCAGGCTCTTGACAAATGCCGTTAACGTTCCATTCCGGATAAATCATGACCGAGTCGGGTTGTTCATGGGTCGTGTTCTTACGGAGGGTCCAACTGGTGACTCGGTGCCTGGCAGCATTCATTCCCGTAAAAAGGCTGACACGCGTAGGTGAACTGATGCTGCATGCATAGGCCTGCGTAAACATTTTGCCTTGTGCGGCCATCCGTTCCATGTTGGGAGTATGGTACGTATCGTTGTACTTGGTACGCTGTGTCCAAAAGGGGAGGGACGTGTCTTGCCATCCCATGTCATCCACTAGGAACAGAATGATGTTTGGCTGCTCTTTTGGAGCAGGTACGGCATCCCCAGGCGGCATGCCATACGCTTCTCCCGCCATTCCGCATATCGGAAGCATGGCGGATAATAATAATTCGTTTCTCATTTAGATAATAATTTAGAAAGGGTTAGATAGGTTGTAGTTTAATTGTTTTTTTACATTATCCTTTGGCCTCCTGATACAAGAAGCGCTTGATAGATTTCTTCGGCGTTTTTTCAAATTCTTCAGGATAGATTTTCATTTTGAATATCTGGCTGTATGCGGGCAGTTCTGCATTCAGTACCACACGGTTTTCCTCCATGACGCGTTCGATGTCGTCATTGTTCAGCCCATGGGCAAAGGCATCATCGAAGTCGGGGTAAACCAGACCTACTAGTTTCTCATTCTGCTGCACGATGATGCTTTCGGCTACATACGGCATATTGTTCAGTTTGTCTTCTATCTCTTCCGGGTAGATATTCTGACCGCTCGGACCAAGGAGCATGTTCTTGCTGCGTCCCTTGATGCTTACGTTGCCTTCGGCATCCATCAGGGCAAGGTCTCCGGTGTGCAGCCAGCCGTCTTTGTCGAGTACCTCTCCGGTGGCCTCGTCGTTCTTGTAGTAACCCAGCATGACATTGGGACCACGGCAGACAATCTCTCCCGGAATGTTTTCGGGATCGGATGATAGGATTTTCACCTCCATACGCGGTGCAGCCTTTCCGCATGAACCGGGTTTGAAGCGGGTCCAATCCTCGTAACAGATGATGGGGCCGCATTCCGTCATTCCATAGCCTACCGTATAGGGGAAATCTATCATCTTTAAGAACTGCTCCACTTCCTGGTTGAAGGCAGCTCCTCCTACAATGATTTCTGCAAAGTTTCCGCCAAAGGCTTGAATCATTTGTTCGCGTACGGTCGCCTTTATCTTGTCATTGATGATGGGTACTTTCAGCAACAGTTTCATGGCGGGAGTTTCCAGCTTGGGCAGTACGCTCTTCTTTATAATCTTTTCGATAATGAGCGGAACAGCCACAATCAGGTTAGGCTTCACTTCGGTGAAAGCCTGGAAAATGATTTTGGGGCTGGGCATGCGGGTGAGGAAGAATATGTGGCAACCTACGGCGAATTCATACAGAAACTCGAATGCAAGTCCGTACATATGCGCCATTGGCAGCATGGAGACAATCTTGTCACCGGCTTTCAGCGGCAATACTTCGAAAGCAAAAGTGGTGTTTGACCAAAGGCTGCGGTAGGGCAGCATCACTCCTTTGGAGTAACTGGTGGTGCCGGATGTATAATTGATGACAGCCAGTTCGTCGGGCTGGTCCTTGTGATAACTGACATGTTCCTTGCGGAAGTTCTTGGGGTATTTCTTACCGAACATTTCGTTGAGATGTTCGCGGGCATAGTCCAACTTTTCGCTGCGGGAGACAAGAATGTAGAAGTCTGCCATCATCATGATGCCCTCCAGCAGCGGCATGGCACTTTCGTTGAGGTTTTCCCAAACCTGGTCGCCTACGAAAAGCAGTTTGGCTTCGGAATGGTTCACGATGTTGTGTACATTATCTGCCTTGAACTCGTGAAGGATGGGAACGATTACCGCACCGTAGGTCAATGTTGCGAGGAACGTTACGCCCCAGTGGGAACTGTTGCGGCCACAGACGGCAATCTTATCACCTTTCTTGATGCCGCTTGCCTCAAAAATGATATGCAGCTTTTCTATTTTGCGGGCTACGTCCTTATATTGTAGGGTTGCTCCCTTGTAGTCGGTCAGAGCGTCTAAATCCCAATTTTCCTTTATACTATTCTCTATATAGGCGATAAAACTTTGTTCCATGATATTAATTGCACATTTGATTGAAAATTGTGCAAATATAAGGGTTTATATATAGAAAGCAAACTTTTATAGGGAAAATAGTTTTTATGGCGGCTATTTGCTAAAACTCGACAGTTATACCTAAAGTGGGCAGGATAGTGCCGCTTTCCTGCTTGAGGTATTTCATTTTATAGCGCTGTTCGGCAACAGGAGCAGACGGATTTTCGATGATGCCCGTACTCATTATCACATCCGGCTGCTTCAGTTTGTTGCCGGTGATATTCTGTATGTCCAGATAGATTCCTATCATGCAGTGATGGAAGTAGAAGGACTTGTCCACGCGCAAGTCTAACTGGGCAAAGTTGGGAAGCCGCCCGGTATTATAGTACGCATAGTCGTAGTAGGGCTGTCCTTTGGCATCCCATGCTTCTACGAGTGATGATTTGTCTTCATCATAGGGAGTGTAGGGGCTGCCGCCTATATAGCTTAGCTTGCCTCCTATGCTCCAGCGCCGGGGCAGGTTGTATGTACCGCTCATGTTGAGTATGAAACGGTTGTCCCAGGCAGATGGAATGAAGTCTCCATTTGAACGGTTGCGGTATTCGCTGCGGTATAAGGTGAAGGAGGATACGAGATTGAACTTGCCGGATGCCTGCCAGCGGAACATGGTTTCCAGTCCGTAGGCCCTGCCGCTGGCTGTAGGGACGAGTGCTTCGTTGCCGGTGACACCGTAATCGTTTCCTTTGCATGCCAACGGAATGTTGTCTTGGAGGGAAAGTGGCATACGGCTGTAACGCTTGAAGAAACCTTCTGCAGAAACCATGAACCGGTCTTGCAGGTGCCAGTCCAGACCGAGGCTACTTTCAAAGACCTGCATGTACTTCAGGTCTTTGTTGAGATATTGCCCTTCATTGTCTTTATATCCCAAAGCGGTGTAGGGAGGCAATTGGTGGTAGAGGCCGGTACTTCCGCTCAGGGTCCATTGTTCCGAGAGTTTGTAGGATGCAGAGAGGCGTGGGGAGAACTGTTTCCATAGCTGCCGCATCTTTCGGTTGTAAGTGTTGCCGTCCATACGGATACCGGCAGAAAGGGCCAGACGCTTGTCGGCGGTGGTATAGTCGGAAGAGAAGAAAGCCCCCCAGCCGAAGATGTTGAGTGAGGTTTCATAGATGGAAAGCGTACCCGAATGACTGCCGTATAATCTTTGCCGGCTGTGGTTTGTATAGATGGAGTTGTTCAGTTCTGCTCCTTCTTTTAGGGTCCATGCTCCCAAGCGCGTCTGGTTTTCAAAACGCAGGGTGGTCTTTTGCTCTGTGGAGCGTAGGCGCAGGGTCAGGTTGTCTTCGGAAGAGTCATCGTTGTTGCGGTATTTCAGATTGCGGTTGTTCAGGTAGTTATGGCTCAGTATAAGGGATTGCACGTGTCTTCCATTGTAGTGTCTGTAAGAGGCTCCGAGAGTGAATGTTTCCTGATGGATGGTGGGGAGATAGCTGAGCAGATATTCGGCATCTTCTCCTTTTTCATCGGTATTCAGTTTCATCTTGTCAATGCCTACGAGACCAAGCAGGGTCAGCTCGCTGTGCTCGTTGAAACGGGTTTTTGTTTTGAATTGTCCGTCAATGAAATTGGGCAGGAAGGGCAGTCCCAAAGCCTTGAACAAAAGTTGCAGGTAGGACTGGCGTGCAGAGAACAGATAAGTGGTGCGTTGTCCCAGGTGTCCTGCTCCGCTGAGCGAGACTTCCGATGCACCGATGGTGGCTTTGAACGCCTGCTTGTCCGGATTGCCGTCCTTGAGGCGGAAGTCGAGGACGGAACTCAGGGCTCCGGAGCGGTTGGCGGGGAAGGCGCCCGTATAAAATGTAATCTCGCGTATCAGGTCGGCATTGACAATGCTTACCGGTCCTCCGGATGCACCTTGAGTGGCAAAGTGGTTGATGTTGGGAATTTCGATGCCATCCATATAAAAGCGGTTTTCGGAAGGAGAACCGCCCCGAACAATCAAGTCGTTTCGATAGCCGATGGGAGAGAAAGAAACACCGGGATAGGAGCGTACGATGCGCGAGACATCCCGGTTGGCTCCGGGACTTTTCTCTATTTCCTGCAGGCCGATGATACGCATGCTGACCGGGCTTTCGATACTTCGCCGGAAGGGGGAAGGCATCACCACTACTGTGTTCAGCAGATTGGCATCCTCTTCCATCTCTATCTCGATGAACGGGGTTGAGGCTGAAACGATATATTCGGGGGTGGAAACAGTCTGGTATCCTATGCAGGATGCTTCAAGGCTATAAATGCCCGGAGGCACCTGCTCTATCTTGAATGTGCCGAGTGAATCGGTGGAAGCCCCTTTCCCGGGGATGCCGGCAACGAAAACGTTGGCGTAGGCCACGGGTTGTCTGGACTGTCTGTCGATGACTTTGCCGCGAACGGAATAGGTCACGGGAGCCATCATGGCATGTACGGTGGGGCTGATACCTGATAAAAGTATCAGCAATATAAACAATACAGCTCCCACCTTGTGCCGCATGACATTCATGGCTAATCAGACGTCACTAATTACTTTCCCAAGTACCATCGGTACATGCGTTGCACACCTTCCTCGATATCAATCTTATGACGCCATCCCAATGCATGTAACTTGCCGGGATCGGTCAGTTTGCGCATGGTTCCGTCGGGTTTGGAAGTGTCGAAGGTCAGCCGGCCTTGATAACCTACGGTATTGACAATCAGCTCTGCCAACTGGCGGATAGTGATTTCCTTGCCCGTACCGATATTGATGTGGCAGTTGCGGATGTCCTTGTCGCCCGGCTTGAAGGTATCTTTGAAGTCGACGTGTTCCATGACGAAGACGCTGGCATCTGCCATCTCCTCGCTCCAGAGGAATTCGCGCAAGGGGGTGCCGGTACCCCATAATCTCACTTCTTCTTCGCTGATGCCGTATTTCCGGAGGATATTCAGAATGTCCTCTTTGCTGCTGTCGCCGTTGATGCCTTCCACCGGACGCAGGTTCATGTCGTGGCATACGGCATCCCAGTCGCCTTGTTTCAGGCAGTGGGCAAGGTGTATCTTGCGTATCATGGCGGGGAGCACGTGACTGCGTTCCAGGTCGAAGTTGTCGTTGGGGCCGTAAAGGTTGGTGGGCATTACGGCAATGTAGTTCGTACCGTATTGAAGATTGAAGCTTTCGCACATTTTCAGTCCGGCTATTTTGGCGATGGCATAGGGCTCGTTCGTGTATTCCAGCGGAGAAGTGAGGAGTGCGTCTTCTTTCATCGGCTGTTCGGCATCACGGGGATAGATGCAGGTGCTGCCCAGAAAGAGAAGTTTTTTCACTCCGTGGCGGAAGCTTTCGCCGATGACGTTCTGCTGTATCTGCAAGTTCTTGTAGATGAAGTCGGCACGGTAGATACTGTTGGCCATGATGCCACCCACAAAGGCGGCGGCAAGGAATACATATTCGGGCTGTTCCTCGTCGAAGAAGCGGCGTACGGCAACTCCGTCGAGCAGATCGAGTTCTGTGTGGGTCTTGCCGATGAGATTGGTGTATCCTTTCTCCTCAAGATTTTTCCAGATGGCAGAACCTACCAGTCCCCGGTGGCCTGCTACATATATTTTGGCATTTTTGTCTAACATTGTTGTCTGAAAGTTTAATAGTTCATTCAAAGCTCTTTGCTTCTTAAATACAGTTTCTTCACAAATTTCATGTCGTGCTCTGCCATGATGCGTACCAACTCTTCAAAACTGGTCTGCCTCGGATTCCATCCCAGCAGTGTTTTTGCTTTGGTGGGGTCGCCCAGCAATTGTTCCACTTCGGCAGGCCGGAAATATTTGGGGTCGACTTCCACGAGGACTTTTCCGGTCTGTGTGTCGATACCCTTCTCATCCACTCCCTGGCCTTCCCAGCACAGAGTGATGCCTACCTCTCGGAATGCCAGTGTCGCAAATTCGCGTACGGTATGCATTTCTCCGGTGGCAATGACGAAGTCTTCGGGGGTGTCGTGCTGCAGGATGAGCCACATGCACTCGATGTAGTCTTTGGCATATCCCCAGTCGCGCCGGGCATCCAGATTGCCCAGATACAGCTTGTCCTGGAAGCCTTGGGCGATGCGGGCAGCCGCCAGTGTGATTTTTCTTGTCACGAAGGTTTCACCTCGGCGTTCGCTCTCGTGGTTGAAGAGTATGCCGTTTACAGCAAACATGCCATAGCTTTCGCGGTAGTTCTTTGTAATCCAAAAGCCATACTGTTTGGCTACGCCATAGGGGCTGCGGGGATAGAACGGGGTCGTTTCGCTTTGCGGCACTTCCTGCACTTTTCCGAAGAGCTCGGAAGTGGAGGCCTGGTAGATGCGTGTCTTCTTTTCCATACCGAGAATGCGTACGGCTTCGAGCATGCGCAGGGTGCCTACGGCATCGGTTTCGGCGGTATATTCGGGCACGTCGAAGGATACTTTGACATGGCTTTGGGCGGCAAGGTTATATATTTCGTCCGGCTGCACACTCTGGATGATACGGATGAGAGAGCTGGAGTCTGTCATGTCTCCATAGTGCAGGTTAATGGTACGTTTCTGTTTCATGTCGCGTACCCACTCATCGAAGTAGAGGTGTTCGATGCGGCCGGTGTTGAAAGAGGAAGAGCGACGCAGGATACCGTGCACTTCATATCCTTTCTGCAGGAGGAATTCGGCAAGGAACGAGCCGTCCTGCCCGGTAATGCCGGAGATAAGGGCTTTCTTCATAATGTATGCTTCTTGTTATTATGTCTTTTCGGACTGCAATATTCGTTATTTTCCACGAGATGGCAAAATATAAACTATTTCTTTCCCATCACTTTGTCGATAATCAGTGCGATTGCCCCGTCGCCCGTCACATTGCAGGCAGTACCGAAGCTGTCCATCGCTATGTATAGTGCAATCATCAGCGCTTGTGCCGACTCGTCGAAGCCCAGCATGGATTGCAGGATGCCCAGTGATGCCATGATGGCGCCTCCCGGTACCCCGGGAGCGGCTACCATAGTGATGCCCAGCATGAAGATAAATCCTGCAAATAGAGGGAAATCATGGGGCATGCCTTGCATTATCATCAGTGCCAGGGCGCATGCCACAATCTTCAATGTGCTGCCCGACAGATGGATGGTGGCGCAAAGTGGGATGACGAATCCGGCAATATCGGCAGAGACGCCGTTCTTCCGACTTTGCTCCAATGTTACAGGGATAGTGGCGGCACTGGATTGAGTGCCTAGAGCCGTGAAGTAGGCAGGCATCATTCGTCCCAGTAGTTTGAGAGGGTTCTTGCGGACAAACAGTGCCGCAATGCTGTATTGGAATACCAGGAGAAAGATGTGAAGCAGGAAGATTACACCGATAATCTTAATAAAGACCATCAGGATGCCGAATACTTGTCCACTGTGCGTCATGTTGAGGAAAATGCCGAAAATATAGATGGGAAGCAGCGGCAATATCACTGCACTGATCATGCGGATGACAATCTCTTGAAAATCGCGTGCCGCATTTTTCAGTACCTCACTTTTCAGATGAGCCAGGCCCAGCCCCAGTGTGAAGGCAAGTACGAGTGCGGTCATAACATTCATCAAGGGCGGGATACCCACGGAAAAATAGGGAAGAATGCCTTGAGACTCACTGACTTCTTCTAACGGCACCCCGGTTTCTATGAGGGAAGGAAATACCGCCATACCGGTGAAGTAGGAGAGAAAGCCGGAGAATAGGGTAGCTCCGTAAGCAATGAGTGCCGTGACGACCAGCATCCGTCCGGCTCCTTTGCCGATGTCGGCAATGGCAATCGTGACCAGTCCCACAATGATGAGGGGGATGGAGAAGTTCAGGAATTCACTGAAAATGGCATTGAATGTTACGAACAGCCGTACCAGCGAAGCCGGTAGGAAATTTCCGAAAAGTATACCTAAGATAATGGCAATGATGATGCGTGGCAATAGTCCGATGTGGAAGTTCTTCATGAGCATTGGTTTTCTGTCTGGTTGAAAAATAGGCTTTCGCTGACAAAAGTACTATTTTATTTTCGTAATTCATACGAACAAATGCTGTTAGCATTTTGTTTCCATATAAAGACAAAATTTACATGAATATGAAGAATTTAAATAAAACAGACATTGGACTTATCGGTCTGGCCGTGATGGGCGAGAATTTGGCTCTCAATATGGCAGATAAGGGATGGAACGTATCGGTGTATAATCGTACGGTTCCGGGAGTGGAAGAAGGGGTGGTGGAACGTTTTGTGAACGGCCGCGCCAAAGGGAAAAAAATTGAAGGCTATACAGACATAGCCGAATTTGTAACTTCCATTGCCACACCTCGCAAAATAATGATGATGGTTCGTGCCGGCAGTGCGGTGGATGAGCTGATGGAGCAGCTGTTTCCCCATTTGTCCGAAGGGGATATCCTGATTGACGGTGGTAATTCCAACTATGAGGACACCAACCGGCGTGTGGCATTGGCCGAAAAGAAAGGCTTCCGTTTTGTGGGAGCCGGAGTTTCCGGTGGAGAGGAAGGGGCGCTGAACGGCGCGTCTATCATGCCCGGAGGCTCTGAAAGTGCCTGGCCTGAGGTGAAGCCTATCCTGCAGAGTATTGCGGCAAAAGCATCTGACGGTACTCCGTGCTGCCAGTGGATTGGTCCTGCCGGTTCCGGTCATTTCGTCAAGATGATACATAACGGTATCGAATATGGAGATATGCAGCTTATTGCTGAAGCTTATTGGGTGATGAAGAATCTGCTTGGTCTGGACAATGGACAGATGGCGGAAATCTTTGCTGATTGGAATGAGGGCAAGTTGCGTAGCTATCTCATTGAAATTACCGCCAACATACTGCGTCATAAGGACAAATCAGGAGGTTACCTGATAGATAAGATATTGGATACCGCCGGACAGAAAGGTACGGGCAAGTGGTCCGTTATCAATGCGATGGAGCTGGGCATGCCGTTGGGGTTGATTGCTACGGCTGTGTTCGAACGTAGTTTGTCGGCACAGAAGGGCTTGCGAGAAACGGCTTCCAAGCAATTTGTATGCCGACGCTCGCAGGCGGTGTACAACAAGTCGGAGATGGTGAAGGATATCTATTCCGCACTCTATGCTTCCAAATTGGTGTCATATGCTCAGGGATTTGCCGTGTTGCAGCGTGCATCCGACGCTTTTGCCTGGAACCTCGATTTGGCATCCATCGCCCGCATGTGGCGGGGTGGCTGCATCATCCGTAGTATTTTCCTGAACGACATAGCTACGGCTTTCGAGGCTAAAGACAAGCCCAAACATCTGCTGTTGGCTCCTTATTTCAAAAATGAAATGCAGCTGTTGCTTTCCGGCTGGAAACATCTGGTGGCACAATCCATGAAAGAGGAACTTCCGGTGCCTGCATTCTCGTCCGCCTTGAATTATTTCTATTCGCTGGTGTCTGCCAAGTTGCCTGCCAATATGATTCAGGCGCAACGTGACTATTTTGGTGCGCACACCTTTGAAAGGACAGACGAGTTGCGTGGACAGTTTTTCCATGAAAATTGGACGGGACACGGAGGAGATACGAAATCGGGTACGTACAATGTGTGAGAAAGGGGAGAAGATGATGAAAAAATTAGTGATTGTTATATTCGGCGCTTCGGGTGACTTGACGAAGCGCAAACTGATGCCGGCGCTCTACACTTTATATAGTGGCGGGCGGTTGCCGGAAGGATTCTCCATTCTGGGGATAGGACGCACCGAGTATACGGATGCCCGTTACCAAGAATATATAATGAGTGAATTGAGTAAGTTCGTAGCTTCCAAAGAGCAGGTGGAAGATAAAATGAAGGATTTTTGCAGCCATCTGCATTACCAGACTTTGGACCCTGCCGAGGTTGAAGGCTATCATCTGCTGGACGGACGTTTACAAGAGTTTACCGGTGAGCAGAAACCGGACAACCTGCTGTTCTATCTGGCTACTCCACCTTCCTTGTACGGTGTCATTCCCTTGCACTTGAAGGCGGCCGGTCTGAACCGTCCTGATACGCGTATCATCGTTGAAAAGCCGTTCGGTTACGATTTGGAGTCAGCCAGAAAGCTGAATAGCATTTATGCTTCCGTTTTCAAGGAGCATCAGATTTACCGCATCGACCATTTTCTGGGTAAGGAAACGGCGCAGAACATTCTCGCCTTCCGTTTTGCCAACGGAATCTTCGAACCGCTATGGAACCGTAATTATATAGACTATGTGGAGATTACAGCCGTAGAGAATCTGGGTATCGAAGGACGTGGCGGATTCTATGAAGGTGCCGGAGCCCTGCGCGATATGGTACAAAACCACCTCATACAGCTTGTGGCGCTCACTGCATTGGAACCGCCTGCCGTTTTCAATGCCGATAATTTCCGCAACGAGGTGGTGAAGGTCTATGAGTCATTGGCTCCCTTGACAGAGGAGGATTTGGAGGAACACATTGTCCGCGGACAATATACGGCTTCGGGCTCGAAAGCCGGGTATAGGGAAGAGAAGAACGTGGCACCAGATTCGCGTACCGAAACGTATATTGCCATGAAAATCGGTATTAACAACTGGCGGTGGAAGGGGGTTCCTTTCTATATCCGTACCGGCAAACAAATGCCGACAAAAGTGACTGAGATTGTTGTGCATTTCCGTGAGACGCCCCATCAGATGTTCCGTTGCGAGGGTGGACATTGTCCCCGTGCGAATAAGCTGATTCTCCGCTTGCAACCCAATGAAGGCATTGTGCTGAAATTCGGCATGAAGACTCCCGGACCGGGATTTGACGTGAAGCAGGTGATGATGGACTTCAGTTATGACCAGTTGGGCGGGTTGCCTACCGGCGATGCTTATGCCCGTCTGATAGAGGACTGCATACAAGGTGATCCTACACTCTTTACCCGCAGCGACGCGGTAGAGGCTTCATGGCGCTTTTTCGATCCCGTGTTGCGCTATTGGAAAGAGCATCCGGATGCTCCTTTGTATGGGTATCCCGTAGGTACGTGGGGACCTTTGGAAAGTGAAGCGATGATGCGCGAACATGGTGCTGAGTGGACCAATCCGTGTAAGAATTTGACTAATACAGATGAATATTGCGAGTTATGAAAAGTTATGTTTACCATTCGGCTACAGCTACGGCACATGCGTTGATTGAACATTTGATTGCGATGATGGAGCGTGAGCCGGAAAAGACCTTTTATTTTGCATTCAGCGGGGGAAGTACTCCTTCGCTGATGTTTGACATTTGGGCTAACGAATACAAGGAGGTGACTCCTTGGATGCGGATGCGGATTTATTGGGTGGATGAGCGGTGTGTACCGGCAGAGGATTATGAGAGCAATTATGGTACCATGCGCCGTTTGCTGTTGGATGAAGTAGGCATGCCCGATGAATACGTTTACCCTATTTATGGAGTGAACCGCCCGGAGATTGAAGCAAAGAACTATTCGACGCTGGTTTGCCGCACGGTTCCGCTTTGGGGTGGCTTCCCGGCCTTCGATGTCGTTTTGCTCGGTGCTGGAGACGACGGGCATACCTCCTCTATCTTTCCGGGGCAGGAATATCTGCTTTCTTCCTTTCATCCTTATGAGGTGAGTGTCAATCCCTATAATGGGCAGAAACGCATAGCCATGACCGGCTGCCTTTTGTTTGCTGCGAAGAATCTTATTTTCTTTATTACCGGCAAGAATAAGGCGGATGTGGTCCGCGATATTCTTGATTCCGGGGATACCGGTCCGGCAGCTTATGTGGCCCACCATGCCGAGCGTGTGGAATTGTTTCTCGATGCTCAGGCCAATGGCGGGAAAATGTCTACTTAGATGTACCGCTCTCCAGAATGCTTACGATGGAGAATAATGTAAAGCAGATGCCTCCCAAACCAGCCAGTACGCGTGCAGGGACAAAATAGGCATTGTGCAGGCTTGCCATCTCAAACAGAAAGGCGGAGAGAAACAGACAAGCCAGGGCCGTGAAGACCGGAATCAGCGGGATGCGGTTGGCCAGCTTGAAAGTGTTCCGCCAGATGGCGGCAAGTAGTATGACTTTGCTGGAAATGCTGTAGCATACCAGTCCCAGGCCTATCATAATATATCCTGTGGAGGAGAGTGCCGGATTGCTGTTGGCCAAGACCTGAAGTCCCCAGAGAATGCTGATGCTGCCCATTATCAAAACAAGGGCCGGCCATTGTTTCCGTTCAGCCTTTGTATAGTTGTTGCGTATCTGGCGGACGATGGTTGCAACCAGCGCCACTAAGCTGGAACAGATACAAGCAAGTCCTGCCATGACATGGCCTGCTACATAATATGCATTGTGCTCGCTGCTTTTTGACAATAGCCAGAAGGCCCATATCCATGCCATTACTGCCATAAGGGTGGCAACTGCTATCAGGATATATCCCTGGGAGGAATTGAATGCATCGGCAGGTTGTAGCTGGTCGGTACGTTCCGAGTTGGCGGGAATGAGGGTGAAGCGGGTGGAGGCTGTGGCTGTGGTAGCTACACAAGCTGTGATGAAACCGACTCCGCAAATCACGTGTCCTGCCACGAAATTGCTTGCCGTGGCAGTTTCGTGCATATAATTCCAACCATAGATTACTGTGAGTACGGCTGCCAGGTAACCAATAACCGGAAGTGCGTATCTGGCTATCGGATTGTAGGTATGAATAATTTGTCTAATGATTGTTGCCGCTGTGGCGAACAAGGCAATGCAAATCATCCCTAAGGAAAATACTACCGGACCGGCCACAAATTTTGCCGAATCCAGTCCTTCGTGGAGCACAAAGGCTCCGTAGCCGAAACAGAAAAGGGCCATCAACAAGGGTATAGCCCTGAAAAGAATACTGATACCGTAATTCATAACTGTTGTTTTTAGAGTTTCCCCTTCAAACAGCGTTTCTGTGGCTTTGTTCCTCCTTTTAAGATTTATTTGTGATGAGAAGTGTTTCCCTGTCCGTATTTAGGGAGCCAGCCTCTCCTTTTTCCAGCTGCCATCCGCTTGTTGGGAATAGAGGAAACGGTCGTGTAGCCTGCTTTCCCGTCCTTGCCAGAATTCAAAACGGAAAGGGGTGACGGCAAAACCTCCCCAGTTGTCGGGACGTTTGATACTTTGCCCTACCCATGTTGCCGCTTCGCAGACGAACGCGCGCATTATTTCCATACGGCTGCCGATGACGTGACTTTGGGGTGAAATCCTCGCCCCGATTTTACTTTTGTAAGGCCTGCTTGCAAAATAGGCGTCAGAATCGGCAGGAGCGCATCTTTCAGCTTTTCCTTCAATGTGTATTTGCCTTTCCAGTTTGTGCCATACGAAAGATAAGGATATATACGGATTTGCAGTCAGTTGCCGGCCTTTCCTGCTTTCGTAGTTGGTGAAGAAGATGAACCGGCCATTTTCCACCCCTTTCAGCAACACTGTGCGTGTAGAGGGATGTCCGTCTGACGAGACTGTAGCTACCGTCATGGCGGTGGGCTCGTACTCATCACTATGGATAGCATCGTTCAGCCAATGGTCGAATTGCTCAAAGGGATTGTCGTTGAGGTTACCCGGTGTCAGCCTGCCTTTCTTATATTCTCTTCTGATGTCAAAGAGTTGTGATTTCATTATCGTGTGGCATTAGTGTCCCGTTAAAATGGGACGAGTTAAACAATTAA
>NZ_QTLM01000023.1:0-43256 GCF_003602695.1 Bacteroides sp. AM07-18
TTAAAAAAAATATTTTATAATAGTGTTGCGGAATTAAGGTTATAGTCTGTCTTGGTGATACGCGGATATTTGGCGCCGGTATTCGAAGATGACCATGCATTATTGATATATTCCTTCAGTACATTCTGATAACCGCCGTCGGGTGCATAGACTGAGGTCAAGCGGGCCGAAGAATAAGAAAGGATATCCATACCGGCTACACCGTACAAGTTCATCGAGAAATCAAAGTTTTTCCAGGAAGCGGTAAGGTTCATTCCGTAAGTGAACTTGGGATATCCATTGCCTATAACAGTACGGTCGGCATCGGTAATCTGCCCGTCACCATTCAAATCAACAAACTTATAGTCGCCGGGCTGGGTAGTCTTGTCCTGATATACACCACTTTCAACTCCCTTTTCAACCGCCAGCCTATTCATTTCATCAATTTCGGCCTGGGTTCTGAAAATGCCTTCTACCTTCCAGCCATAGTAGGAACCTACAGGATAGCCGTTCTGTGTAATGGAGTGGTTGTCCCAGTTGTCGCCATCTTGTGCTGAACCTGACTTGCTGAATATCGGATCGCCGACTTCAATAGCCTCGTTCTTCAGGGTAGACCCATTCAGTCTTATGCCGATATTCCAATCGCTGAAGCTCTTGTTCCACGCAGCAGTAAACTCGAAACCTGAGTTACGGATATGTCCCGCATTAGTATAGACATTGGAGAAACCGGTGGAAGGACGAATCTGGCGATACAGAAGCAGATCCTTTGCGTCACGGATAAAGTAATCGGCAGAGAAAGAAAGCTCATTGTTCATAAAGGCAAAGTCAATACCGATATTTGTCTGCTCATTGGTTTCCCATTTCAGGTTGGTATCAATTTCTTTCTGCTGGGCAATACCGGCACCGTTAATCACACTCGAACCATTAAAGAACCAGTACATTGCATTTGCCGAAGACAACTGTGCTATGGACAAGTTGGTACCATTGCCCGCATTACCGGTCTGTCCCCATCCGGCACGCAACTTCAAGTTACTGAACAGTTCTAAATCCTTAATGAACTTTTCCTCGGAAAGACGCCAAGCTACAGAAGCGGAAGGGAATGTACCATAACGATTGCCGGCACCAAAGTTCGAAGAACCGTCGCGGCGTACCGTTGCAGTCACAATATAGCGGTCGTTCAAAGTATAAGTCAGACGGCCGAAGTAAGAAAGGAATCTTGTCTTCAAATCCAGCCCACCATCCGTTTGCTTAGACGATGGGTCATTGGTCAATGAAATTTTGCGGATGTTGTCTGCCGGGAAATCGTTGGCACTGGAATTCAGCCAGGCACCGTTCGTATCGCTGGTAGAGAAACCGGCCATTGCACTTACGCGGTGATGCTCATTGGACCAGTCATAGTTCAAGAACGCTTCCAGACCGAGTGAAGTGGACTGGCTCTGGTTCAGCGAGAACGAGTCCTTACGGTCTTGAGTTCCAAAGGTTCTATCATTATAGGCTGTATAGCCATTATAACCTTTTGTATAATAATTATAACTGGCAATAGTTTTGAAGGTCAACCCTTTGTACAAATCGAGTTGTAGGAAAGCACTGGCGAGCAGACGGTCCCATTTATTGATGCTGTCGGCAGTCTTGGCAGCAGCAACCAGATTGTCAGCTCCCTTGTTCACATCCCCATTACCTTCTTTCTTGTAATGTCCCCAAGTACCGTCGGGCAACACAATAGGCATGGAATAGAAAACACCGTCCTCTACATAATCCATGGTTGGAATGGCTTGTGCATAGTTTCTCAGGTTGCCTCCTCCCATCTTTTCCGAATGTGCATAGTTCAAGTTCAAGCCTACATGCAGAAAGTCTTTCACTTTGTGAGTGATATTAGCGCGTGCCGTCAAGCGTTTAAAATTCGACTCAATCACGATACCCTGGTTGTTCAAATAACCCAGAGATAAGTTGGCTTGGGTATTTTCGCTGCCTCCCGAAGCAGAAAGGTTATAGTTCTGCTGTAATGCCGTGCGTGACATTTCATCCTGCCAGTCAATGCTGTTCAGTCTGCCTATGTAATCCTCGCCATATGCCAGATTGGTCATGGCAATACCGTCATTCTTGACGGCGGAACGTACAGCACTTGCAAACAAGCCCGCATCAGCCACATCAATCTTATTCGAATTGAACTGGAGGGCATAGTTGGCCGAAAAGTTCACCTTTGCCTTCCCCTTACCACCGTTCTTGGTAGTAATCATAATGACGCCATTGGCACCGCGAGTACCATAGATTGCCGTAGCCGAAGCATCCTTCAGAATTTCGATGGACTCTACATCATTAGGATTCAAGAAATCGATGGAAGTTCCTACCTGCACACCGTCCACTACATAGAGTGGGTCGGCAGAACCATTCACGGTTGCCACACCGCGGATACGGATGGAGAAACCTCCTTCCGGGTCACCGGAAGAACGGATGACAGATACACCTGCCGCAGCTCCCTGCAAACCTTGTCCCAAGTTCACCGGATTCCGCTTCATCATTTCCTCCGCATTCACGGAAGCCACAGAACCGGTGAGGTCGGATTTCTTCATCGTACCGTAGCCCACAACAACTACCTCATCCAAGGTTTCGGTATCCTCCTTTAAAGTAATTTTCAGAGCATTCATATTCCCGGTTACTTTGACCGTTCGCGCCAGATAACCGATGTAACTGGTCTTCAGCGTAGAACCTACGGGACACTGCAAGGAGAAGTTACCGTCCAAATCGGTAATCATACCGTTTGTCGTACCTTCCACAATGACATTGGCACCGATGATGGGCTCGCCTTTCTCATCCACCACTTGGCCCTTCACAGTAACTACACTCTGCTGTACGACAGTGACACCTGCAAACGGCTGTACGCTTGTTGCAAAGAGAGGTCCGGCACATGCCAGCGATACTGACATGATACCCAAATACTTCATCACATTTCTCATAAATACTAAATACTTAGGTTTAACAAATACCCCGGTCATAAGCACATCGGGAAAAAGATATGCGACACAATTTTGTGCCACTATAGAGGCACTGCCGTGCCATTGGGAAGGCACATCTGTGCCACCATAGTGGCACAGATTTCGGTAACTATATCCCTTTCTCTTCCATACCGACAGGGGTGAATTCAATATAGATTTTCAAAGATTAAGTTCAGAAACTCAGGGAAGTGCCTTCAACCTGGTTCAACAGTTGCGGTTTGGCCTTTCCACAATCCACTTTCACAACCTGAATACGGTTGTCGGCAGGTAGACAAACCAATCCTTCTGCCTGCTTCTTGTCAGCACTGTATACCTTCAGGCTCATTTTACTCCAATCCATCTCAGCAGTGGACTGCGCCAACTTCAGATGAGGAAGTACCGAACCGTCACGTACCAGCATGATTATCGGCAGACTGCCTGCTTCAATCCGGTGCCATCCGCCTTCGTAGACTTTCTCTGTCTGGTAGTCTATCCATTTTCCTTCGGGAAGGTAAACTGTGCGGCCCGTCATACCGGATTCAAGCAAGGGGGCAACCAGAATCTGCGAACCGAAGAGATACTCGTCATCCACTTTCCATGCTCCCGGATCATCGGGGAATTCTACAAACAAGGCTCTTAGCATCGGTAAGCCCTTTTCTGTACATTCCTTAGCCTGAGCATACACATAAGGCATCAGACGGTACTTCATCTCCGCACTCTTGCGGAAGACATCCTGCACACGCTTGCTGTCGTACAACCACGGCTCTGTCGGAGGTGCCCCATGCGCGCGGGTATGGGAAGTAAGAAAACCGAACGGTATCCAGCGGCAATACAAGTCCTCCGGAGTGGATTTTACAAAGCCGCCCATATCATGGCTCCAGAAGGAGAAACCGGACAAGCCGAAGGACAAGCCTGCACGAAGCGTACCCAGCAGACCCGTGTTCGTAGTTGCAGCATCACCGCCCCAATGCAATGGATAACGCTGGGAACCAGCCCATGCGGCACGTGCCCACATTATATTCTCGTTGTGCAACTTCTTGGTTATCTCGGACACTGCCATATCATAACGCACCGGATAGAGGTTATGCTCATACCATCCGCTCTTGCCGGAAGCGTAAATACCATTCAGTGGAGCAGCCTCGCCAAAGTCTACTTTAATGGCACTGACACCGATATTCAGCAATCCCGCCAGTTTGTCCTGATACCACTTTACTGTTTCCGGATTGGAAAAATCAAGCACCACATCTTCGTAGGGAAGTTCACCATTTCCATTTTTCACATACATGTCTTTCTCTATCAGTTCAGAGAAATAACGGTTTTTAGGAGTGAAATAAGGCAACTGCCACAAACATACATGGAAACCTTGAGACCTCAAATCCTTCAACATCTGCTGTGGATTCTGGAAACGGTTCTCGGAGAATTTATAGTCACACTGCCAGTCCACATCAAACCAGCCGGTATCGAAATGGATAACATCGCACGGATACTTGTTCTTACGGATATTGGCCGCTACATCATAACCTTCCTTTTCACTGAAATAGGTAATACGGCTCATCCACGTACCGAAAGACCACAAGGGGGGCATGCCCGGCTTTCCTACCAAATCGGTGTACTCGTCCAGAATATCTTTCGGCTCGCCGAAGAAAACGAACAAATCCAGGTTCTCGTCACCCATGAACATTTTGTTCAGCCCAATATAGGTAGCACCAAAATCACAAGTCACGGGAGCGGATGTATGCATAAACATACCATATCCCCGGTTACTCATAAAGAAAGGAATCGGTTTGTACATCTGGTCCGTCTCAGGCCCTTGTGGGTCTGTAACGAACAAGTTCACCTTCTGTCCGGCCTTGTTCAGCCCAGTGGCAGACTCTCCGCAACCAAAAATCATTTCATCTGCAGTCAAGGTAAATACCGGATTGATGCGGCGAGCATTGTCGCTTCCCCGCTTCACAAAACAGAACGGCGTATATTTTACCTGCGTAGAGTCCGCGTCGCTCAAAGCGGCAGTCTGGCTCAAGATACGTCCGGCTTTATCCTTCAAGACGATTCTCCAAGGATTCTTGTTAATCTGAATGGTTCCATAGTCGCTGGAATAGATAATCTTGTCATTCGTCTCGGTAACTTTCCAGCTTCCATCCCTGCCCGGTTCCTTTGCCAACATGATGGAAGCGGCAGGTTTGGGTTCCACCGGGGTCGTTAGCATACGGATACGTACCGTACGCGGAGTTACAAAGTCAATCTTGAATTTGAGGTTAGGGTCATTTTCATAGGCAGTGAAGGGGAAATCGAGCATTCTCATTTTACGGGGCTGTGCACCGTTGGTATTGAAGGCTTGGCGGGGCATCAGATGCCCGCGTTTCCAATTCACCAGCCCTTCACCCGACTTGGCATCGAATGACTCCAGGTGATCTGCAAAAAACAAGGTATTACTCAAGTCACGGAAATCGGTACTCATGTCCAGAGGTTGGTTCATCAAATACGAAGTACCGTCATTGACATGTGGCTGTGCCAACAGATTGCCACCGGCAAACAACAGCATCGCCACTGCTAAAAGTTCTTTCTTCATACTATTAGGATTTAAATGATCTCGACTGCAAATGTATTTTTCTTAAAGGAAACACAGATGCCTTAAAAATGTCTTTTAATATCCGGTTTTGTTTCATAGAACCCATATAGGGCCATTGGAAACAAAATGCATACTATTTTTCACCAAACGGAGGATATCATCCCACACGAATACGCAAATCTTTCCTTGCTCGTTCGAAGGATTATATTTAAGTTTGCAGTTACAATATTGTTAATCCTTCTAATAAAGAAAATACATGAAACAACTGCTCCTATTCCTTATATGCAACCTGGCCTTCCTCCTTACTGTTCAAGGTAACTCAGCGGAAATCCCGCCGGCTGTCATGTTCAAGCAGCTCTCTACAACAGAAGGACTCTCCAACAACAGTGTCCGAAGCATCTACAGAGACAATAGGGGATTCCTCTGGGTGGGGACAGAATCAGGACTCAACAAATACGACGGCTACTCCTTCCAGCAGTATTACCAGAACAACTCCGACCTGCCGGACGATGCCATCAGCGAAATTTTCGAAGGACCGGACGACAATGTATGGATAAGGACTTCCAGCGGCTACAGTATCTATAATTATAAGACCGGTAAATTCGACAATGACTATAAACCCATACTCGATGGGCTGCAAATCCCCAGTAAAAACATTCTGAGGATGGGAAAAACATCCAAGAATGAGTTTTGGGCCTACGACTATTCCAAACTTTACATACGAAGCATGGACAACAGCTCCATCAAAGCCTATCCACTGGCAGTTGAAAAGATTTCAAACCTCTATATAGGTGTCCAGTTCATTTATATAATGTACTCCAACGGTACCCTATACAGTATCAGCAAGCAGACTTCCGAAGTCAAGGAAATAGCCATTCCCACCATCTATAGACCTTTGCTGGAGAATCATGAGCCACACATTTACATAGACCAAAACGAAAGCCTATGGGTATACACCTTCCAAAACAGCCTACTTTTGCACAAGAACAGTTTTACACAGCAATGGGAGGACATCAGCCTGAACAATAACACTCACATACAGTACAATCGCGTGCAACGCATCCTCGACCTGGGAGACGGCAACGTATGGATACTTACCAGCCATATGGGGCTGTTCGTTTACAACACCCTGACCAAATCGCTTACCAACTTGGTGCACAATCCATTGAAACCGCACACCATTGCCAGCAACAATCTGAATACCATTTACCGGGACAAAGACGGAACCATATACATAGGGAATTTCAAACACGGTATTTCCTATTATAGCCCCATGTCCCAAATCATACTATGCAACAAATCCCTGGAATATGATGATATCCTGACCTTCTGCGAAGACACCAGCCAGGAATACATTTACTACGGAACAGACGGTACGGGACTAATCCGACGTTCACTAGTGACCGATTCATACGAAAAGATAGCAACTCCCGCCAATATTGTAGTCGACTTATCCATCGACTCCAAAAACCGCCTATGGATAGGCACCTTCCAGAAAGGACTGCTATGCTACTCGAAAGGGCAAATCAAACAATACACAGTAAGTAACAGCCAGCTTCTCGAGAACAATGTGTATACAGTAAAGGTAGACAAACACGGATACATCTGGATAGGTACCATGAAAGGATACATACAGAGGTTAAATCCGGAAACCGAGCAGTTTGACACCATCTTGTACCGTCCGGGAGAATTCTTTGTCCGAGATATGTACTATGATAAAGACAGTACCCTTTACGTAGCGACCAAAGGAGGACTCATTATCATCGATACGGAAACCCAAGCCTATAATATCTACGCCGAAGCCGGCCGCTTCAAGGAGAACAATATGCTCACTGTCTATAAGGACAGCCGGGACCTTCTTTGGATAGGACATCCACACGGACTGAGTATATGGAACCAGAAGAACGACTCCATCTACTTCCTTGACCAGAAAAACGGACTTGCCGCCAACCTCGTCAGAGCCGTCACGGAAGACAACAACAACCAGATGTGGATTGGTACCGGCAACGGCATCTCACGAATCAAAATAACAAACGGTACATACGCCATCGTGAACTACTCCGTAAGCGACGGACTGATATGCAACGATACCAATGTCCACGCCATCCTCAAGCTACAGAACGGCAATATACTGATAGGCACGCCACAAGGTTACCAGACTATCATTCCACAAGACATCCTGACCACAAGTTATGATGCCAATATTTACCTTACCGGTATTGAGCTCAAATCCGGAATGACCCATCCGGACATCCTGAACGGCAGCTCACTTGAATGTGCACAACATCTTTCCTTCACTGAAAAGGAAAATTCATTCACTCTGTCCTTCTCTGCCCTCGACCTGGTGGAAACGGATAAGATAAAATATGCCTATAAGATTCATTCCAACTGGATTTATGCTGAAAACAACAAAGTAAACCTATCCATGCTGACTGCCGGAAACTATACTTTATCCGTCAAGGCATGCAACTCACAAGGCATATGGAGCCCCAACGTCAAGGAACTGAAAATAAAGATACTCCCTCCTTGGTGGCGCACTTGGTGGGCTTATACCATATATAGCGGTATCGTTTTGTACATCCTTCTGTCCATTATCCGCAATCTGCGCTTACGCCAAAAGCAGAAACAAATCATGCAGGCCATCGAGGTGGAAAATGAAAGGCAGCAGAAAATCAACAATATGAAACTGCAGTTCTTTGCCAACATAAGTCACGAACTGCGGACCCCCTTGTCACTTATCATCAATCCGCTTGAAGAGTTTTTCGTAGACCATCCCGAATATCGTAAAGGCATTCTGGATATGGTCAAACAAAATGCCGACTATCTGCTGGAACTGATTAACCAACTGCTGGATTTCAGAAAGCTGGATGCCAAGGCTGAAACCCTGAAATGCAAACATGACAACATCCTTATCATTCTGAGTGAAATATTCCACTCTTTCGATCCGATAGCACAGAAACGGAACATCAGCTATAGCCTTACCGCTCCACAACATTCTGTATTCATGGATTTTGACTATGACAAGATACGCAAGATATGCACAAATATCCTGTCAAATGCATTCAAGTTCACTCCCAATAAAGGAAGCATCTCACTGGATATTGCCGTAAGAGGCACAAATCTGGAACTGACCTTTACCGACACCGGTTGCGGCATAGAGGATGAAGCCAAGGAGAAAATATTCCAAAGATTCTATCAGTCGGGCAAAAACCAGTCGAACAACGGAGGCAGCGGCATTGGACTGCACATTGTTTCCGAATACGTAAAGATGCATCAGGGTACTGTCTGTGTCAGGGATAACCAGCCTTGTGGTTCTGTATTCCTGATTGCCCTACCCCTACACCAGAACAGTAATGAAACCAAAAACGGAGAACCGGTCGAAGGACCGGAAATAAAAGAAGAATCCCATCCATTCACCATACTACTCGTAGATGACAACTACGACTTCTTGAAATTTCTCTCTGAAAGTCTTGCCAGGCAGTATCATGTATTAAAAGCCACAAACGGAAAACATGCACTGAATGTACTGGAAAAGGAAGATATTGATTTAGTGGTCAGTGACATCATGATGCCCGAGATGGATGGTCTGGAACTATGTTCAACCATCAAGAATGACATACGCTACTCCCATATCCCCATTATCCTCCTGACAGCTAAAGCAAGTGAAGAACACCAATTGGAAGGGCTTAGCGTTGGCGCAGACGACTATATCACCAAGCCTTTCAATATGGAAGTCCTCAAGCTGCGCATCAACAAGATTATCGAGATGAACGTCAAACGTCAGGAAATATTCAATCAGGACATTAAAATCGAGCCAAGCCGTATCACCATCACTCCCCTTGACCAGCAGCTGGTGGAAAAAGCCATCCAGATTGTAGAGGACAATATCAGCGAAACCGAGTTTTCCGTCGAGGAGCTTGCCAGCAGCCTGAATATATCACGCAGCTATTTCTACAAGAAAATGATTAAGATAACGGGAAAGAAACCCATCGAATTCATCAGGACCATCCGTATGAAACGTGCACAACAACTCTTGACAGAAAGCCAGATGCAAGTTTCGGAAATTGCATATACCTTGGGGTATAACTCCCCCAAGATATTCTCCAAACATTTTAAAGAAGAGTTCAACATCAGCCCATCCGAATTTATAAGGCAGCAGGCTGAATAGAAACATTATTTTGACATCAAAGCATCCAACGAAGACACCAACGCCACCAAAGCAGCACTCCAATTAATGGCTATTTCATTGGAAGCATACGAACCTTCCACATCTGCATAAGACTCATCCGGCAGATTGGAAGGATAGGGTACACCGTCTTGTTGGCCAGGATTGGGACCGCCAACAAGGAAACCGGGAAGAGGTGCCTCTATATCATCCGATGCAGAAAGACGATGGTGCGGATACAGAGGACTTTTCATCCCGAAACCGGTGACATAACAATATCCCGTGGCATTCTTTCCTAAAATGTAGTCCATATTGCGGTAGGCGTTCGTCAGGTACGACTTCTCACCCGTAAGCAAATAGGCGCAAACCAGTGAAGTGGCTTGGTTAGCACACCCTTCGGCAAGGCATCCCCAAAAGAAATCTTTGGCATCGTTGCCGTAAGGAGCGTGGAAAGGAGAGCGGTCAGCACCCCGCACAGCCTCGGCAGCATAGTCCAGTAGCAGGTCCTTCATGGCATTTGCCAACTCCACGTCTTCACCCTGATATTCCCTGCCCGGTTGCAGCCAGGCAAACACGCCCAACGCTGTGGTATTGCCCCAAGAAGGAGTCTTATATGCGGTGGGGAGATGCTTCTTCACTTGTTCCCGGTAAACGGTCTTTCCCGTAGCAAGATAGAGCTCGGAAGCCGCCCAGAAGAATTCGTCATCAGCACTGCGATCACCATAAGCTCCCGTAACTACGGCAGGTTGATATTGCTTGTTGAGAAGATCCTGATGATAGAGTGCCTGCGGATGTGCTTCTGCCCAGGCATAAGCACGTTCGGCAGCCTGCAAAGCCACTTCCGAAAAGCCAGGATAATCCTCTTCGTAAGGAGCAAACAACACGGAAGCCTGCGCTAAAGCCGCAGCATAGTCCAATGCCGCCGTTACTGATTTCTGAACTACATAACGGGGCTGCTTACACTCCGTAGGCTTGATAAATCCCTCGAACGAAGGGGTAGTCAGCTTGTGGTAGACTCCTCCGTCGGCAGGGTCTTGCATGGTCAGCATCCATTTCAGGTTATAGTACATCTCGTCCAGCAAATCGGGCGTGTGGTTTCCGCTTTCCGGGATGTTCACCCGTTGACGGATAAAATAGTCAGGAAAACGGGCATAAATCGCCTGCATCAATCCGATGGAATAAGCGGAGTTCACAATGTACTTGTTATAATCTCCGGCATCATACCATCCTCCCGGAGAAGAAATCACCGCTCCCGCCTTACGTTCCGGCCCGGCAGCATTGGGATGTACCAGCACCTTGTCATCTGGATGGCCTGCCGGACGGCTCCACCGACCCGCATAAGTCGCTTCGATGGGCATACCCGTACGTTGGTAATAGAAAGACTTCAAAGCGGCATCGGCCAAAGGGGACAGCACCTTTTCCTTTACTTCGAATGCCACTGAATCGCCGTTAACCAACAGAAGATATCTTCCCGGTACCGTGATGTCACTGAAATCCAATATTGTCCTGCTCTTATCCGACCAAGCGGATGAAGCGGTATATCCGGGTTTGCCGGAAAGTAGCCGATTGCCCGTGGCTGCATCTACTATGGTAAATTCACGTACCTCACCGGCATTCACCACAGCTACTTTTTCCTGCTGGGGATAATACCCTAACTGATTCAAACGTACAGTTTCTGAAGGATGCCCTAAAGTGGCCATTCCTCCCAGAACTGTAAACAGACATGTAGTTATATTCATATCACTATTCTTTATATATTAATATTATTCCATTTCAAAATTATTTATCCGACAATAAGGTAATGAAACTGATAGCCGGCAAGTGTACCCGTACCAGTCCATTCTCCACCTTCACAGCAGTTTCCTTCATGCAGTCCTTTGTATTGGTCACATAGACTTTCAGTTCCTTCACTTCTGCAGGGATACCGGAGATGACAGCCTCACAATCCGCCCCATTATTGACCATATGGACGGCATATTCTCCGCGCACCATATTTCCGAAAGCTGCACAGTTTACATTTTTCTTGCTGCTACTGACTGGAATGGCCAAGGCATCGGCCGGAGTGGAGGCCAGCTGCTTAATGTTCCAGAAACGTTGTGTAGGACGCAAAGGACCTTTGGAGCCATAAATGCCGTCTCCCCACAACAACGAATAGTCTGAAGTGAGCTGCCACTGCAAGATGGACAGTGGTTGGCAAATAGCACAAATACGCGTATACAGATTGATTTCATAAAGTGCAAACGTCGACTCATTGAATATCTCGGCATAACCATGAGCAGCGGCATCCGTACTACCCTCACCAACCAAGAGTGGTACATTAATCGCTTTGGCAGCATCCGCCCACTTCTTTAACGTAACATCATCACAACCACGCCATGAATGGAAAGAAACTGCACCAATATACTTATGAGTCTCAGAATTGTTCAAAGCAGGAAGGATAAAATCAAAAGTCGTAGCATCCGAATTGTCGCCAAGCAGCATACGGGTAGGAAGATTCAACTCTGCCAGATAAGCTCCAAACTCCTTAATGAAATCGGCATGCTCCTGCGGCGTGTGAAGGACATCAATACCCAAATCCGATTCATTGAACGAGAACATGGAGAACTCAATACCATAATACCGTTTGGCATACAACAGATAATCTGCCATGGATTTATAAATCTTCTCCTTTTTCCGGCTATCCAGACGATAAGCAATGACACCACCTTGACGGGCATAACTTGCAGGACCTCCGTCAATGGCCCATGCAGGCGGAAACCAACAGCTTAGTATTACCGGCATTCCCATCGCCTTCAAGCGCTTTGCCATGAGGAAACTTTCCTCCACCCGCTTGTTCAGTCCCCCATTCTGTGCCACGGCAATAGGATCGGATTCTTCTTCGGGTTGCCACAATCTCCACGGAAATTCCACACGGCCATAAGCTACGCGCAAATTTTCCAGACAGTAATCTATCACTTTAGGGTCGGCAGCAGGATTCTGCAGGCGGAAATTCCCTCCAAAGCCTGCAAACAAACTTCCCGGATTCTGCATATCCAATGTAATTTCCGCGTCACTGTGATCTATCACTCCGGAAGCATGCAGTTCCATAGACAATGCTGTTCTCCCAGCCTTTTTCAGAATCGGCATCAGCGAGATATACACAACAGTACCGGTAGACTCTTTTTCAACCGTGACCTTTATAGACTTATTGAACTTGAATTCCAACTTCCTATTGGCCGAAGTAACGGTCAGCTTCCTGCCACTTGTCCTTACTTTGGCATCAACGTAGTTTTCCGGACTTAAAGCAATACAGTAATAGGCTGCCTGATTCAAAGTAGTGTCCGACAGCGCATCAATAGAAATCTCCACCAAGCCTTTTCCCTTATCAGTCACTTTCTGATGGAACTTTACACCTCGCAGAGTAGTCGTCACTTCCTGCATATCCCCCTCACGATGGAAAACGGGACGGACCTGCTTCTCCTTTCCAGTAATCTCCATATCTCCTTTCAAGGTTCCGACACGCAGGGATGACTCAAAGTCTATCAATTCACCGTCTACACGGACACCCGTGATATTGCTCCATGCCATCACTTCCGTCTGGGCAGAAAGCGGCAGAGATAATATACCACACAGCAATACAACTATTCCAAACTGGAAAATTCGTAAATTCTTCATAATATCAAATCTATAAAAGGTTGTCATTTCAGTCTGGTATCAATCTCAAACCCCATACGGCTGTTATGATAGGGACAATTCCACATACTTGCTTTAGGTTCCTTGTAGCGGGGAGTCCCATCTTCCAGCACGGTTCTGAACCATTCGCCATACTCCTTGTCTATCATCCGTGATTTGATGAAGTTCCAGGTGCGGACGGCACTGTCCAAATAAGATTGTTCACCAGTCAGTTGCCAGGCATTGATACAACCGACCACAGTTTCCGCCTGGCACCACCAGGAAGCATCCTTCCTGATTTTGTCCTTATGCCGTTCGTACATCATGGCGCCCATCGGGTTGATGCCCTCTTTCAAGGAGGCGTCTGCAAGTTCCAATGCTACCTTCCTGCACCTCCCGATAACCTCCGGGTCACCCAGAGCCTCTGCAGCTTCCGTCAGCAACCAGGAAGTTTCGATGTCATGCCCGTAAGAGTCGATGTCATCCAGATTGTTCCAATTCGAATCACAGTACAATATCAGGTGATGTGTTTGTGGATTGTAGAGCTTGGTTATTATCAAATCTATTACTTTTGTAAGACGTTCGCGTAGGCCATTATCCTTCCATACTTTATATAAAGCTGTGTATGCCTCCAATACGTGGATATGGGTATTCATTGTTTTGGTGGCAACGCCATCTCCATCATATCCCAGCTTTTGGGGAACTCCCCATTCGCGGGTGAAAGATTCTATATAACCATCGTTTACGGGGTCTTTGATTCTGCTCTCCATGGTCCGGTAAAGTTCTATGGCTTTTTGCAGGCTTTCATTGTTGCCCGTTGCTCTAAAATGTTCGGACAAACCGTAGATAGCATAAGAGCAGCCGTAAGTCTGCTTGTTCGTATCCAATGGGGTACCGTCCGCTTTTATCAGCCAATATACGCCTCCATACTGCGAATCAATGAAGTGGTCTATGAAATACCGTTGCGCCCTGTCAGCCAATTTACGGTAGGCAGTATCGCCATACATCCGGTAGGCGGTTGAAAAAGTCCAAAGGATGCGGGCATTCAGTACACCACCTTTGGGAGCATCCGCTATCGGGGCACCGTCACGTCCCAATGAACCATAAAAGCCTCCGGAAGAATCTACGCTGTATCTTTCCCAAAAAGAGAGGATATTCTCTTTCAAGTCCGAGGTTATTTCATCTTTTAAAACCTTGTCTACGTGTGACTGTGCTTGCAGGAAAGGTGTAACCAGCAACCATACTGTAATCAGCAAAAAAACGGAAAACATACGTTTCATAATATAGCGATTTAAGGAATTAATCATAGTTACATTGCAAATGTACAAAAAAACAAGTTGCCACTACTCACTACCATCCTTTTTCAATGGATACAATTGGTTCCGATAAAGGCTGTTTTTGGGTACTGAGTCCTTGTTTTACCAGACATCAGCTTTTATTAGCTCAAACGTTGGTATCTGGCAGTTCAAACACCATTGTATGACAAATATAACAATGAATATCATAAAAATAGAGGAAAAAGACACATTTCATAACGTTATTGGCTACAAACAAAAGCCATCCGTTTCCTTTTTAGTCCGTATATTAGTAGAAAATTTTGTAACTCAAAAATATATACTATGAGAAAGAAACATTTCCTATTTGCATCAGTCTTGGCACTGCTTTGCGGCAGCAGTACGCTGCATGCGCAAGACTTCAAGCTGACATCCTCCGGTTATTTCAAGAACCAGGGAGTCGACGTCATGGCTTTTGATGACATCTATCCCGAAGGACACCAGGGAGGGGTATGTATCATCATGAACGGACACCGTGTGGCGACAAACGGAGACATCCGCCTGGAAGCCACGCCCGGACAATGGCAGCCCGTACCGAAACAGCTCGACCGGAAGCTCGGTGACAACAGCATCACCGCCACACTGTGCTATCCCGACTCCTCACGCCATCTCACCGGATTCAACCCGATGATTTACCCGGACCTCCACCTTATATATACGGTAAACGTGGAAAGCAAAGGTAAAAACATAGAGGTGACCGTAGACCTTGACCGCCCCATTCCCCAGGAATTCATCGGAAAAGTGGGCTTCAACCTTGAATTCTTCCCGGGTTCCCTCTTCGGCAAGCCCTGGATTATGGACGGTCAGAGCGGCATCTTCCCGCAACAACCCAACTCTCCCCTAATGACAACCCAACCCAACTATCTGCATACGGGAAATTATCATGACGGCAAGCAATCGCTGGCAGACATGGACAAACTGATAGGAAAAGGTTACAGCCCGATTGTGGCCGACGACATCATCAGCGAACCTTATGCCAAAGGCCGTAAGTTTACCTCCCGCCCCGACGACCCTTACAACAAAGTAACCATCGAATCATTGAGTGGTGACCTACAACTGTTTGACGGGCGTATGAACCACAATAACGGCTGGTTCGTACTGCGCAGCAACATAAAACCGGGTGTCACCAAAGGGGCCGTCAAATGGATTATCACTCCGAACGTAGTGGCCGACTGGATGTATCAGCCGGTTATCCAGACTTCACAGATAGGTTATCATCCCGCCCAGGACAAGGAAGCCGTCATCGAAATGGATATACGTGACAATAGAAAGGAAACGGCACAAATCATCCGCATTGACGCAGACGGCGAGAAAGTGGTCAAGAACGTCACTCCTGCCAATTGGGGCAAGTTCCTGAGATACAACTATCTGAAGGTGGACTTCACGGATGTGAAGGAACCGGGACTCTACAAGATTAAATACGATACCTCCGTATCCCCTATCTTCCGCATCGACAATGACGTATATGCCCGCGGCGTATGGCAGCCCGTACTGGAATACTTCCTTCCCGTACAGATGTGCCACATGCGCGTCAACGAAAAATACCGCGTATGGCACGACTGCTGCCACATGGACGATGCCCAGATGGCACCGGCACACAATCATATCGACGGCTACGACCAGAAAGAGGGCCTGTCCAAGTTCAAACCGGGTGAAGTGGTTCCCGGAGTGAACATAGGCGGCTGGCACGATGCCGGAGACTTTGACCTCCGCATCGAATCCCAAGCCGGAGAATCCTATATCCTGGCACTGGCCTACGAAGCTTTCCACCCGAATCTCGACGTGACTTCCATCGACCAGATAAACCGTGTGACGGAAATCCACCAGCCCGACGGTAAGAATGACTTGCTGCAACAAGTAGAGAACGGCGCCCTTACGGTAGTCAACGGCTACCTGGCACTGGGACGTCTCTACCGGGGAATCATCTGCAACGACCTGCGCCAGTACGTACTTCTGGGTGATGCCGCCGCCATGACCGACGGGAAAATCGGTAATGAAGACGACCGCTGGATATTTACGGAGGATAACCCCGGACGGGAACTGTCGACAGCTGCCCAGCTGGCTGCCGTATCACGTGTATTGAAAGGTTTCAATGATACATTGAGTGTGCATTGCCTCGACATTGCTCGCAAAGTATATGCTTCTACCGGAAGCGGCAACAACAGAGCCTTGTTCCCCAAAGTGCAAGCAGCCGTAGAGCTGTACCTCACCACCGGCGAACAACCCTATATGGACTTCATTCTGGACAACCAGGAGCTCATCATCAAGCAGATAGGCCGCATCGGCTGGTACACGGCACGTGTGGAAAAACTGTTCGCACAGATGAAGAACAAGAAAGCCAAAGCCTTTTCAGCAGCTTTCCGCAAAGCTTTGACCGGATATGAACAAGAACTGAACAAACAAGTACAGGAGACTCCCTATGGCGTTCCCTACCGTCCGAACATCTGGGGTGCAGGCTGGGATATACAGCGTTTCGGCTTCCAGCACTACTTCCTGACAACCGCCTATCCGGAAATATTCCCGAAAGCACCGGTATTCAATGCCCTCAACTTCATTCTCGGATGCCACCCGGGCTCCAACCAAGCTTCCTTCGCCTCGGGTGTCGGCGCACAATCAGCCACTGTGGGCTACGGACTGAATCGCGCAGACTGGTCGTACATTCCCGGTGGAGTCATTTCCGGTACAGCTCTTATCCGTCCCGACTTCCCGGAACTCCTGACGTTCCCGTTCCTCTGGCAACAGACTGAGTATGTGTTGGGAGGAGGTTCGTCCCACTATATGTTCCTGGTACTTGCAGCAGAACAGTTGCTGAAACAATAAAAGACAGAGGGGGAACAAAACCCTCTGGATATTTTCTTTTAGGCGCGGATTACACGGATTTAGTTTACTGCATCCGTGGATTCCGCGTAACCCGCGCCCAATATTATAGTATAATGAAAGTGTTTATATACTTTTCACTCTTTCACCAATTATCCGTACGGAACGGAATGGTAGGCAGTTCATTCCCGCCAATCATTGTACCGACCTGGAAATCACGGAAACAATAGCGCACGGCAACGGGATTGGGCACCTTTTCCGAAGAAATCACGACCTCATTCGTCTGCCAGTGCAGCCATACTTTATCGGCAGGATGGAACACACGGTCCTCACCCGCCACTTCGAAACCGCGAAGGTCATAGTTGCGACAGATACCCATTTCCAAATGGTCGAAGGAAACCCATGCTTCACTGCCTTTAGCAGTCCATGACTTATATTGTGGGCCGAAACAGTGTATCTGCTTCAATCCATAGGTAAGGTTCAATGCCAGATAGCTCAAGCGTTGACCTACCTTTGTCTTGTTGCGGGGATGGATATTGTATATCTCATAAGGCTCTACAAGGTCGTTTGTAGAAATCATGGCACTGTTCGGAATCAGGCTTTGGGCACGGAATTGCGCTTCACGTAGGTAAGCAGCTTTCTCTTGCTGGGTACCTCCATAGGCGTACGGCGCTATTTCGGCAAAGTAGAAAGGCAATTCGCCCAGTCCCCATTCTTTGCGCCACAGCTGCACCATATCGGCCAGACGCTCGGCGTATGTTTCATGACGGCCTACGTTAGACTCGCCCTGATACCAGATGAATCCCTTTATGGTATAGTTCTGAAGCGGCTTCAGCATGGCATTGTACATCAGCATGGGGCGGTGCATGGGGTGCAGGCGTTCGATGGAATCGGGGTTGAGAGATATGTCTGGATAGTTTTCCAGCAGTTCACGGCTTATCCAACCTTCTACAGTGGCTCCACCGTAAGCGCTACAGATGATGCCGACCGGAATCCGGAGGGCACGGCTCAACGAAGTGGCAAAATAGTAGGCCGTCGCACTGAAATCGGGTGCGGTTTCTATGGAAGATATGTTCCAGCTACCTTTGCAGTCGGTTTGTGGTTCATAAGTCTGGTGCTTGGGAACGGTGAACATACGCACGCCTCTGTTTTCGGCAGAAGCTATGATGTCATCCGCTCCGTTCATGATGCAACAGCCGGCAAAGCCTTTCAGGGGCATTTCCATATTGCTCTGGCCGGAAGCAAGCCATACTTCACCGATTAGGATATTCTTCAACGTAGTTTTTTCTCCGTCATCAAAAGTTATCTCATAAGGCGTGTATCCTGCTGCCGGAGTTTTCACGGCAAGCAACCAACGGCCATCCTTATCGGCACGGCAAGTCGTTGTCTGTCCATTCCACGAAGGCGTGACACGTACTTCGGCTTTCGGTGCAGCCGTTCCCCACAGTTTCACTTCAGTCTGCTGCTGGAGTATCATGTTGTCGCCTACCAGTGCAGGCAGCTTTACTTTGGCGCCCAGCGAGGCGGCGCAGCATAATAGAATCAATGCAAGAGTCTTACTTTTCATAGTATATTTGTGTTTAATCTCATATTCAAAACCAATAACGTGAGCAAAAATAGGGCTTTTTTGCTCACGTTCTCCGTTTCATGTGCAAAAAGTGGGTGTTTTTGCACATGTACTCAAACAAAATTATACATAGATGTATTATACATTGATGTATAATTTGTATATTTGTCATTAAATCAAGAACAGAAAGCTTATGAAATCACCTTTTCAATACGGCACACTGGTTGATAAAGAGAGTTTCGTCAATCGGGTAGAAGAACGAAAGCAACTAAAAGAATTGCTTGGATCGGGTATCAACGTAATGCTTATTTCACCGCGCCGTTGGGGTAAGTCTTCACTTGTAAAAGTGGCAATGGACGAACTGATGCACGAAGACAAACACATCCGTGTATGCTTTATCGATGCATTCAGCATCAAGACCGAAGCCGAATTCTATCGCGTATTTGCCCGAGAAGTCATCACATGTGCAGCCTCTACACTCGAGAGGCGGCTGGAAGATATAAAGCACTTCCTAAAAACCATCTCTCCCAGCATTACCCTGAAAAGTGATACCTCCGACACTATGTCTTTCGACCTGAAGTTCGAATTAGAAGAAAAGGATGTCATGGAGATACTGGAACTACCCGAGAAGATAGCTTCCGCCAAAGGCATACAGCTCATTGTTTGTATTGACGAATTCCAACAATTGGCATTATTACCCGGTTATAAGAGCATGGAAGGCAAGATGCGCTCTGTCTGGCAACAGCAGCAACGGGTAGCCTATTGCTTCTATGGAAGCAAGCGGCACATGATGATGGACATTTTCAACAATTCGTCCAACCCCTTTTATCGTTTCGGCCAAGTGCTGTTCCTGCAAAAGATCAAGAAAGAGGAATGGGTACCTTTCATCGTTAATGCCTTCCACCGGACGGAGAAAGAAATCAGCGAAGAACAAGCCGGACGTTTGTGCGACATCGTGAAGTGCCATTCGTGGTATCTGCAACAGCTATGCTATTTCATCTGGAGCGGCACTTCCGGACAAGTGACGGACGAAACCATCGAAGTCCGTACCCGCCAACTGATAGACACCAACATGCCTATGTTCATGAACGATACCGAAAACCTGACTGCTGCCCAAACAGCCATGCTACGTGCTGTTGCCGACGGTGAGTACCGCCTCAACTCTGCCACCGTGGTACGCAAGTATGAACTGGGAAGCGCCCAAACCATCACACGCAACAAACGAATATTGACCAAACGTGACTTCATAGCGAAAGAAGGAGAACAGTACGTGTTCTCCGACCCGGTGTTCGAGTTGTGGTTCAGGAGGGAGTATTGCTGACTATTGTTAATGCAAACTAATTTTTAATCAGTATCTACAATCATTATAGGTAACTTTATTTTTAAACTGACCAATGAGAATACAGTAGTGGATTCTTGTGCAGTACTTGTAACGTCTATTGACACAGTTGCTATTTCATCTTCAGGAGTTTCCATACCAGCATTCACCTCATCTGTGACCCAAGCTTCTGCAACCGGTTCAAATTCTTTGTTTTCATTAATTATTTCCCAACCGTCTATAAGTAATGGAAATTCATCCCACCATCCCACTTCCAGCCCTCCAAAAAGTGCTGTTATACTCAAATTAGACATGAAATCTTGAGTCAGTCCATATTCCTCCAGTTCCTTTCCTATATTTATAAAATAACTACCGTTTAGATATTTATTAACTTCTGTAGCAGACAAATTTAGCTTTAATTCTATATCACTGGGACAATAAGTAATAGGTAATTCAAGTTCTTTATGGTTACCTGCAGAATCCATTAACTTTATATTTACTAAAGAGGACGCTTTTTTAGCAATATTATCTTTTACACCCTCCCATATCGTATTGTTCAAATTCGGCATAAAAGATATGTAATGTCCATCATATAAGGAAGCTATATCGGCTGTCAGTTCTTCGTCATTCTGTTCAGTATCTACATGCGTTATGAAATCCCATTTATAGCGCCATACTTTGTTTTGGCTATTTCTGTAAGTATGAGGGTCAATAAATACAATATATGGATTTGCAGTATTTTCCTCAGCATAAATCGTTTGTACCTTTGAATAACTGAATGCAACTCCTTCATTCACCGTTGGAACAGTTTCAATTGGTATTGAGTAAAGGCAACTAACTTGTTGAATATTTCCCTTCATATCTGTATAATTAACAACAAATGATAATTCAGACAGATTTCGATAATTTCCAGTCCCTTTGGACTGTATAGTAGCAATCCATTGACCTTCAAGCTCTTCATCCTTTTCGTTTTTGTCCGGCTCTATATTTACCAATTCATAATAGTCCGATGGAGTAACATAAGAGGCACGGGTTTGGCTTTTTCCATCTTCAAGAAAGTAAGTATCACTGTACCATGCATCAAGTTCTATGTTTTCTTTAGTGACCTTGAATCCACTTGGATTTATACGTAATTTAACTTTGATTCGGTCGCCTTTGACAATGGTTGCCGGAGAGTAATCTAAAATAATTATTCCTGTTGGAACCGGGTCCTGATTGATAGCTGACCATTTGGCTATCTTAATAGGTGCCCCATTTTTCAATGTAAAAATGACGTAGTCTTCATTGGAAATGTCTATACCCTTAAAAAAAGAATCCCCCTGCTCCCCTTTGTCTCCGGAAATTTCAATCCAGTTTTCGCCATTGTCCACAGAAAGATATACAGCATCTCTAATATAACCATTTCCCAAATCCGCACCGGTTTTAATCATCGGAGTAGGAGCATCATTACCGGTTTCACCTTGGGCTTTCACCCCCGTATCAATATCCCCAATCCACCAGTTACCATTGCCACCGACATATGGAGTCAGGCCGTCATTGCCGGTTTCACCTCGGGCTTTTATTCCCGTGTCTGTTGTACCTATCCACCAATTGCCATTTTTTCCGATATGAGGTGTCAGACCGTCGTTTCCATCTTCACCGTCCTCTCCATCCTTACCGTCGTCTCCGGTAGTGCGTATCATATCACCATCCGCATCAGTCAACCAGACAGTTTTCCCGTCTTCCACCTGAATGGTCCAATAGTAGAGACCGTCAGAATATTTGTCCACACCGATAATGGGAGTATAACCATCCTTTCCATCTTCCCCGTCAGCTCCATCTTTACCGTTATGAATAGTGATACTCCCGCTTTTGGAGAAGGTTATCTTGTATCCGTTTTCAAGAGTTTCCACCCCGGTTACATAGTCATTGTTTTCCAAAGCCGTTATCAATCTTTTCAATGAAGCAATTTCATTGTTGACAGTGGAGCACCATTCCTCAAGTTCGGTCACTTTGTCCTCCACCTTGTCCAGACGGTCTTTGATTTCACTGTCATCGTAATCGTCGCTGCATGATGAAATAGGCAGCAAGGTAAATCCGGCCAATGCGGCAATACCTAAAAATTGGAACGCATTTTTTATAAACCAATTGCAAAAATTGGAACTTTTAGAATTCACTTTAAATAGAATCATAACCAGATAGTATTAGTCCCCGCGTTCCTCCGAGAATATAAAAAAAGACAGCGTGGAACTGCGTGCTATCCATCGTCTTTGAAGGTCCTGAGAAAACCCGAACAAACAGATGAACAGACAGCAGACCCACGCCGAAACCAGCGTAGGAACCATCTGTGCCATCCTTGTTTGTTCTCGAAAATTTCTCAGGTTCTCAAAGACAAGAATGAAGCACAACGCTTCTTACAATATCATTTCACAAAAACATGGAAACCAAGGACACTTCCTTGCTTCTTTCGCAAATTTAAAGATAAAGAATGAAAACAAGAAAAAGATTGGGTGTTTTTTTGATAGCAGTATGCCAAAAGACGATACTTCAGCACTTGAAAGAGCTTCCACTCTCTTTTTGTCATTCTGACACTTTGTATTTTCTATCGCGCGAGAATCGCGTATTTCCGTCCCGTCACCCACGCAGAAGGAAATACAAGAGCGGAAAGTCGTAAACAGCAGGCTATAAGCATTATACCAAAACAAACATCCTTCTAATAATTCAGAATCACCTCTCCGAAAGCCCTGATACACCGAAAAGGTAAAAGCAAAAGAACGTTTTACTAAAACAGAGTTGCCGTTTTACTAAAACGTAACTCCCCTTTTAGTAAAACGGCATACTCTTTTTAGCTTAAAGGTGTAGCCAATTTCTGCATAAAAGTCCCACAAAAGCGGAAGAATATGCAAGAAGAACGCATCTTTATGAACCGAATATCCACAACATATCCCAAATCCGTTCTTCTGCAAAACCATGCGTGGCAGGGAAACGGGCAAAAGCATTACTTTTTGTCAAGAATACAAGGACATTGCTATCTTTCAGCGCCTTTTACAACAACCCATACAGTTCCCACGCCCACACATGCCGCATTCCTTCATTAGACGGCAGGCAGAAGTCATCAAGCGAAACAAACAGCTTCTCATAATTTCCGGTTATAAACGAAGATTCCCAGCCTTTTTTTTCGTCCATAACCTAAAAAGTCAGCGAAAAAGACAAGATTTTCGGTTATAAACGAAAGATTCATTCAACCAGGCAAGGCGGATGCTTCCTTTCCGCATCCCCAAATCCCTTAACCTATCCTAATAATCCACCTTACTGTCACTTATTTAGAATTGAATTTATTATCTTTGCCGCGTTGTGTACCATACATCCACGTCCTGCCGAAGCAGACAATATTGCCTGCCGCAACAGACACTGGACTTCAGCGCGACAGACACCGGTGTCTGACGTGACAAACACCAGACTCTGACACGACAGACGCCAGCGTCTGTCAATCAGCAATTAAGCAACTGATAACAAGAAAATTACATAATAACGAATTTCATCCGAATGAAACAGTACAAAACCGTAAACAACCTTGTAGGCTGGATTACCTTCCTCATTGCAGCGACGGTCTACTGCATGACCATCGAACCTACTGCAAGCTTTTGGGACTGCCCGGAGTTCATCACCACCGGCTATAAGCTGGAAGTAGGACACCCGCCCGGCGCACCGTTCTTCATGCTGGTAGCCAACCTATTCTCACAATTTGCTTCCGATGCCTCCACCGTTGCCAAGATGGTGAACTACATGAGCGCGCTGATGAGCGGCGCATGTATCCTGTTCCTTTTCTGGAGCATCACGCACCTGGTACGCAAACTTGTGGTGACAGACGAAAACAATATCACACGCGGCCAGATGGTTACCATCATGGGTAGCGGTCTGGTGGGCGCACTTGCCTACACGTTCAGCGATACCTTCTGGTTCAGCGCTGTGGAAGGCGAGGTGTATGCCTTCTCCTCACTGTTCACTGCCGTCGTATTCTGGCTCATACTGAAATGGGAGGACGTTGCCAACGAGCCTCACAGTGACCGCTGGCTGATTCTTATCGCCTACCTGACGGGACTTTCCATCGGCGTGCACTTGCTGAACCTGCTCTGCCTGCCCGCCATCGTACTGGTATACTACTACAAGAAAGTACCCAACGCCAATGCCCGAGGTTCCCTGCTGGCATTGCTCGCTTCGGGCATACTGGTAGCAGCCGTACTCTACGGCATCGTGCCGGGTATCGTGAAAGTGGGCGGCTGGTTCGAACTGCTCTTCGTCAACACGCTGGGCATGTCCTTCAACACGGGTGTCATCGTATATATCATTCTGTTGGCAGCCTGCCTCATCTGGGGTATCTACGAAAGCTATACCGAACGCAACAAGGCACGTATGGCACTCTCGTTCATACTCACCATCGCCATGCTGGGTATCCCGTTCTACGGACACGGTACCAGCTCGGTAGTTATCGGTGTCATTGTCATTGCCGCATTGTGGCTCTACCTCCGTCCGAAGACGCAGGCAGCCGTCAAAGAGAAATTCCGCGTATCGGCACGCACGCTGAACACCTCGCTGCTCTGCACCATGATGATCGTCATCGGATATTCCTCGTATGCACTTATCGTCATCCGCTCCACCGCCAACACGCCGATGGACCAGAACTCTCCGGAAGACATCTTCACACTGGGCGAATACCTGGGACGCGAGCAGTATGGCACACGCCCGCTGTTCTATGGCCCTGCCTTCTCCTCGCAAGTGGCACTGGACGTGAAAGACGGTTACTGCGAACCGCGCATCAAGTACAACGGCACGAAGTTCATCCGCAAGGAGAAAGCTACACCCGACGAAAAGGATTCGTACATCGAAATCCCCGGACGCATTGAGTACGAATACGCCCAGAACATGCTGTTCCCGCGTATGTACAGCAGTGCCCATACACAACAATACCATGCCTGGCAGGACATCAAGGGTTACGATGTGCCCTATGACAAATGCGGCAACATGATTATGGTAAACATGCCCACACAGTGGGAAAACATCAAGTTCTTCTTCTCCTACCAGCTCAACTGGATGTACTGGCGCTACTTCATGTGGAACTTCGCCGGACGCCAGAACGACATACAAGGCAGCGGAGAAATTGAACACGGCAACTGGATTACCGGTATCCCGTTCATCGACAACTGGCTGGTGGGCGACCAGAGCCTCTTGCCTCAGGAACTGAAAGACAACAAGGGACACAACGTATTCTACTGCCTGCCCCTGCTGCTGGGTATCATCGGCCTGCTATGGCAAGCCTACCGTGGGCAGAAAGGCATCCAGCAATTCTGGGTGGTCTTCTTCCTCTTCTTCATGACCGGTATCGCCATCGTGCTCTACCTGAACCAGACTCCGAGCCAACCGCGCGAACGTGACTATGCCTACGCCGGTTCGTTCTACGCCTTCGCCATCTGGATTGGTATGGGTGTAGCAGGACTCGTCCGTCTGCTTCAAGACTATGCCAAGATGAAGGAACTGCCTGCTGCCGCCATCGTTTCCGTAGCCTGCCTCTTTGTCCCCGTGCAGATGGCAAGCCAGACTTGGGACGACCACGACCGCAGCGACCGCTACATGGCACGCGACTTCGGCCAGAACTACCTGATGTCCCTGCAAGAAAGCGGCAACCCGATTATCTATACCAATGGTGACAACGATACCTTCCCCCTCTGGTACAACCAGGAGACCGAAGGTTTCCGTACCGACGCCCGTACCTGCAACCTCTCGTACCTGCAGACCGATTGGTACATCGACCAGATGAAGCGCCCCGCCTACGACAGTCCTTCTCTCCCCATCACCTGGGACCGTATGGAGTACGTAGAAGGCACCAACGAATACGTCCCCATCCAGCCTGAGTACAAGAAAAGCATCGACCAGCTCTATGCCGAAGCCGAGAAGCAGGCACTGGACGGTAATCCCGAAGCACTAGTCAATGTAAAGAAAGAATTCGGTGACAACCCGTATGAGCTAAAGAATATCCTCAAGAACTGGGTGCGCAACAAGAATCAGGACTTGAAGGTGATTCCTACCGACAGCATTGTCATCAAGGTAGACAAGGAAGCCGTGCGCCGCAGCGGCATGATGATACCGGGCGACTCAATCCCCGACTACATGCACATTTCGCTGAAAGGCAAACGCGCCCTCTACAAGAGCGAGTTGATGATGCTCGAAATGCTGAGCGAGGCCAACTGGGAACGCCCCATCTATATCGCTGTCAGCGTAGGCAGGGAGAACCAGCTGAATATGGAAAACCACTTCGTTCAGGAAGGTCTTGCCTATCGTTTCACTCCGTTCGACACCAGTAAGACGGGCGTGACAATAGACTCCGAAAAGATGTACGACAACCTGATGAACAAGTTCAAGTTCGGTGGCATCGACAAGCCGGGCATCTATATCGACGAGAACGCCATGCGCATGTGCCACTCTCACCGTCGCATCTTCTCCCAACTCGTGCAGCAGCTGATGCGTGAGGGCAAGAAAGACAAGGCAAAAGCTGCCCTGGACTATGCAGAAAAGGTGATTCCCGCCTACAACGTGCCTTACGACTGGCAGAACGGTGCCGTACAGATGGCGGAAGCCTACTACCAACTGGGCGAAACCGCCAAGGCAGACGAGATGATGAAAGCCCTTGCTGACAAGGCTGTAGAGTACCTGACCTGGTATCTGAGCCTGGACGACAACCGCTTCATGATTTCTACCCGTGAGTTTGAATACCACTGGGCTGTACTCGATGCCGAGGTGAAGGCCATGAAGAAGTACAACTCCAAGCTCGCCGAAATCTACGAGCCGAAGGTGGAAGAACTGTATAATATGTATGTGGACAGAATGAAGGAGTGAGAATAAGGATTAGGGATTAGCCTGTGCAGTTCATCACTAATCATTAACCCCTAATCCTTAACCCCTAATCCTTAAAATCCCTAATCCCTTAATCCTTAATCACGTGTTTATAGAACAACCTCCTGAGTTTTTTCGCAAACTATATCCCGGTGCAGTCTGGAGGATGGACCCCAATGAAAAAGCCGTTTATCTGACTTTCGACGATGGCCCTATCCCCGAAGTAACTCCCTGGGTGCTCGACCTGCTGGATAAGCACAACATCAAAGCCACCTTCTTCATGGTAGGTGACAACATACGGAAGCATCCGGACGAATTCCGGATGGTCGTTGAGTGTGGGCACCGCATCGGTAACCACACCTTCAACCATATCCGTGGATTTGAATACACGGCCAAGAATTATCTGGGAAATACCGAACAGGCGAAGATTTTCATGGAAATGGGTGGGGACATCAATTGCAATGTGGAGAAGGTTCTCTACCCTCTCTTGTTCCGCCCTCCCCACGGCCATATGTTCGCCAACCAGTATCTCACGCTGAAACGAACCTACAAGATTGTGATGTGGGACCTCGTGACCCGCGACTACAGCAAGAAGCTGCGCGGTCCGCAAGTGCTAGCCAACGTGATGCGCTACGCCCGCAACGGCTCCATCATCACCTTCCACGATTCCTTGAAATCCTGGTGCAACGGAAACCTGCAGTACGCATTGCCGCGCGCCATTGACTTCCTGAAGGAAGAGGGATATGAATTCAAAGTATTATAAACTTGAAACAGCAGAAAGTTACCAACATCTGCTGTCACAATAAATTCCACATAAAATAAGAAGAGGTTGTCTCGGCAAAAGGCAACCCCTTACATTTTATAGGCTCATGTCCTGTTCCACAAGAATAAACAGATGTTTTATAATTACCAAGTAAATGTACATCTGTATTCATCCCACTGGTCTTTTACAACCAGTTCCGTAGGATAACTGTCGGAATTCAATGTCCATGTAAAATACATATCGGACACAGAGTCCTCGCCATTGTATGTATAATGCCCTACAAGCGGCAGATGTTTCGTAGCCTTACCAAGCATGCCTCCATAATAGGCATATATCATCTCGTCCATATCCACATCCAGTATTTCATCAAACAACATCAGGCAGCCCTTATTCTCGATAGGAGCTGTTATATTATCCGTCGTATAGTCTATGGCAGCACTATACTCCCACTCGTCATTGCTGTCGATAATTCCGTCACCATTGAGATCCCCACTAGCTACATAACGTGTGGAAGTCTTCACCACATCTCCATCCTTATAGGTGATGTTCGTTATTTCACCATCGCTTTCAGAGCGTTTCATTACAACCAGATGGCCTTCAGTGTCGTATTCCATCTCCCAAGTAAACTCATCGGCATCGGGAGTACCAGCGTGGTCTATTGAGTTGCAAAATTCCACATAACCATCGCTGTTGAGCTGCAAGTTCAGTTCTGTAACATCGCCCTCTTCATCCGTCACGGTGATTCTTGCTCGGTCCTTTGCAACATCTGCCTTTGTAGTAGCGGGAAAGTACTCAAAGACGGCTTTATCCCCATCCTCAGTTGTAATGTTCGTCACCAGCCCTTCTTCATTGTGAGAAATCGCCATGCCCGAAACCGACTTCGGAAGCCCTCCCGTAAACACTTGCGAAGGATTGACCACAGTGGCGGTGTTTTCGCCACCCTCACCATTCTCATTTTCGTCATCGTCACTGCAAGCAGTGAATCCCAAGCACAACGCCACACCCAACATGGAGGCAGCCATCATTTTAAACATTTTCATAAGTTACAAATCTTGTTTTATCCCCATCCCTCTAAGGAAAATCCATAATAACAAAAGTATAAGGAATGCCGTCCGTATCTCACGACAACAAGACTCTGCCATTCAAACCCGGACAGATACTTTTGGCCATTTATCATTCCCAGACAAAGCTTAATATTTTTTGCAAAGTAATAAACTTTTCCTTTCACTCCTTGTCACTGAAAAAGGTGATTTTTCAGCCACATACAGAAAAAATTCAGCATCTCCGATAAAAAGCAAAATGAATAAGACGTATATTTGCAACAACTAGGCACAGATTGAATTCCACTAAAATATACCGATATGAGGGTACTCCATACTAAGCTATTATCACTCCTCTTTTCTTTAACCACTATCCTGCTTCACGCCGGAGAAATACCAACAGACACTCTGTTGGCACACTTCTACAACCGGGCAGCCAATCTCATGGAAGAAGGACACTACGATGAAGCGCAACGTAGCTTCGACAGCGCCTTTGCCACCCGGAACGTAAAGCACTCCTTCATGTATCCCATCTTGCTGAACGAACAAGCCACACTGCTGGTCTATGTGGGAAAGACAGAAGAAGCCTTTGCCATGAAAAAAAATGTGCTCCCCTACCTGCCGCAGATAGATGATTTGGAAAAGCACATCAGCGTATACAACGATTTGGGCCTCCTCTACCGTCAGCACCAAATGAATGACTCTACACTCTACTATTACAATAAAGCACTGGACAGTGCCTTGCAATATGGGGACGAAAGCTGGATAGCCCACATCTGCAACAATGTGTCCATCCTATACTTCAATATCAGGCAGCTGGACGAAGCTGAAAAGTATACCGACATGGCCACCGAACATGCCGCCAGAACCGAAGACCCATTCGTAGCTTTCACCACCTGGCAAATCAGGACAACCATAAAGGCTGAGCTGAACAAGCTGGATGATGCTGAAAAATCCAACCGCAAAGCCTAGAACATTGCCTGCCACGGAGAGGGAAACGAAGACTTATGGAAGATACGCTGCCTGCCCGGCATGCTGAGACTCTTTGAACGAAAAGAACAACCTGATTCCATAGACCACTACTTGAAATTGGGGAACAAACTACTACAACGGGTACCATCCAACTCCATCGCTGCCATAGGATTCATACAATCGAGGGCAGCCACCGAAACAAACCGCAAAAACTATGCCCGCGCCTTGAAGGACTTCCACTGGCTGCGTAACCGGAAAACCGGTACCGAGCCCAAAACATTATTTACACAAATGGCACGATGCTACGATGCTTTGGGAAACCCCAAACTGGCCTACACCTATATGGATAGTGCCCGCATGTGGACTGATACGCTGGCACAGCACAATCTGACGCAACAAATGGCAGAATTCAACGTGAAATATCACACACAAGAAAAGGAATTGGAGATAGCCCACCTGCAACAAGAACAACTGGAACACCAAGCCTTCCTGCTAAAAGCCTCCATTGCTGTAGCCCTTCTGTCCGGTCTTGCTCTCATTACTTTGTTGACGCTCCGCCACAAGAAACGAATAGCCGAAAAGAAGATTGAACTGCTAAAGCAAGAAAACGAACTGAACTCGGCACGCCGTTACATTGAAGGGTTGGAAGAGGAATGCAAATATTTTGCCAAGGAACTGCATGACGGCATAGCCAACGACCTGCTGGGGCTGCAAATGAAGATAGAAACTTCTGCCGGCAAAGGGAATGAGCAGGAACTGGCTTCACTCGTCAGCAAACTGAGAAACAACGTGCGGAATATCTCACACGAACTGATGCCTCCCGAATTCGAGCATCTCAGTCTAGACCAGATACTCGACCGTTATGCTGCCAAACTGGCCGATAACACCGGCATAGAGGTCAGCTATCATCCAACGGAGAACAACGCATCACGCCATCTTCCCAATGAAACCGCTTATGAGCTGTACCGCATCGTACAAGAGCTCACCATGAACATCGTGAAACATGCCTCAGCCAGTCATATAGTCATCAGTCTCCGTGCCGACAATGAAAATAAATATACCCTGCAAATTACAGACAACGGTAAGAATGCAAACAAGCAACAAACAGCAACAAACAACAATGACGGCATAGGATTGCGCACCGTAAACGACCGTATCAGAGCCATCAACGCTACCGCCAATGTATGCTCGTCAACAGAAAACAACGTTTTCACCCTACTGCTTGACATAAACGAATGAAACCAAACAAAGAAACATACAGAATACTGGTAATAGATGACCACCCGATTGTTGCTGAAGGCATCATCGCACTGGCCTCGCAACTCGAAGGAGTGACGTGCAAAGGAGCCACTTGTGCAAAAGACGTGGAACAACTGACCCTCAAAGAGAGATTCGACCTTTGCATCATTGACCTTGAACTACCGGATATGAATGGATTCCAACTCATATCCCACCTTCACAGCCGGATATCCGAATGCGGCATTTTAATCTATACCATGCATGAAGAACCTTGGATCATAGCCAAATTATCCACCCTAAACATCAACGGAGCTGTTTCAAAAAATGCCAGCACCAGCGAATTGAGAGACGCCATCAGTACACTGAAAAACGGAACCAGATACTTCAGCAATGTTTTCAGCGAACTGGACAAGGAAAAACAAAACACCCTACCACATGCGCTTCCCGAATTGTCGAGACGTGAAAAAGAAGTGCTCGCCTATCTCTCGCAAGGACTGAGCACTTCTGAAATATCCCAATTACTATTTCTCAGCATCAATACAATACAGACTTACCGGAAGCGCCTGATGGAAAAACTGGAGGCCAAAAACGTTGCAGAACTTGTCTACAAGGGGAAGAGCTTATTCTGAGAACACTTGTCATTCGTCCGGACAGTTACAAACCTCCAACTTCTCAATCTTCTCCGTCTGAAAAGGAAGAAAATCAACTTAGCGGATACTCACCGTCATCGGATTGCGCACCTTCTGTGCAAAATCAGCCATGTATCGGTTCCAGGCTTCAGCAGTCTTGATGTCCGCGCGGTCCCAGGCAAAGCCCCAGTAATACACGTAGTCAGCGCCCGGCTCATAGTCGCTGACAACCAGTACATGACCGTCCGCATTGTTACGCATCTTCTTCTCCTCTATGGGGAAAAGCACGGTTTTGGCTTCCTTCACAACGGCAGGGAAAGCGGCCCCCATAAATATCTTGCCATTATCCGGTCCGGTAGTGGGGTCTACATACGTCATATAACCACCAGCGGCATCAGCCACCACAGCACCGTCCGGTTCGTGCAGCACAATACCGGTAACAATGGGCAAAGATTCCTTTAGATTGCTATACGAAACGGCAGTACGGTTCAGATGAGAACCGGCATCCAGCGTAATCAGACGTGTTTCCACCACCGCAGTATCCCCTTTCACAGCCAACGGATTGAACTCCAGCTTCACGGTGAAGCGCAACGGACCGTTGTCCAGCACCTCCTGCGTCTTGTAGCACCACGGATAGATAATGGTATCATTCACCATCAATGCAGACACTCCAGCTCCCAATGTTGGGCCTACTGCATAGCAGTCCATGCCATAACCGTGGTCTATATGATAGGAGAATGTGCGTACCAGCTCATCGGCTGCCTTCGGGTCTGTCTTGCGCAATTCATTAACCTGCTTCCAGGAGTCTGCATCCAGTTCCTTGGCATACATGTCTTCCAGTACCGGTGCAGCAGTGCCTCGCTTCGTGAACAAGTCGTAGCCGAAACCGCGTTCACCCCTTGCCTGCAATGCAGGACCGTAGGCACGGAAGCCTACCAAGTCGTTCTCCCAGGCCATGTCGTCCAGACGTTCGGGATACTGCCGCCCACAAGCCCTTACCTCCACATCGACGGGAGTACCGGCCTGGACGGTATATGCAGCCGATGCATTGGCGGCTACCGTAGCAGGGAAGATTAATTTGTCATCGTAGGTCACTTGGTAAGGCACCTGCTCCCCTTCGACATTCAGAACCACAATCTGTGCGGTGTCTGCCAGATTCAGAAGGTTTGAGATTTCGGTCATGGACACCTCTACCATCTCATCGGAACGGTCCATCGCTAACGGATTGGTTACCGTAACAGTCACTATCTTGCTATCGTTGCAAGCAAGACAGCAGAGGGCCGCCATACATAATAAAAGAAAGTTTCTCATATAATCATTGCTTTTTCCTAATCAGTTGTATAACTTTCTTTTAGGCGCGGATTTCGCGGATTATACGGATTTTCCTTATCCTTTCCGCGAAATCCGCGTAATCCGCGCCCAAAAGAAAAAGGTGACAAGTGACATTATCCTGCCACTTTATCACCTTCTCAATTATCCTTAAATTTATTTCGGTTGCTTTCCGATATAAGCCAAGATACCTCCGTCTACATAGAGGATGTGACCGTTTACCGCATTAGAGGCTTCCGATGCCAGGAACACTGCCGGACCGGTAAGTTCTTCCGGAGCCAGCCAGCGGCCTGCCGGAGTCTTGGCGCAGATGAACGAGTCGAACGGGTGACGGCTACCGTCGGCCTGCTTTTCACGCAGCGGAGCAGTCTGCGGGGTAGCGATGTAACCCGGACCGATACCGTTACATTGGATGTTATATTCACCATATTCAGAGCAGATGTTGCGAGTCAGCATCTTCAAGCCACCCTTGGCAGCGGCATAGGCCGACACAGTCTCACGCCCCAGTTCGGACATCATAGAGCAGATATTGATAATTTTACCGTGGCCCTTCTTCATCATGGCAGGCAGAACAGCCTTTGATACGATGAACGGAGCATTGAGGTCGATATCGATTACACGACGGAAGTCAGCAGCCTCCATCTCGTGCATAGGAACACGGCGGATGATGCCGGCATTGTTTACGAGGATATCAACAGAGCCTACTTCCTTTTCAATCTGGGCTACCATGGCCTGAACAGCAGGTTCGTCTGTCACATCACATACATAACCGCGTGCCTTGATACCCTTTTCAGTATAGGCAGCCAAGCCTTTGTCTACCAACTCCTGGTTGATATCGTTGAAACAGATAGTTGCTCCTTGCTCTGCAAAAGCTGAAGCGATAGCAAAACCGATACCATAAGAAGCACCTGTAACAAGGGCTACTTTACCTTCCAAAGAAAAATTCAAATACGGATTCATAACGTTAAATTATTAAGTTTAAATAAGTGATATTCTATTTATGTACGATTTGCAAGTAGTTTATACTCAATGGAAACTTTATTTTGGGAGAATGCCTTCCCTATAAGGAAATCGCAGCGAATGCTTTTCGTATCGTAGCTTTTCACATCATCGGGATGCTCAGCATAGCGAATTTCATAGTTCGTTTTCATGATTGCACTACATTTAATAGGTTATAACTTCAGCCATCAAATACACATCGTTTGCGTACACGATGCAAATGTAACAAAAGAAAATGGAGAAACCGTATAAATTTGTGTCAATTATATAGCAATATCGTTCAAAGATTCGTAAAAAGAAAAAATCTATACCTATAGTGCCAACAAGAGGGGGAAAGAATAACAAAAAAACCCACTAAAACTTGCGATTTTAGTGGGTTTTTAGCTGCAATTAGCTGCATCGTAGTTGGACTACCAGGATTCGAACCTGGACAAACAGAACCAAAACCTGTTGTGCTACCATTACACCATAGTCCAAACATAGGGCTTTCTGTTAAAAAGCGGTGCAAAGATAAAAGGAAGCCCCGAAATATCCAAATATTTCGGGGCTATTTTTACTGCCAAAGCATTATTTCCTTAATTACTTCTCTTTAGGATACCGCTATTTGGCGATAATCAGATAGTAATTCTTCTTGCCGCGCTGTACCAGCAGGTATTTTTCGTCCAGCAGGTCGGCTGTCGTAATCACCTGGTCGAAAGCAGCCAGTTTCTCCTTATTCAGAGAAACGCCACCGCCTTGCACCAGCTTACGCATCTCGCCCTTGGAAGCGAATACAGCAGCATTATCCACGAACAAATCCACCGCCTTCACACCGGCAGCCAGTGCATCACGGGATATTTCGAACTGGGGAACACCCTCGAACACAGCCAGCAGCGTATCTTCGTCCAACTTCTTCAGTGCATCAGAAGTTGCATTGCCAAACAAGATGTTGGATGCATCCACAGCAGCATTATAGTCCTCTTCGGAATGAACCATGATAGTCACTTCCTTGGCCAGACACTTCTGAAGGACGCGCAAATGGGGAGCAGCCTCGTGCTCGGCCGTCAGAGCGTCAATCTCCTCCTTGGACAGTGCAGTGAATATCTTTATGTAGCGTTTGGCATCCTCGTCGCTCACGTTCAGCCAGAACTGGTAGAACTTATATGGAGAAGTGTAGCGCGGGTCGAGCCAGATGTTTCCGGACTCTGTCTTGCCGAACTTACCACCGTCGGCCTTCGTAATCAGCGGGCTGGTCAGTGCAAATACCTCCCCACCGTTCGTACGGCGAATCAGTTCGGCACCGGTGGTGATGTTACCCCACTGGTCGCTGCCACCCATCTGGAGCTTGCAGCCTTTGGTTTCATACAGATGAAGGAAGTCGTACCCCTGCAACAGCTGGTAGGTGAATTCCGTGAAGGAAAGACCGTCACGTGCCTCACCGTTCAGACGCTTCTTTACAGAATCTTTCGCCATCATATAGTTCACGGTGATGTGCTTACCCACTTCACGGGCAAAATCGAGGAAAGTGAAGTTCTTCATCCAATCGTAGTTGTTCACCAACTCGGCACGGTTGGGGGCATCCGAATCAAAATCCAGGAACTTGGAGAGCTGGGCCTTCATACCGGCCAGGTTGCGCTGCAACGTCTCTTCCGTAAGCAGATTGCGTTCGGCAGACTTTCCGGAAGGGTCACCAATCATACCCGTAGCACCGCCAATCAGTGCCAACGGCTTGTGTCCGCAACGCTGGAAGTGACGCAAAATCATCACACTGCAAAGGTGCCCGATGTGCAAAGAGTCCGCAGTAGGGTCGAAACCAATGTATGCAGTCACTTGTTCCTTAGCCAGAAGTTCTTCCGTACCCGGCATCATATCGTGGAGCATGCCACGCCATCTTAATTCTTCTACAAAATTCATCGAATGATTAAGTTATCTGATTAATTATTTAAGTGATTATCTATGAATTGTTTGATTCCTATTTTAATCTGCGCAAAAATACGACTCTTTATTCGAAGAAACAACTCTTAGGGTTTAAAAAAGACTTTGCAGACATTTCTCCGGAGTGTTTCTCCAAGCTCCTCGGGAGAGATGCCGCGCACTTCGGCAGCGCGTGCATACAATTCCCCGATGGAAACTTCGCTTTCATCCGTTTCGATGAACAGCCGGTCGGCAGGTACCCGGCACAAGGCTGCTTCCTGGTATTTCTCCCCGAATGAAAGGTAAAAGCCATGTTTCAGATATTCCTCCGCCAGCGCCGCCTTGCCACGGAAACCATGTATTATCCACGGATTCGACGGGCGCAAGTCCCGCTTCACCTTCAGCAGTTCATCAACCGCCTTCACCAGATGAATCACCAGCGGCTTTCCCACTTCCTCTGCCAAACATGCCTGGCACCTGAACACTTCCACCTGCAAATCCATCGGAGCATCTGCCAGCTTGTCCAGCCCGGCTTCGCCCACGGCAAGTACTTGGGGATGGCGCACTAACTCCTCCAGGCCGCACACCCTGCTAGCCACAGCACCTTCAACTCCTGAGTGTTCACCTCCACTCCGACCTATATGCCAGGGATGTATCCCCACCGAATACCATCCGCCGCTCTGTGGAGAGAACGTTTCGGGATAGCAATTTGCAATGGCAGTTCCGGGTACTTGCGGAAGCCGGTGTGTATGTATGTCAACTGGAATATTCATGGAACGGGATCATATCCGGAACCTCCCCAGGGATGGCAGCGCAGAATGCGCCTGACTGCCAGACAAACCCCCTTGAAAGGTCCGTGTTTCTTGATGGCCTCCACCGCATATTGCGAACAAGTGGGGGTAAAACGGCATGAAGGCCCTATCATGGGCGATATGCACTTCTGATAGAAATAGATAGGAAGCAGCAGCAGATATGAAAGCAGACGCTTCATGACACCTGCGGAGTTTGCTCAGCTTCAGCATTTGCCGCTACCTTCTCGGCAATGCGTGCCAAAGCTGTCTTCATACGGTCCTCAATGACAGAAGAGTCTACCAACTGGTCCGAAAGATAGATGAAGGCCACGGCCAGACGGCACTTTTTTTCCGTCAGCACGGCCAGCAGTCCGTGTTTGTTCATGCGGTAGGCTTCACGTATCTGGCGTTTCACGCGGTTGCGCTTCACCGCTCGCTTGAAACGGCGTTTCGAAACACTTACAAGAATGGAAATGGGTGCCTCCAGCTCCTCCACCGGCAGATACACCACACGCAAAGGGAAAACCGAAAACGAGCGTGAGCCGCCCGCAAACATCTTCTCTATCACTTTCTTCTTGTCCAACCGTTCGGACTTACGCAAGGTATTTGGCATGGGGTGATGAGTTATAAGTTATGAGTGATGGGTGATGAGTTATGAGTGATAAGTTATGGGGCGATACAAAAACGAGCTACAAGTACCTGGCGACATAAAAGCACAACCACTTGTAGCTCAATTTTATAAATCCATTGTTATGCCTACAAGCTATAAGCAAATCACTCATAACTTATAACTCATAACTCTTTTTACTTTCCTTTATTATTCTCCTTGATAAACATGTCAAGCGCCGCCGTCATTGAGGGTGCCTGCACGCTGGGAGCTTCCAGGTCAAGACGAAGTCCGGCATCACGGACTGCCTGGGCAGTGGTAGAGCCGAATGTTCCGATCTTGATTTCCTTCTGGTCAAAATCAGGGAAATTCTTCTTCAAGGCACTGATGCCTGCCGGACTGAAGAACACCAGCATGTCATAATCAAAAGCCTCATCTGCAGCAAAGTCATTGCTGACAGTACGGTACATGACAGCTTCCGTGTGCTGAATCTTATTCTTATCCAGCAGATTCTTCACGTCATCATTGTGTACATCCGACATTGGTACCAAGTACTTTTCAGTCTTATGCTTAACAATGGAAGGTATCAAATCGTCAATCTTCCCGGTGTTTCCGAAGAAAATCTTACGCTTACGATACTGCACATACTTTTGGATATACAGAGCAACGGCCTCCGTCACGCAGAAATACTTCATTGTTTCGGGAATTGTCACACGCAATTCTGTACACAAGTGGAAGAAATGATCAATAGCATGACGCGAAGTAAAAATAACGGCAGTATGATCCAAGACCGAAATTTTCTGTTGTCTGAACTCTTTCGCTGAAAGGCTCTCCACTTTGATAAATGGGCGAAAATCTATTTTCACACCATACTTCTCGGCGATGTCGTAGTAAGGAGATTTCTCTGATGCCGGTTTCGGCTGCGACACAAGTACTTTCTTAATTTTCAACGTCCTAAAATTTTATTATCAAATAACTGTTTAGCTGCATCACACCTTGATATAACACAAAACAAGGCATGATTTCAAGGGCACAAAAGTACACAATTAAAAGCAAACCGCCATATAAATTGTTACAAAAAAGCTTTAACCACTTGTATAACATCAATATTTTAGCAAAAAAGGCTAAAATCAATCCGATTATTATCGTCAGCTGCAAACTCAAATCAAAATAGACTACGAACAGGGCAAACGGGAAAAGGGCGAATCCCAAGTAATAAAGTAGCGTAGAATAGGACTCAAGCCATAGCGTTGTAACACTTTCGTCAAAAAAAATCCAACCCAGAAAAGAGTAGAGCATCCACTTCAAGCACAAATAGAAGAGACACACACCGATGTAAATCCCCAGCAGAAGCCCCGGCGACACATGACGTACCAGTTCCGGCTGTATATCATTGAAGTAGTTGAAGATACAGACGCCTGCTAGGATGCAGGTCTGCAGGATGAGCAGCAGCAAATAGCGCATATCGGCGGCTGTGGAAGTGGCAAATATGCTGGTACGTTCGCGATGAAGCAGGAAATCCTTCACCAGTTGCAGCAGGAACTTGCGGCTGCGTGACAAGACATAGGCCGACAGAAAGAAACAGCACAAAAGGACCACGGTGATGCCATCGTCCATTCTCGGAGAATATGGAATAGGAATCCCCTCCGTCCCCACTACTGCCCAAGCCATCAACAGCCCTATCATATTGCAGCGAATTTACGGATGGAGGCGTCCCACAAGGGAGTGGTATATATCAGTTCCACGGCTTCCTGCGGTGTCTGCGCCACATGCCAGATGGCACCGTGCTGCGTACGCATGAAGTTTTCGTCCACCGCCTGCCGGAGCATATCGAGCAGAGGGTCGAAATAGTTCTTGACATTCAGTATCACAATCGGGTTCAGATACAGTCCGAGTTGCTTCCAAGTGATGATTTCCAGCAGTTCTTCCAGGGTGCCGCAACCACCGGGCAGGGCGATGACGGCATCGCTCAAGTCGGCCATTGTCTTTTTCCGTTCGTGCATGCTTTCCACTTCCACGAGTTGGGTAAGTCCGGTGTGATGCCATCCCTGCTCCACCATGAAGCGGGGAATGACGCCCGTCACCTCTCCCCCTGCCCGGAGTGCCGCATCGGACACAGCGGACATCAGTCCCATATTTCCCGCACCATTAATCAGGCGAATTTGCCGCTGCCCCAGCAGAGTGCCCAACTCACGGGCTGCATCGAAATAAACGGAATCTATCTTTGTGCTCGAAGCACAATATACGCATACGGAATTTATCTTGTTCATCATCTTGCTACCTCCTTTTTAGGTACCGCCACAAAGGTACATGATTTCGGGGAGATTTGAAACAAATTTCTTTCTTCCCACTTACGACGGGGGATTTTTCATAAATCAATAACGGATTATGTGTGCCGCAGGCACTGATAAGGCACATTAAACAGAGCTACACCCTTTGCCCCGGATAGCTACACCCTTTGGGGTAAATGGCTACACCATGTCAGGGAAAGGGTGTAGCCTTATATAAAAGGTAAAATTCCCTGTTGACATATAGTGATGAAAGCAGGGAATCGTTCACTTTATTGAATCAGAGGACCTTATATATCAATATTCGAGCCAAAAGTAATCCGTCAAGGTCAATCCGATTAATAGGATTATTCCCGCAATAAGCATAGAGACTTGTATTGAAGTAATTTTCAGCAGAAGGGTCCACCGTCGTAAACCTTCCCAGCGCAGCATCATACATGCGTGCCCCATAATCATACAGATTCAACCCCTTCTTGCCATCGTACTCCTTGCCGTTGTATTTATAAGGCTGCACATTGCCTGAACTTGCAAACACACCACCGAAGGGATAGTAATGGTTCGCTTCCTCAACAGCACCGCTGGAACTGAGGACTACGCGGTTGTTTCCCTGATGGTCCTGCAGGTAATAGTGATACTTCTTGTCCGAAAGCGTAACATACCCCTCTTCCGTAAGAAGAAGCTTGGCAACACCGTTTTCATAGACCACATTGCAGCAATACACCGTAGGAACCAGATTGCCCGAACCATCTGCCTCCTTATACATCATGCGCCGCTTGATGCCGTCGGCAGTATAGCCATACTGTATGAAACCGCCGGAAGCAAAAGTGACGCCTGTTGGCAAATTTAATACATTATACGTAATATCGCTAATTCCCTTGTTTAAATCTTTGGTCAAATTGCCGTTCGCATCATAAACGTACTCGTTCGCCTGCTTCACACCGTCCTTGAACTCGAAGCCACCGTTGTAGGCGGAAGCCGTCACGGCATCGTCCACACGGGTCAGCTGATTGCCGTTCAAAGTGTAAGTCAGGTTATCAATCAAACCGTAACTGGAAGCAGCGGTCTGACCGTAACGTTGCAGGGTCTTGATGTTGCCGTTTTTGTCATAGGCGGTTACATTCTCACTGAAACGGTTGGTGTTCGTATTGATGCCGGCTGTTTCACCGTAGGTGGCGTTCATCAGGCGGCTTAATCCGTCATAAGTGAATTTGTAACCGCGGACTGTACTTTCGTTCCCGGACTTCCAGGTCATGCTGCTGATATTGCCATTGTACTTCGCTGTACCCACACCCGTGTTGTAGTACACGTTCTGTGTGAAGCATGTACCGCTGATGCCCGTCAGCCAGCTACGCAGGTTGTAGGCATATGTCAGTTTGTTGATGCTCGTTCCGTGATACTGCTTGGTCAGCAAACGACCGAAGTTGTCATAAGTGGCTTTTCCACTGCCTCCCAATGTATGCTCCACCTTGCTCACCCTGTCAGCATAGTCGTAGCTGTAAGTGTATACTTCCTCTCTTGTAGTCTTTCCGGAAGCGGGAAGTAAATAAAAAACTATCCTAACATGCAAGATATAGTAATATCTGATGTTAGGATAGCAATTAAATAGATTATTTCAAGAATATAAAATACTTATTTATTTAAGATATACAAAACTCCAGTTTCGCAATCTGTATTAAGATAAACTCCATGATGAAATAACAAATAAATCAAATATTTTTCTTCTGGATATGACAAACCAACAGAAAGTACACCTTTCTCATTAAAAAGCAAAGAAATAAGATTTTCTACTTTTCCTTTATAAATTGAATCTATGTATGGCTGTGGAGTTACCATACAGTCCATTTCCTTTAGTGAACAAAATGTAATGCTGTCTATACCCAATGTCTGTTCTAATAAAATTGGAAAAAGTTCATATCGATATTTCTTATTAGCTACCCCATCATTCAGAAATAGGTACATATCTCCTTCTCTTGGAACTATCGAATATACACTATCTTTGTATTCTATATTCATTGCAACAAAAGGGCTTTGCCAAGTAGAATCAACAAACATATCTTCATACCTCTCACTTGTTTTATGTACACACATTACAAATAAGAGATTAATACCCAACATAAGGATAATCTTATTCCAACAGTTTTTGGGGTATTTTCCTTCCACGATATTCCGTTCTTTTTGCATCTCCTGTTCTTTTTCTAATTTTATTCTCAGTATTAATAGCACGAATTTCTCTCATGGGTATTCCATTTCCTATATTTTCATAAGACATAATACCTTTATCTACATCCGACGAATGCTGTAACTCATGGATTAAACCAATTCTTGGTGTCCGATGATTTCCATTAATATCCGTTTTAACATCAGGGTCATAATTTATAATGCTTCCTTGCGGAATGTCTTTTTTAGCTTTTTCTCTATCAAATCCTGAAGAATTAGACTCTCCTCGTTTAGTCCTTGTTATTGAATGAACATTCTTACTTTTCTCCAGTTCAATAATCATCTCACCAATTTCCTTATCATCCTTCTTAAGTTGCTGCAAATCTGCTTTCACGTCCTTTTGATACTTGGTATCAAATCCAAAGAACATTTTCACATTATCTATCAAACCATTCGGGTTCGGATTTACAACAATTGTATCTCCATTCACATCTATGTTATTCACCGGATTATTCGCCCCATACTGATACGGTGACATCGAATAATACTTCTCTGCAAACCTGTCATTCGTCGTAAACCGTCCCAACGCAGCATCATAATGTCTCGCCCCATAATCATACCAATTCAAACCCTTCTTCGTGTCAAACTCCTTACCGTTATACTTGTAAGGCTGGGTATTGCCTGTAGTGCCAAACACACCACCGAAAGGGTAGTAATGGTTCGTTTCCTCCACAGTACCTGACCGGTTGATTACTACACGGTTGTTACCTTGATGGTCCTTCAGATAGTAATGATACTGCTGGGTACCGGTCAGGTTGATGTAACCCTCTTCTGTGAGTAACAACTTCTGAGTACCATTTTCATAGATCACATTACCGCAGTAGTCAGTCGTTGTGGTTGTACTACCTATCTTATGGACTGTTCTCAGTTTCGTGCCGTCAGCACCATAAGTATAGGTGATTGTGCTACCATCACTGAACGATACCGTACTGGGCAAATTTAATACATTATATTGAATATCGGTAATTCCCTTATTCAAATCTTTCGTTAAATTACCATTGGCATCGTAGGCATACTCCCCTGCGGCGCTTGCACCGTTTACAAAGGCAGTGTTTGTACCGTATGCAGCGGTACTCACGGCATCGTCCACACGGCTCAACTGATTACCGGTCAATGTGTAAGTCAGGTTGTCTATCAGGCCGTAGGCACTGGCACCAGTCTGGCCATAGCGTTGCAAACTCTTGATGTTACCGTTCTTGTCATAACCCGTAACGTTCTCCGAGAAGCGGTTCGCATTCGTGCTGATACTT
>NZ_QTLM01000023.1:43266-43552 GCF_003602695.1 Bacteroides sp. AM07-18
AGCGGTTCGCATTCGTGCTGATACTTGCTGTCTCGCCATAGGTAGCGTTCAGCATCCGGTCAAGACCGTCATAAGTGAATTTGTAACCGCGGACTGTACTTTCGTTCCCGGACTTCCAGGTCATGCTGCTGATATTGCCATTGTACTTCGCTGTACCCACACCCGTGTTGTAGTACACGTTCTGTGTGAAGCATGTACCGCTGATGCCCGTCAGCCAGCTACGCAGGTTGTAGGCATATGTCAGTTTGTTGATGCTCGTTCCGTGATACTGCTTGGTCAGCAAACG
>NZ_QTLM01000024.1:0-43031 GCF_003602695.1 Bacteroides sp. AM07-18
AAGAAGGACGCTGAAGAGCTTAGTTGCGGATTTGAGGTATACCACTATCCGCAGCAAGCATCCCGATACGCCTGTCCTTTTCGTGGAAGACCCTCTCTTTACCCACTCTCCTTTTGACACCAGGATTGCCAAGGAGGTAAAGGACAAGAATGAGACATTGAATGCCTTTTTCCGTTCTTTGAAGCAACGTGGAGAGAAAAACATCTATTTCCTTGCTTCCCGTGACATCATCGGCCACGACGGGGAGGCTACAGTAGACGGCATTCATTTTACCGATTTGGGCTTTATGAGGTATGCTGAGATACTTTACCCGATATTGGAGAAACACATGCGACCGTAATTAGGTATTACAACCGTTTGTCTGTTTGCTGCCTTGCCGATGCTGTAGGGCAACTATTTGTTTCCTTTAACAAAACAGTCTGTTTCCTATAAGGGAACAGACTGTTTCAATATGGCGAACAAACTGTTTTTATATATTGGAACAAATTGTTCTGATACGCTGAAACAAAGTGTTCAAACGCATGTGAACACTTTGTTTCGTAGGCTTGGAACAATGTGTTACGCTTCTATACTCTTATGCTTCTTATACTCTTCAATCACATGTTTCCTGCTCTGCAATATCTGCCAGCGATATACCAGGCACGTGGTGATGAAGTAGAAGCCCGTTTGTATCCATAGTGCTTGGTACTCGAAAGAGACTTCATTGAGTGTGGCTCCCATGCTGTTGATGCGTACGTAGCCGTTGATGCCGAAGGTAGAAGGGAAGATGTACGAGAAGTACTTCCAGAAAGCGGGCATAGCAGCTCCCGGCCATGAAATGCCGGAGAGGAACAGCAGCGGCACGGAGGTGAACACGAACAGCAGCATGCACGTTTCGCGGTTGCGGATGGCAATGGATGCTGTCATGGCAAAGAAAATACAAGCGGCCAGGTAGGGCAGGGTGAACAGAGTCAGGACACCGGGTATCGCTATTTGGTTGAGGCTGAAAAGCCATGGAACCACACACAGTATATATACCGATACCAGTGAATATACCATGAAGTAGCTCAGCCCTTTTCCCATCACAATGCGTAGTGTGCCGTTGTAGTGGCGGTTGATAGGCACCAGGTCGCGGAAGCGGTTCTGCTCGCGTGCCGTCCCGGCAGACAAGCCGATGCCGAGTAGCAGCGTTTGCTGGATAATCAATACCAATACTGCCGGAATCAGGAAAGCGGCAAATCCGTTGGTCGGATTATAGAGGGCGACATCCTCATACTCTATCGGGTAGGCGGTAATCTCGTCTTGGCGGTCGGTGGTATTGGCGCTTCGCTCCACTTTGATGTCTGCGTTCATGGCGAGCGACACGTTGGTGTTGGCAGTCAGCAAGGCTTTGTAATACAGCAGTCCGCTCATGTCGCAGAAGATGCTGACCTGCGTCTGCTTACCGCGTACAATGTCGTCGCTGAAGGTGGAGGGGATGTAGATAATGCCGTATGCCCTGCGGTCCTTCAACATCAGTTTGGCTTCTTCCATATCGGCGCAGTAGCTCACGAGGCTCACTTCGGGACTGGAGTCCACTTTCCGCAGGTATTCGCGGCTCAACGAGGAGCGTGAGTCATCCACCACGACAGTGGGCACTTCGTGGATAGTTTCGTTGGTATAGATGAAAGCGTATATCAACGGATAGACCAACGGAACGAGCACGAAGAAGATGAGCACGCCCTGGTCGCGGAAGGTGGTGCCGAATTCCCGTTTCCATATATAGAACAAGTCATGAATGCCTTGTATCACTTTCTGTCTGAACGTCAGGTCTTTCATTAGGGCATGTATTTATAGTAAACCAACGCTCCTTTCAGCCTATGGGCTATAAGGAACGGGAGCATCATGAAAATAAGCAGCGCTACGTAGTTGACCCACGAGTAAATCATGGGGTATCCATTCAGTGCCTGGTCCACATAAATCAGGAAATAGTGGCGCAGGGGGAACAGATTTGCCAATGCCTGCAATACGGGGTGCATGCCCATGGCAGGGAATGACAATCCGCACATGGAGAAAGAGAGTACGCCCCATAGGGAAGCGAAACTGAGTCCCAGACGCAGGGTAGGCAGGGTTCCTATCATCAATATTCCCATGCCTTGCGATGCCAGCACCAGGCAAAGGGTGGCAAGCAGCATCGGCAGGATGCCGCTGTTGCAGGGAAAATGGAGGAAACCGTAGAGGTATACATTATATAATATTCCCATCAGGAAGAAGATGGCGGTATGCGGCAGCAGTTTGCCGGCAAGGGAAATCCAGATGGAGTTGTTGCCCATGCGCAGCCATTCGCGGGCGGTGCGGTCTTTTATCTCGACTCCGATGGAATAGACGGTTACCATGAAGATAAGCAGCATCAATACGCCCGGTGCAAAGGTGTTGCACAGATATACGGAGTAGTTCAGCCACGGGTTATTGAGTGGATGCGTATCTATGACGATGGGTTGGAGGAAGGCCATCGCTTGTTCCTCGGTAGCTCCTTTGGCATATAGGGTGCTACGTGCTGCGGCACCGGATGCCAATTCGCTCATCATCTTCATGTCCTTGAAGAGGAGTGAACCTGCGATGAGCAGGGTATTGTTTGTATAGAAAGAGAGTTTGGGCTGCCGTCCGGCCTGCGCTTTGGCAGAGGTACCTTCGGGAATGTAGAAGAAACCGTAAATCTCTCCGCGCTGCATGGCGGTACGGGCTTCGTTGACGGTAGGGTAGCGGGCGACGACGGCTGTCTGCTCAAAAGCGTCCAAGTTACGTATCAGCTGGCGTGAAGTGGCACTCATGTCTTGGTCCACCACACCTACGGGCATGTCCGTGGGAAGCCCGGAGTCCATCAGCGTGGTGAAGAATATGTAGCAGAACAACGGTGCTATCACCATACAGAACAGATAGAGCGGGCGGGAAACAAGACGGCGGCATTCGCGTCTTGCTACATTCCACAAAGCCGTATGTTTCTTATTTCTTTCCATCATCCTCTCCAATAACTCATAACTCCTTTACTTCTTCAATACAACACTCATTCCCGGACGCAGTCCTTCCACCTTCTCTTGCGGAGCGGCTTTTACTTCGAATGTTTTCAGGTCGAACTGGCCGGTAGTCTTGGTCGCTTTCCAGGCGGCATATGTGCCGAGGTCTTTCATATAGTACACTTTCAGGCGGATATTCTTATTGAGTGCAGGGATGAACGCCTCGAATTCGGTATTCATACCCAACCCTTGCAGCAAGTCCTCGCGTACATTGAAGGTTACCCACATATCGTCCAGAATGGCGATGTTCATAATGGGAGCACCCGTGCCCACGAGCTCGCCTACTTTGGGGAATATCTCGGATACCTCACCGGCAGTCTGTGCAATCAGGTAAGTTTCCTTGATGTACGATTCAACTTCGGCCACAGCTCCTTTGGCACGTTCCACCAAGGCAGCGGCAGCGGCTTTGTCCTCGCGTTCCGCACCGTTCTTGGCCATATCATACTGGGCTTTGGCGGCTTTCTCCGTAGCCCGGGCTGCATTGCGTTGGGCGGTAACTTCGTCAAGCTTTTGTGTAGACATCACGCCTTGGTCGTGCAGGTTCTTCACACGCGTGTAGGATTTTTCGGTAATCTCCAGTCCGGCCAGTGCCTTTTGCCACATTTCATAGGCAGCTTGTATCTGTTCCCGACGGGCGCCTTTCAGAGCTTTTTCGTTCTGGGCTTGGGCTGCCGATTCGGCGGCGCGTGCTTGTTCCAGTTTGGCCTGCACGTCCGGAGCCTCCAAAATGGCAAGGGTGTCTCCGGCTTGTACGCTTTGTCCCTCTTTTACACGAAATTCCAGAATACGTCCCGGCACTTTGCTCGATACTCGATACTCCGTTACTTCTGCTTGTCCTTGCACAATTTCCGGCCCTTTACGCAACATGAAGAAACCTACAAGGGCAACGATGGCAATCACTCCCGTCAGCGTGAGGAATGCCAACAACATGTTACTGTTTTGTGATTTTGTATCCAACATATTATTTACTATTTGACTGTTTACTATTTACGATTGAAGAAACTATCAATTATCAATTGTCAATTCCCCCGTTGCCTTTCTCAGATAGATTTCCGTCAGTTTTACGTCAATCTGTGCGTCTATCTTTTCCGATTGGGCAGAAAGCCATGCGGTGTGCGCTTCGAGCACATTGCTGGCAGGTATAACGCCTTCCTCAAAGCCAAGTGTGGCGTATCTCAGGTTCTCGTTGGCTTTTTCCAGGTTCTTTTCGGCCATGGTCAGTTTCTTGGCAGCTTCGTTCACTTGGAAAGCCGACTGGTTGACCTGCAGCTCTATCTTTTCTTTGGCGTCATCCAACTGGTATTGGGCGATGCGTGCTTCCGATTTGGCTGCTTTTACTTTATAGATGCCTTCGCCCCAGTGCCAGATGGGTACCGACACCATGACACCCACATTCCACATCCCCTTGAACTTTTTCTCGAAACTGTTGAAGACGGAAGGGTTGGTTGCCATATAGCTGCCCATTAGTGCTATGGAAGGAAGATATTCCGAACGGGTGACATTTACTTTCTGCTTATAAATCTGCGTGGCAAGTTCCAGGCTACGCACTTCGGGACGGGTAGCATAAACATTGTTGATGTCGATGGCACCGTTTTCCGGAGTAGTGGGAGCCAGGTCTTCCTTCTGTTCGTCTGTGAGCATGACGGGAGTGGAAAGGTCGAGACCACACAATTGGCACAGCAGCATCCGGGCAAGGCTCAGGCCATCGGTTACTTTGGTCAGGGTCATTTCGGCCTCATTCACTTTTACTTTGATGGAGAGTCCGTCTGCTTTGGTGGCAACGCCTTCGGCAATCATTTTGTCAACGTCGCTGTCGAGCTTCTGCAGTAGTTTCAGATAACCTTCTGCCAGCTTCTTTTTATGGGCAAGGGACACTACCTGCCAATATGCCTGGTCTGTACTCAGGATTACTTCCTGCATACCGGTGTTGTGCTGCTGGCGGGCCAGCTCTTCGGCGTATTTGGTAATTTTGTTGTAGGCACGTATCTTGCCGCCCATATATAGGGGTTGGGTCAAGGTCAGTGCGCCCGCATACATATTGCGGGTGTCTGTACGAAAGGCGTCAACCAAGGATTGGCCTGCACCGTCGAGGGCACCTACCAGGCTTTGTCCTAAAGCCGGCAATTGGCCTGCCAGTTCTGGATGAAGCTGTGCGATGACTTGGGCAGCCTGCTGTAACGGTCCGCTGAGACTTGTACCCAATCCGGACAAGGCTCCTTTCTGAGCGTCGCTGAGGATGGACAACTCTTTTTGACTGCGCATATATCCGCCGCTGGCCGAAATGTTGGGAAGGTAATTAGTAAATGCCGCTTTCCTTTGATAGTGGGCAGCGTTGATTTTTTCCTGGCTTATCAGCAGTTCTTTGTTGTTGGAGATTGCCAATGCACGGCAACTATCCAAGCTTAATGCTTCCTGGGCCTTCATGGGGAAGGATAGGTATGCCAAACAGATGAAACAGAAGAACTTTTTCATTGGGCTATACATTAATTAAGGTGATGAATCTGTTGTTTATACAGCAACAATAATTGCATAAACAACGATGCAAATGTATAGGCTTTCAATGATATTGCAAAATAATTTAGATTTTTTTGTATTAATTCAAGCTGAATGATTGCGAACCGATAAGGGTACCGTCAGCAAAAATGTCTACGCGGTAGGTGCCTGCATAGAGGTATTCTTCTACATCCCAATATACGGTGACGGCTTGCTCTTCTCCGTTGTATTCTATATACTTCTTGATGGAATATACCAGTTCCCGGTTCTCGTATGGGAAGGTGTTCGAGGAACTTTTGGTCAGCACGTTATTGTCCGGTTTGGTGATGCGGATGTAGAGGGTACGTTCGCCGGTCTCTGCAGTGATGTTTTTCACGATGGAGAAGTTTATTTTGAACTTCACGATGTCTTTCACCTTCTTGGCAGTCTTGCCGCGTTTGTTTGTGGGCTGCACAGAGATGTTGGTGGCGTCCAGTTGGGCGGCAAGTGTCACGGTCTTGGTAAGGTTCTTCTTCTCTTCGGACAAGTTGCTGATTTGCCGGGAAGCGGCGTTGTACTTCTTGGTGACATCGGCTATGATTTCCTTCTGTTGAGCAGTCAGGCGGTTCAGCGAGTCAATCTGGTTGATATAGCCTATCATGACTTTGCGGAGAGAGGCCAGTTCCTTCTTCAGACGGCGTATCTCGGTGGCATTGCTGCTCTTCACGGTGCGGAGTTCTTCCAATAAACGTTGGGTCTTCAATTGTTCCTGCTCTAAGAGTACGGAGAGGGAGTCGTTGGAGACTGTCAACTTCAGTTCGTCATATTGTCTGGCGAAGTCTGTGTATTGATTTTCAAGGTCTTCTTTATCCAGATTGAATTCCATCACCAGTTCCTTGTTGGTTTGCTTTTCGGAAATCAGCAGAATGGTAACTCCTATTAATAATAAGATAAGGAGGCTGCCTGCCACGATGAGAAGTGTATTCTTCTTAACTGCCATTTTTGATAATGATTAATGGTTAAGTGATTAATGGTTGGTGGCTGATTATTCGTCCTACATTCATTAATCGTCCGCAAAATTAATCATTAATCATTAATCATCGTCCACTAATCATTGGCTAAATGTGTATTTAACTAAAATTATTACGGAAATATTTCTCTAATTACGAAGTTCGCTGTACTTTTGCGTCATCTTTAAAGAACACTTATAAACAAAAAACTTTAGAAATTATGTCAAAAGTAACCGTAGTAGGTGCAGGTAACGTAGGTGCTACATGCGCTAATGTGTTAGCCTTTAATGAAGTGGCTGACGAAGTGGTAATGCTGGACGTGAAAGAAGGCGTTTCAGAAGGTAAGGCAATGGATATGATGCAGACTGCTCAACTGCTGGGCTTCGACACCACTGTTGTAGGTTGTACCAACGATTATGAGAAGACTGCCAACTCCGACGTTGTAGTGATTACTTCCGGTATTCCCCGTAAACCGGGTATGACTCGTGAAGAATTGATCGGTGTTAATGCAGGTATCGTTAAGTCGGTTGCACAGAACATCTTGAAATATTCTCCGAATGCTATCCTTGTGGTTATCTCCAACCCGATGGATACCATGACTTATCTGTCATTGAAGTCTCTGGGCTTGCCGAAGAACCGTATCATCGGTATGGGTGGTGCTTTGGACAGCTCTCGTTTCAAATATTTCTTGTCTCAGGCTTTGGGCTGCAACGCCAACGAAGTGGAAGGCATGGTTATCGGTGGTCACGGTGATACTACCATGATTCCGTTGGCTCGTCTGGCTACTTACAAAGGACAGCCGGTAAGCACACTGCTGAGCGAAGAAAAACTGAACGAAGTGGTAGCTTCTACTATGGTAGGTGGTGCTACACTGACTAAGTTGCTGGGTACTTCTGCATGGTATGCTCCGGGTGCGGCAGGCGCTTATGTCGTTGAGTCTATCATCCACAACCAGAAGAAGATGATTCCTTGTTCAGTATATCTGGAAGGAGAATACGGTGAATCAGACATCTGTATCGGTGTTCCCGTAATCCTTGGCAAGAACGGTATCGAGAAAATCGTTGAACTGGAACTGACTGCTGACGAAAAAGCTAAATTTGCTGCCAGCGCTGCTGCCGTTCACAAGACAAATGCCGCTTTGAAGGAAGTAGGTGCTCTCTAATTGAGGGTAACTTAAAATGATAAGCAAACCTCACGGTCTTTTTCCGAAAGGAAAAGTCGTGAGGTTTTTTTTATTCTCCAAAAACAAGAATCATTATGAAAAAACTACTATTAGGTATTGCTGCCGTTTGCCTGGCTGGTTTTACTTTTGCGCAGGATGCTCCGCTGTGGATGCGTCATAGTGTCATCTCTCCCGATGGGACCACCATTGCTTTTACGTATAAAGGAGACATCTATACGGTGCCGGTTGCCGGTGGACGTGCCATGCAGATAACTACCAATCCCGCATATGATACGGCTCCGGTATGGAGTCCGGACAGTAAGCGGATTGCTTTTGCTTCGGACCGTATGGGAAGCCTGGACGTCTACATTGTGGCCAAAGACGGAGGCGAACCACGACGGCTGACTACCCACTCGGGAAGCGAAACGCCGCTTGCTTTTACAGATGCCGGACATGTCTTGTTCTCTGCGGGCATCATGCCGTCTGCCGAGGCTGTTGTCTTTCCCTCTAACGGGCAGTTCAATCAGGTCTATCGAGTATCAGTGGAGGGAGGGCGCCCGACGATGATTTCGTCCATGCCTATGGAGTGCATCTCCATCAATAAGGAGGGAGCGATGTTGTATCAAGATAAGAAAGGTTACGAGGACTACTGGCGTAAACATCACGTATCGCCCATTGCCCGTGACATCTGGATGTATACTCCGGGAAAAGAACCGCAGTACCGCCAGCTGACCACTTTCGGAGGAGAAGACCGTGAACCGGTTTGGGCTCCTGATGGAAAAACATTCTACTATCTGAGTGAGGAAAACGGCTCTTTCAATATCTACCGACGTACTCCCGGAGATGCGAAGGCCGTGCAGTTGACGCACTATACCAAAAATCCGGTACGCTATCTCAGTGCCGCTACGGACGGAAGGTTGTGCTATGGATTTGATGGTGAGATTTACACCCTGCTTCCCGGTGGAGAAGCGCAAAAGGTGAACATCAGCATTGTTTCCGACAGAAACGACAAGGATATTATCCGCCAGATTAAGAGTAGCGGTGCCACGGAAATGGCAGTGTCTCCGGATGGTAAGGAAGTGGCTTTCGTTTTGCGCGGCGATGTCTACGTCACTTCAGTGGAATATAAGACTACGAAGCAGATAACGAATACTCCTTGTCAGGAACGTACCGTAGACTTTGCCCCCGATGGGCGGACACTGGTTTATGCTTCCGAACGTGGCGGGCTTTGGCAACTTTACACTTCGACGATTGTGCGTAAGGATGAAAAGCTGTTTACCTATGCCACAGAGCTGAAGGAAGAACGCTTGACAAACTCGGATGCCGCTTCTTTCCAACCCCAATACAGCCCTGACGGTAAAGAGATTGCCTTTCTCGAAAACCGCAGCACCATCCGTGTCATCAATTTGAAGACAAAGGATGTGCGTACCGTTATGGATGGCAAGTATCAATACTCTTATTCGGACGGTGACCAGTGGTTTCAGTGGAGTCCGGACAGCAAATGGATTCTTTCGGACTATATCGGTGTAGGTGGATGGAACAACAAAGATGTTGTGCTGCTGAATGCCGATGGCAAGGGTGAAATGGTGAACCTGACCGAGAGCGGATACAACGATGGCAATGCCAAATGGGTATTGGGTGGAAAAGCCATGATTTGGACCAGTGACCGTGCGGGGTATCGCAGCCACGGCAGTTGGGGAGCCGAAGACGATACTTATATCATGTTCTTTGATGCTGAAGCATACGACCGTTTTTTGATGAACAAGGAAGAAACCGCTTTACTCGAGGAAGCGGAGAAGGCAGAGAAGGAAAAAGCCGGGAAGAAAGACGAAAAGGATGCCAAGAAGAAAAAAGGGGATGCCGACAAAGATAAGGAGAAAAAGGTAGAGCCGTTAAAGTTCGACCTCGCAAACCGCTTTGACCGTATTGTACGCCTGACCGTCAACTCCTCGCATATGGCAGATGCCATGCTTTCTGCTAAAGGGGATAAACTCTATTATCTTTCTGTTTTCGAGGATGGGTACGATCTTTGGGAACACAATCTGAAAGAGAATGTTACAAAAGTTCTTTTGAAGAAAGTAGGTGCAGGCGCTTTGCAGCCTGACAAGGAAGGGAAGAATATCTTCCTTTGTGCCCGCGACGGAATGAAGAAGATAGAGATTGAAGGCAGCAAGATTTCTCCAATTGAATTTGAGGCTTTCTTCGATTACCGCCCTTATGGTGAGCGTGAATATATCTTCGACCACATCTGGCAGCAGGTAAATGATAAGTTCTATGTGGCAGACTTGCAAGGTACGGACTGGAATGGATACAAAGAAACTTATAAGCGCTTCTTGCCGTATATCAACAATAACTACGATTTTGCGGAAATGCTGAGTGAGATGCTGGGTGAATTGAACGGTTCTCATACGGGAGCGCGTTATTATGCTTCGGGCGCAGCACTTCCTACGGCTGCTTTGGGAGTGTTCTATGATGAAGCTTATGCGGGCGATGGATTGAAGATTAAAGAAATTATAGCTCAGAGTCCATTGACGAAGAAAAAGACGGATGTCAAGCCGGGCTGTATTATCGAGAAAGTGGATGGTGTTGCCATTAAGGCTGGCGCTGATTATTTCCCGTTACTCGAAGGTAAGGCAGGCCGCAAGGTGATTCTCTCGGTCTATGATCCTGCTACCGGAAAGCGGTTTGAAGAAACCTTGAAGCCCATATCTTACGGTGCCCAGAATGAGCTGTTGTATAAGCGCTGGGTGGAAAACTGCCGCAAGAAGGTGGATGAATATTCCGGCGGACGCATTGCTTATATTCACATCAAAGGTATGGATAGTCCGAGCTTCCGTAAGATTTACTCCGATTTGTTGAGCGAAAGCAGTCGTAAGAAAGAGGCTGTTGTGGTGGATACCCGCCATAACGGAGGCGGATGGCTGCACGAACAAGTAGCGACGTTACTTAGCGGCAAGGAGTATGAACGCTTTGTGCCGCGTGGCCAGTACATCGGCAGCGATCCTTTTGACAGATGGCTGAAACCTTCGTGTATGCTGGTTTGCGAGGATAATTACAGCAATGCCCACGGTACTCCTTTTGTGTACAAGACGTTGGGTATCGGTAAGCTGATAGGTGCTCCCGTGGCAGGAACCATGACTGCTGTCTGGTGGGAAAGCCAGATCGATCCAAGTATTGTATTCGGTATTCCGCAGGTAGGTTGCATGGATATGCAGGGCAACTATCTGGAGAACCGCACGTTGCAGCCTGATATCCTGGTCTATAATGAACCGGAAGCTGTTTTGAAGGGAGAAGATGCACAGCTGAAAGCGGCGGTGGACCACTTGCTGAAGAGGTTGCCGCAAAAGAAATAGATGGATTGGACTTTATAAACAAGAGGCTGAATTCAATCTTGAATTCAGCCTCTTGTTTATAAAGTCGATGGGGTGTCTTATTTATTTTACAGTTACTTCTGACAGTTTTAACCAACCAGAATTAGTGAAGGTTCCCTTGGCAGAGATATCCAGCCCCTTAACATTGCTTCCATTGCCTTTGGTTGTATCGACTAAAGCTACTGCCCAGGTATAGGTTCCTTTTTTTACCCCGTGAAGTTTGGGAGTGAACTCATAGGAAGTGGGATAGCCTTTTATCCAGACGGATAAATCAGTATTGTTGTCCAGATAAGAGTAGACTACTTGATTGTCTTGGTTCAATAATGCGAAAGCTACTTTATACTTTTGGTTCCATTGTGGTATATTGGTTGGGCAATATCCCCAGCCTAAGTTGTTCCAGCGATGTACTATCTTTATTCTTGAACCACTCTTCATTTCTTTGGGAACTACAATGGAATCGGGATATAAACGATAACCTCCTTCGGAGATGAAACGCTCAACCAAAGGATAGGCATCACGGAACCAACTCATGGTTTCGTCTCCTACACGGAAATCCATCATGTTGACATGAGCTTCCTGACCGTCTTCAAATTCTCCGATACGCACATCTTTGGCTGTTTTGTAACCGCTCGGGTCATTGTGATAAGGGTGCTTGCTCACAATCCATCCACCTTCCAGTAGAACCGGGCGTTTCATAATCCAAGGTTTCACATAGTTTCGCTCCCACTGGCCGTAATACTCTCTCATTCCGAAAGCATCATGACGTAAGGAAAAGCCTTTCTCGCAAGCGCTGTCCAACAAGCGTTTACTATCGGGATCAAAATTCTCCTCACCTGCCCAGTCTTTGCCTGCACCCATCCAACGATGGTAGTTGATAACTAAAGGTACTTTGGTGAAGTGTTTGACGTAGAGGTCTGTAATCCAATTGAACACAGCTTCCCGGTTCTTGGGGTCAATGTACTTCATAGTGTGTGCCTCACCCCATTTGCCAAGACCGTAGCCGTCTATAAATTCCACCAGGTCAGGGTCATTGTATTTTTGGGCAAATGCTTCTATGAACTTTGCATATTTCTCCTGGAAGATAGGGTCATCAGGATAGGGAGAGCGTTTTCCATTGTCTGTATAGTATTTGGCTCCTGCATCGAATACATAGGCCGGAGTGGCTTCATTTTTTCGGTCGCGGCTGTCGACAACTACACGGAAAGAGAGACGCATACCTCTGTCGAGTGCCCCTTGAATTACTTTTTTCAACTTTTCGTTGGTATCCCAGCCGTAGACTCCTTCGGCGGGATTGAAGGTACTCCAATGCGTACGGATATAGAGTGCGCGTGCATAATCGGAGATTTTCACGGTTGTTCCTTTTTCCGGTACATAGATATGGTCGTATTTCTTCCAGAAGTCATCGCTGACATTCTCATTTGCATAAACAACCCAACCACTTAAAGGGTTTCCCTGCATGGTTTTTCTGTCTGGCCAGATTTTTATATAATCAGCTTCCGTATCTACAGCCATCTTGTATATCTGGCATCCTGCTGCAAGAAACGCACCGACACCGTAAACTTCTGTCATGTCACGCGTCACTTTACGGGGGTCGGCACCGATAGGCTGTACCCAGCCAAGTTTACCGCTTGCATCTACAGCATCGGTCAGTGCCTTCCAGCCTTTTATAATGACTGGCATGAAATCGTCTTCATTCAAGAGTCCCGCATTTACGCCATAGGCCAACGCATATACAAAGAAACCGGTGGAACTGGTTTCGGGAGAAGGATAAGAAGCCGGATCCAGAAGGCTGGCATGCCAATAACCGTCTTCGTTCTGCAATCCGGCGATACGTGTGCATAACCGGATAAACAGTTCTTCGTAATAAGCGCGTTCCATCAAGCCTTTGGGCAACTCCTGCAATACTTCTGCCAGACCGGCCAGTACCCAGGCATTTCCACGTCCCCAGAACACCTTTTTGCCATTGGCTTCTTTTTTACCGAAATAATGCCAATCGCGGTAGAAAAGGTTCTCTTCCTTATCGAATAGGTATTCGTAGGTAGCCCGGTATTCATTGTCCATGAATTGGAGGTATTTCCGGTTGTTGGTTTCACGGTATAGCTTGGCATAAACCGGGGGGGCCATAAACAAGGCATCACACCAGGTCCAGCGTTCTAGGGTTTTGTTGTCACCATACTCCAGTTTGAATGTACCGTTGGATGGATGGTTGACAATCCATTCCGTACGTGCCAGGGTAGGAGCCAGTATTTCCTCTTTTTTATATTTACGGTATAAGTCAATGAATGATTGGGAAACGGTTATATCGTCTGCATGGTACAACCGCTGATGGGGTTGCCAGCAGTTTCGTCTTCCTATTTTATAGAGCCATTGATAGTAGGTGCTGTCATTGTACTCCTCTTCTGCCAGTTTAGCCCAATCTACCATACCTACATAAAGTGCTCCATTGGTCCAATCCAGGTCGTGGTGTTCGTGGGCAGTGTTAGGATTGGAAATTTGCCAGTCTGCCACTTGCTTCATTTTCTCTTTTACTTCCTTTTTGCTGCATGGCACTTGTGCCATGATTGCCATACTGATAAACAGAAAGGCTGCTGCTGTTAATTGTCTGTGTATCTTCATGATTGTTTATTGATAAAATTAAGGGAATTGCCTTTGTTCTCAATGGACGCGGACAATTCCCTTTATGAGAATCTTGAAAACTATCTTTTTACCTTTATTCGTGTTTTATTTTGTCTTTGTGCTGTTAATATCCTTCGTTTTGCGGGAATTCTGCACCCGTATTTGAATCGATTATGCTCTGAGGAATCGGCCATAATGTGTGGTAATCACGCATAACGGGCCCCGATTCTGTATTGTATTTGCGGGTACGCTCCAATAATTTGCCGGTACGGCATAAGGTAAAGCGGCGTGATTCTTCACCTACCAACTCGCGGATACGTTCGTCCAGCAAGAAGTCCATGGTCATTTCACTGTCCGTAATTTCAGGAGCATGTGCGCGACGGCGTACAACATTGATTGCTTCGCGGGCACCTGAAATATCGTTCAACCCCAACCTTGCTTCGCAGAGTAAGAGATAAGTCTCGGACAAACGGAACTTCATGCGGTCACGGTAGGAACCGGTCAAAGAAAGGTTTTCGGAACGGCCATAGAAGAATTTTGTCAGAGCCGGATAAAGACGGAAGGTGGTAAACCATGTTTCGTCTGTAATCGTGGCTTTTTTACCATAAAGGTCGGGCATGTTCTCGTTGTTGTAATACCAGTTACGTTTGATGTTGTATTCGGAATTACGAATGTCTTCTTCATCAAAGAAACCGGTATCTTCTCCAATCCACCATTTCATTGGTACCAATTGCGACAAGCCGCGGCCACCCAGTGAGTCTGCCAAAACAAAACCGGTAATCTCGAAGTATTTGGGTTCCCAGGCACGGCGTGTCCAGTCATCGGAATTTGTACCGCCACCAGTAGTGTTATATTCAAACTGCATGACCCAAATGCTTTCCATATTGCCGGATGTGCGATTTTGGTTGTTTTCAACGAATAGGTCGGAGAACACATCGCCGTTTGCTTTTGCCTTTTCACCGAAGCGGTCTTCCATCAAGTGGAAATATCCGCTGTTGATGACATTCTCTGCAGCAGTTTCAGCCTTTGCATAATCACCCTGCATCAAGTAAACCTCACTTAGTAAGTGTTCTGCCGCCCATTTGGTCAGCTTGCCGACTTTTACGGCATCAGGGTCAGTAGGCAGGTTCTCGACAGCAAACTGAAGGTCTTCTACCATGTGGGCAATAACCTCTTCCTTCGGTGTACGGGTAAAATCGATTCTGAACTGATCTTGAATCTTGTCTACATAAGGAACGTCTCCATACAGATAAACCAATGTACGGTATGCATAGGCGCGGAAAAAACGTGATTCTGCCTGATAGAGCGCCTTGTCTGTGCTATTATCCCAGTTCGTGTTTATTTCCGAGTATTTCAACATCTCATTGGCTCCTGCAATCAGACTATAAGCCCAGTTCCAGTAGGAGCCTACAATACCGGTATTTGGAGTTAATGTCAAGAAACCGAACGGTTGGATAGAACCGTCTTTGGTACCCATGGTAGCAAGGTCAGTGGCAATCTGTAATGCTTCGTAAGGGCAAGCGGCATTGTGCATGAAGGCACCGTTTTCACCCCAAGTGTTGTATTCAGAGCGTGCTTCGGCATAAAGTCCGGTAGAACCTACTTCGAAACCATAGGAACTTGTATATGTGTTGTCCGGAGCCAGTTCACTTTTCAGTTTCTCATCCAGAAAGTCAGAGCAACCGGTAGCAGACAGAGCTACTAACAGAGCTAGAGTTGCTTTTGATATATAATTTTTCATTGTATATATATTTAAGTAAGTTTAGAATGATAAGTTCAGTCCAAGTACGTAGGAACGTGCAGTCGGGTAAGAGGCAAACCAACTGTTGTCATAGTTCAATACGCTGCGTATGTCACAGAATGTATAAGGATTCTCCACACTGATATTGACTCCCAAACCGCTCAGTCCCAATTTCTTTACAAAATTCTTTTCAAAATTGTATCCTAAAGTGATATTCTTTATTTGGATGTATGTAAAGTCTTTGTAATAGCTGTGTCCGTCGAAGTTGTTATATGCTGGAGAAGCATATTTGGAATTGGTGTGTTCCGGTGTCCAGTAATCGGCATTATGCAGATAGTTGTATAAGTTGTAACTCCAACTTCCGATATTGGCTTCGTTCAACTCACGTGTAACTTTGAAGGTTCCATTCAGTAAGAATGACAAGTAAAAGTTCTTGTAAGTCAATGTATTGCTCATAGACATGAGGAAGCTTGGATTCTTTGAACCGATGATAACTTTGTCATTGGAGTCAATATAACCGTTTCCGTCTGCATCTTTCACTTTGGCAGAACCTGGTTTGGCACCTTTTTGGATCTCTTTTTCTGTACCGTCTGCTGTGGTATAGGTGAATTTGTCACCTTCCTGCCAGATGCCGTCGACGTCATAGTCGTAGTAAACTCGCAAGGGTTTGCCGATGAACCATTTATTGGTGATATCATCTTTTTTGTCACCATGTAGGTCTACAATCTTGTCACGGTTCAGTGAAAAGATGATTCCGGTGCTCCATTCGAAGTCCTTATTACGTATGTTGACGGTGTTCAAGGTAAATTCAACACCTTTATTGCGTGTTTTACCCACATTATCCCAAATGGTTTTATAGCCGTTCATGATAGGAACAGTACGTTTCATCAGCAAGTCTTTTGTGTTGGCGACATACATTTCAATGTTACCGTTGATACGGCCGTTGAAGAATGAATAGTCGATACCGACGTTGAATGTTTGGGTTGTTTCCCACTTTAGATTCGGATTTCCGACACCGTCGTTGGCCAGATAAGCACCGTTGACACCTGCTCCACCGTCACCCCAGATATAGTTTGTGAGGTGCAGACGGTCCAATGTCTGATAGGGGTTGATGGCTTGGTTACCGTTAGAACCATAAGATACGCGGAGCTTCAATTGGTCCAGCCAGTTTTGTGCATTTTCCATAAAACTTTCGGAAGCAATGTTCCATGCAGCAGCCACTGACGGGAAGAATGCATACTTGTTGTTTGCACCGAAGGCAGAATAACCGTCGGAACGTCCGGTCAGGGTCAACATATATTTTCCTGCATATGAATAATTCAAGCGAAGCATATAAGACAGCATCGAGGTTTCTGATAAACCAGAACTTACGGTTTTATTCTTTTCACCTGCATTGATGTTATGATAACTGGAATCATCGTTTACAAAACTTTCGGCGCTTGACTTGGAAGTCTTTTTCTGAGTTTGTTGTACACTGAACAAACCTGTAGCGTCGAAACGGTGCTTGCCAAATTCACGATTATATTTGAGCAGATTTTCCCAAGTGTAATCCCAGTAGTGTTCATTGTTGATGCTGGCTTTTCCGCTGGCTGTTCTACCGTCTTTGGTGTCACGGCCATAGTATGTGCCGGTAAAGTCGCTACGATAGTTGTAACCAAAGGTTGTACGGGCTGAAAGACCTTTTACCGGCAACAGAATGTCAGCATAGGTGTTGATGAAGAAGTTACGTCTTGTTTGATCTTGGTCGGCATTGACATTGGCCATCGGGTTAATAATCAGGGATTGGTCCATAGGTTCTTCATAATACTTGCCGTTTTCATCTTTGTAGATACCATAAGGACTTTGCTTTACAGCATGTTCAATATTCGGGGTTATACCACCGCCATCTCTTTGAATAAATTGGGTCTGTATACCAATAGTCAGCCATTTGTTTAATACTTGTGTGACATTCAAATTGATATTGTAACGTTTCATAGCAGAATTGTAGACTACACCTTCTTGATCCAGATAGGAAACTGCCCCCATATAAGTGGTGCTTTCAGTACCTCCGGAAATGCCTACTTGATGTTCCATGGTAAATGCATTGCGGAAAATATAGTCCTGCCAGTCGTTTGTAACGCCTTTCTTGTAATTTATAAGTTCGCTGGCACTCAGAATATTCTCAGGAGCCAATTGGTCTCCGCTCCATCCATCTTTCAGGCGTGCAATGTCTTGTTTAAATGTGATGTATTCGTCTGGAGTCATCACATCAATAGTCTGTTGGGGTTGCGACATTCTGAACTGCCCTTTGTATGTAACTTGGGGTGCACCTTTCTTGCCTTTCTTTGATTGAATCAAGATAACACCATTGGAACCGCGTGAGCCGTAGATAGCTGCTGCGGAAGCATCTTTCAAGACACTAAGGCTTTCGATGATGTTTGGGTCAATATCACTCAAAGAACCATTGTAAGGAATACCGTCCAATACAATAAGCGGTGCATTGTCAGCACTTAATGAGTTTTCACCACGTACACGGAGGGTTTGGTCTGCCCCCGGTTTCGCATCACCAGTAGTTACGCTTAAGCCCGGAATTTGTCCTGCGAGACGGTCCATCAAGTTACTGCTATTTATCATGTTCAGTTTCTTCTGGTCTACTGATACCAGACCTCCAGTCAGGTCGGACTTACGCTGTGTACCATAGCCGATTACCACGACTTCTGCCAGTGTTTTACTGTCTTCCACTAACTTTACGGTACTGTTTCTACCAGCTTTTACAGTCTGTGTCACATAACCGATATAGGAGATTTTGAGATTACTCCCTGCCGGTGCGTTGATTGTGTATTTTCCGTCAAGATCTGTAATGACACCAGTACTGGTTCCTTCCACCATGACATTTGCTCCGATAATCGGTTCACCACTTTCGTCAATTACTGTACCAGAGATGTTCTGTGGTTGTCCGGATATTGCCTTGTTATTCTTTCCGGTATATAAAATAATGTGTGTTGCGTCGATTTCAAATTTAACATTGGTCCCTTTCAATAAGGCTGTTATTGTCTTATTAATAGTTTCATTCTTAACATTCAAGCTGACTTTCTGTTTGATGTCTATTTGCTGCGATTCATAGAAGAAAGTGTATCCGCTTTGCTTTTCCACTTTTGGCATAGCCTCTGATAATGGGATATTTGTGAACTTCAGTGTGATCAGTTTCTCTTTCTTTTGTGCAGAAACCGGGGCACATAGAAATACCAGTATAAGAATGATGAGTTGTTTTCTTATATCCATAATTGTCTTAAATTTAAAGATTAATGTAGGTGTTTACTTTTCGTTAATTATTAAATAATGTGCATTTCTCATTTGTTTGGCATAAGTTTTTAATTTTGTTACTGTTTCATTTTACTTTTTGTTTTGTGTCTGCAAACGAAATTGTCAACTCATTCTCTTCGTTAAAGGTATATTTCATAGGTTGGATGCGTGCCATGATGCGGAGTATTTCGTCCAGCGGTTCGCTACGCAACGTAAACGTATAGAAATATTTATTGGATAATGTAGGATCCACGTCTATCTTTACCCGATACCATTTAGAAAGCAGTTTGCAAATGTCTCCCAATGAACGGTTTCTGAATACGAGTTGTGTATTTGCCCACGAAGAGGCAAAATGTACATCATCTTTTTCTACCTTAAGTGTCAGGGTTTTCCGATTAAAAGTAGCTGTTTCGCCCGGTTTGAGGAAACGGTTCTCTGTCTCGGTTTCCAAAGAGACGGACCCTTCTACCAAACTCACCAATGTATTTTCCGAACCGGGGAATGCATCGACATTGAATTTGGTTCCGTGAACTACGATACGCATACCTTCTGTCTGCACGATAAAAGGTTTGTCAGCATCGTGTGCTACATCGAAGTAAGCTTCACCAGTTACATTTACGATACGCTCATCCTTATTCATTTGTGATTCGTATTGCAAAGAGGTCTCTGTATGCATCCATACTTCGCTTCCGTCAGGAAGGAGAACCTTAGACTTACCCGACAAATTAGAGTATAACTGCGGCATGGCTTCAGGCTGTCCGTTAAGGAATCCTATGTAGAATGAGCAACCGATGGCAACAGCTATACATGCAGCTACTGCGTAGCGGTATATCCGTTTCAGTTCGAAGCGTTTCTTTGCAGGTTTTTCAGTCTGCTTAGGCTCGCTGGCGTGCATACGGTTGGCAAGTTCATTCCAATAATATTCGGTATTGGGCGTGTAGTTTTCTACATTTGCCTGAATTTTTTCCCATAACAGTTGCAATTCCTTGAATAACGCTTCGTTGTTACTGCTGCGTAACCAAGTCTCCAATTGCCGCTCTTCGTCTGCGGAAATTTCCTGTTTCAACTTAGGAATGATTAAATTCCAAGGAACACTTTTTTTCATGATCATGATGTTTTTATAGGCCTTCACTTATATGACACATCACTTGAGTTTAACCCTTATTCCGATTCCAATTATTTTTTTAATAAATTTCGAGGAACAAATAATATTAGTATCTTTGCCGCTCAAGAAGCCCTTATCTAATATAACTTCGATATGCCTGCAGAAGATGATATCCTATTGTTACAGTTAATCAAACAAGATGACGAGAAGGCTTTCAAGCACCTTTTCGATACTTATTTTGTTTCACTCTGCCGCTTCATGTCCCTTTATCTGAGAGACAAGCAGGAGATAGAAGAACTGGCCCTTTCTATCTTTATGAATTTGTGGGAGGGTAGGGCCGACTTGACTCTTAAAATCTCATTCAAGGCTTATCTTTTCCAGTCTGCACGTAATCGTTGCCTGAATGCTTTACGCGATGAAAAGGATACGGTTCCCATCGAGGGAGGAGAAGAATATGGATATGCTCTTGCTGCTGATACTTCGGTGGAGATGGAAGAACTGAATCGATTGATTGAAGAAGCTGTTTGTTCCCTTCCAGACAAATGTGGGCAGGTTTATCGCAAAAGTAGGGAGGAAGGGAAGACTAATCAAGAAATTGCCGGGGAAATGGGTATTTCTGTCAAGACAGTGGAGGCCCAAATAACCAAAGCCTTGAAGCATATCAAGAAATTTTTAGGAGAACAGTATACTTATTTGTTCTAAAATAGAAATTGCAGGCCATCTGTCTTTTAGAATGATGAAAGGAGGATGGCCTGCAATATAAAAAGAAGATTAATCTATAACCGTGAATTTTACTTTCTGGTCTTTCACTATTACATAATATTCTCCATTCTCAAGGAAATGTTCACCATTGGCATTTACAAAACCAAGATCACGCATCGGGTCTATTTCAAAGCGGAATATATGTGTTTCACCTGCTTTAATTAGTTGCTTTTCGAAGTGCTTCAACTCTTTGCATGGACGGGTAATCGTGCTAAATGGGTCTGAGATAAACCAATGCACCACTTCTGCACCGTCACGTTTGCCTACATTGGTGACTGGGATTTCCATTACCAACTTTTCACCGCGTCTGATGGTTTCTTTGGGCAAGTTGATATTACCATAATTAAAGGTGGTATAACTCAAGCCGTATCCGAATTCATACAGTGGGGTAGAGGGGAGGTCTTGATATTTGCCACTTTGTGGACGGGCTGTTTTGCGCTGATTGTAATAGATTGGAATCTGTCCGGTGGAACGTGGAAAAGTAATGGAAAGCTTGCCCGAAGGATTTACCCGGCCGGACAAGACACCTGCCAATGGTTTACCGCCAGGTACTCCCGGTTGCCACATTTCAACGATGGCGTCACAGAGAGGTTCCACTTTAGAGAGTCCCAAAGGACGTCCGTTAGCCAGTACCAGAACAATCGGTTTGCCTGCTTTCTTCATTTCAGCAATGAATTTCTCTTGAATGGCAGGCAGTTCTATGATGGAACGCGATGCGTTTTCGCCACTCCACTTTTTCTTTTCACCCATACAGAGTAGAATGACATCTGCTTTCCGGGCTACAGCCAGTGCCTCACTGAATTTGGAAGTGTCGTTACCGTCGAAATCACAACCCTCGGTATAAATCAGTTCAGCCTTGCCTGCAAATTCTGCATCCAGCGCCTTTTTGATGGGGAGGACATCTTCTGCATGTCCATGTCCATACCATGACCCCAGGAGCTCGGCACAGTTTTCTACCAGAGGCCCCATGACGGCGATAGTTGGCTTGTTCCCGTTTGCCAGAGGGAGTACCTTGTTTTCATTCTTCAGTAGAACAATGCTCTCTTCTGCCAGTTTCTCTGCAATAGTCAGGCTTTGTGGAAGGAGGAAGCGCTCTTTTTCTGTAGATGTCGGGGTGTAGGGATTGTCAAAAAGTCCAAGGCGGAATTTGATACGGAGCACGCGTTTTACTGCATCGTCCACCAGTTGCATGCTTATTTTACCTTCTTCCACCAGCTTTGCCATATGCCTGTCATAGCAATGCCCCATCATGTCCATTTCTAGGCCGGCGTTGAAAGCCAGACGGGCAGCTTCTTTGCGGTCGGCAGCATGGCCCTGGTCAATAAGTTGCGGTACTGCAGACCAGTCTGAAACAACAAAGCCGTCGTGTTTCCAACGGTTCTTCAGAATTTCTGTCATCGTGTAATGGTTGGCGCTTCCGGGAGTGCCGCTGATGTCATTGAATGAACTCATTAAAGTTGCGGCACCGGCTTTTACGCCAGCTTCATAGGGAGGAATATAGGTGTCCCACAGAGTCTGATTGGAGATTTCCGTATAAACATAGTCACGTCCTGCTTCAGAAGCGCCGTATCCGATATAATGTTTAAGGCAGGCGGCTACTCGCTTGCTGTCGGACATGTCTTCACCTTGGTATCCTTTGATGGATGCGACACCGAATACAGCATTGGTATAAGGGTCTTCGCCATAGCCCTCTGCAACACGTCCCCAGCGTCCGTCTCTTGCCACGTCAATCATAGGGGAAAAAGTCCAGTCTACCCCGGACATGCGTGCTTCCTGGGCGGCAACGGCACATGCTTGTTCTACCAATTGGGGATTCCAAGAACATGCTTGTCCCAAAGAGATGGGATAAATGGTACGGAACCCGTGGATGACGTCGTATCCGAAAAGGATGGGGATACCCAGACGTGATTCTTCCATTGCTTTTCTCTGAGCCTCGTTACGCAGATTGGCATCTTCATCAAAATAAATGAGGGAGCCTAATGTGGCAGGAATTTTTTTTACTTCCTCACCACGATTGTTCTCGTTGTTATTCCGCCCCAAAGTGTACTGGTTGAGTTGTTGTACCTTTTCTTCCAGTGTCATTCTGCTGACCAGGTCATTTACACGCTCCTCAATGGGAGCTTTGGCATCTTTGTAGATGGGTTGCTTTTTGTCTGCAGCCATTGCTCCGGCCAGGCAACCACTTAAAAGGAGGCAACTGATAAATGTTAGTTTCTTCATGATATATATAATTATGCTATTCTCATTAAATAAGACACGTTTTTCGGAATCTGCTCCTACACAAAGGTCGTTTTTTTAAGGAATATAAACAAGTACATGCAAGGGCTTATTTGAAAATAGGCTTATCGGTTAGTGTCATGGAAGCTTGTTCGTTATTTTTTAGTTCAAATACCACTATTTCATTATTACCTGCTATCAGAGCACCGGCAGGTATCTCCAGGGTCTTTTCTGCATATTCTTCCCAGTAGGCACCCAAGTATTGCCCGTTTATCCAGACTTCTCCCATTCCCCAGCCAGACACGTCAAGAAAGGTCTCTTGTGCCGGATTGCTTACTGTGACACAACCTTTACGGAAGCAAGGGATGGAGGAGGTACCTTCTTTGAAAGTTATTCCGGCCACATCGCATTCCTTAATTTCCAATGGGGTCATCTTCCAGCCTTCTAAATCTGTCTTTCCCAATATTATGCTGCCGTAGATACCTTTTGAATTGTCCAGAATTTCAGGGCCATAGGTAATACGTCCGATATTTTCAGTATAGATACTAAGTTTGTGTATACCTATCGGTAGATTGGTTTTCAGACTTTTACTGCTATCTTTTAAATATCCTTGCAGTTTGCCGTCTGCATAGACCACAGCATAATCCCGTACGTTTTCAATAGTTAGTGTGGGATTCTCCTCTTCCACATCAACGGTTGTCTCATAGAGGGCATAGCCAAAATCCATATCCAGTTCATTCATGGGCAGTAAGGCATCATCTTCTACAGTTTCTCCATAAACTTGTTCCAATGGAGCTGTTTGTGACATTTTTATCTCTTGTGCTGCTGCCGGTCCGACCGGCAGCAACAAAAGAGCCCAAAGCAAGAATAATTTCATCATATTTCCTTTATTTATTTCTTTAAGAATGATTCAATGTAGGACTCGTCAACGGTAATTTGTGGAGCGAATTTGTCACTCTTTACGTAGCGGTCAATGCTTTCCAGCAATTGCTGGGTGGCAGGACGTTCGTTGATGTTTTTCTGGGTATCTACGGCCAGTACCAGTAGACTGCCTTTCTTCACTTTTGCTTCGAAACCAATACCGAGCTTTTCATTATTGTCGTAATGGTCTATTACTTGTATGAAAGGCCGCAGTGCTGCCGGAGCATCCTTCATCTCAATAACCTTGGCATTTTCCAGAATGTCCCACCACTGCCAGTCAGTATGGTAGGAAGTTATGAAATGCTCGAATATAGGCTGGTCGTCATGAATCAGACAGCCAATGGTCATAGGAGGCCATTTGAACATTATCGGATTCCAAAAGTGATTGTGGAACACGGATTTACGACCTTTTACTTTGGAAGGTTTGGGGCAGAGTACCACTTTCTTGCCATCGGCAAGGTGTTGTTTTGCTTTTTCATCGAATACTGTGGTGTAGAGCACTTCACTAGTGGACTGCATTAAGTTGCTATGACGGGGATATACCCAGATATCCCAGCTGTTTTTTACGTGTGCAACAGAAAGATGGACCGTCAGCTTCTGTGGTTCAGTGATATTGTCCAATGCATAACTGAAACTGCCAAGTGGAAATACCCCGTTCTTTCCGACAGTTTGTGTTTTCAGTTTTCCGCTCTTAAGGTTTTTACCGTTGCTGTCGGTGATACTCCAATTGATTTTTGCGTTTTTCAATAGGGTAGGTCCATAATTGTATATTTCCGCTTTTCCTTCAAATACTTCATCATTGTAAAGTGCGCGTTTGTCGAAACGGAGCAACGCAACAGTCGGTGCACAGAACTCGCGCCACTTTTCCGGTGTGATGAGCCCTTTGGTATTCCAGAAAGGATCGAGAATGCCTACCGGTGCATATCCTTGTCCGGTAAAATCATTCAGAGACAGTAATTGGAAACCGCCTTTCAGATAAGTGCGCAACTGGGCTTCTATGACATCCTTGTACTCTATGGCGGTCAAGGCTCCAGAAGCACGGAAGAAGTCATGTGCCTGGTCGAGCATGTGGTTCTTGTCCAGCAGTTCACGGAATATCTCGAAATTACGCGCTTGTACGGGGCCGGTGAAGTTCTTTATTTCCTCGAAATTGGGATAGATGCACCGCTGTCCGGATTCATGCGAGATGATGGGCAGGCCTACTCCCAGTTCCTTGTTTTTGTCCCAGTTTGTATAAGGGCGTCCTTCGTAGATGGCCATGTGTCCTTTGGTAGTCTGATGGGTAATGTAGAACTGGTCTGATTTGACACGTGTGCGGGCTGTGGAACCGCTGTATAGACGGCGGTTATCCAACTGGCGGGCCGTGGCGGTAAGCTCTTCTATGAAACTGAAATCGCCGGTAATTTCGTTTCCGTTACAGTAGAGAATGAAGGAAGGGTGATTCCCATATTCTTTCAAGATACCCCGCAGCTCGCGACGGAAGAAATTCCAGCGCTTCTCATCGGGTTGGGCATCTTTACCCCACATCGGCATTTCCACCTCCAGATAGACACCCAGCTTATCTGCCATACGGAACGCAGCGGCAGGAGGACACCAGGAGTGGAAGCGCATATGGTTCATGCCATATTCTTTCAGGATACGGAGTACACGTTCCCAAGAGGCATCGTCCACGGGAGCATAGCCGGTCTTGGGGAACACTGCGTTTTCAACGGTACCGCGCAGGTGTATGGGTTCGCCATTAAGGATGATATGGTCCTCACCGGCCTCTACTTCGCGCATACCGAAAGTTGTGCTTTTCTCATGCGCATAGGATTGGCCCTCTACACTGGAAGTCAACTTACAGTCCAACGTATAAAGATTGGGATGGAACTCATTCCACAAATGGATATCCTTACCCAAAAACATTTCTTCCTCGATATAAGTAATGGAATCGGTCACTGTTACCGGTACTTCCTTTTGTAGTCTATAGTCCTTTCCTGTCACGTGGAAGGATATTTTGCCGCTGGCGGTATGTTCTGTACAGTTGCGGACAGTCATTTTGACTTTGATGCTTTTGTTCTTGATGTCCGGATAGACCTGCATGTCATCTACATAGACCGGGTCTACAGCTACCAGCTTAATTTCGCCCAATACTCCGTTCCAGTTTATTTGGGTAAATTCGGAGTGGGCATGGTCCCATTTATGGGTATCGTACTGGTAGCGGTTGTCTATACAGAAAGTTATCAGTTCTTTTTTGCCTGGATGTAGCCATTGGGTCAGTTCGTGGTTGTGGGGAATACTGATGTAGTCTATTTTACTCACTTCTTCTTTGCCTACATATACCGAACTGAGCCAGTGTGTACGTTCAAAATAGAGGAAAATGCGTTTGCCTTTCCATGCCGCAGGAATTTCTATTTCTCGCTGGTACCATGCGGGGCCCATATATTCGTAGACACGGGTCAGCCTATCCAGGTGGCGGTAAGGAGATTTGTAGCCTATTTTATAGTCATCTGTAATTCCCGGCAGAACGATGCTTTCCTGCAGGCGATGGCAGTAACGTACGTCCAGTGAACCTCTCCGGAAGTCCATGACATCTGTCTGGAATGCCCATTCACCGGACAAGTCCATTTCATTCTTTTCTTGGGCATGCCCGCTCCAGACCATAGAGGTCAGGAGGAGGGCAGCCATGTAGTGTTTTATTTTGTGCTTCATTGTTCTGTTTTCTTTTGGTTATAGTAATCACGCATGATGTACCATGCTTTTTTGCGTTGTCCCTGGTCGGAAACCAGTCCTTTACGGTTCCATTCCCCTCCCTGGTGTGGATGGAAACGGAAGGGAGAACGGAAATCAAAAAGAATCCACGGCGATGTTCCGCGCAGGTTGGGGATATGCTTGAACATTTCCAGATTGTCCTTGTAGAGTTGTGCCTGATAATCCTCACTCCAAGAACTCTTGACTTCCGCGTCGCCATGTTTGCCATAGAGCGCTTCGCCTCCGAACTCGGAAATGAAAAGAGGTTTGCCGGGAGCTACATTCCAGACAGCCTGGTCCGGAGCCAGTGGCCAGTCATGATACCATCCCATATATTTGTTGATGGCTACCATGTCCAGGATGTTGATAATGGAGTCATTCATCTCAAAGTTCCGGCTTTCGCGGTTGAAGCGTACCAAATCGAAGGCGGCCGTAATCAGACGGGTTGAGTCGATGTCCAGGCAACATTGTTTCATGTGTTTCAGAAATTCATTGCGCGGGGTGGAAGTGGCTGTTTCATTGGCAATCCCCCAAAAGGCAACGGAACAACGGTTTTTGTCGCGCATCACCATCTCTTTAATCATTCTGCCTGCTTTCTCACGGGTAGCGGTATTCTTGAAGTCAATCCCTTGCCAGATAGGTATCTCTTCCCATAAAAGGAATCCCATTCTTTCTGCCAGGCGGACAGTATATTCATTTTGTGGATAATGTGCCAGACGAATCATGTTGGCACCCAGCTCTTTGGCTTCGGACAACAGCATTGTTGCGTCCGCTTCTGAGAAGGCACGCCCGCGGCGTTGCGGAATTTCCTCGTGGAAGCTGACACTGCGCAGGAAGATGGGCCGGTCGTTCAGATAGATATCTTCGCCTTTTACATAAAGGTTACGGAAACCAATTTGCTCGTTGAGCCGGTCACTTTCCGAAGTGATGGTCACATCATACAGCTTTGGAGCATCCGGTGACCAACGTTGCAGTTTTTTGGTTTTGATAGTGGCCCGGGCAATTCCGTTGGCATCGGTAGTCATGTTCTGTCTGATGCCCAATTCGGGGATGGCGACTTGCACGTTGATGCCAGGCTTTGCTTCGGATAAGGTTACTTTGGCACGAATCAGGTTGGATTGTACCTTGTCCAACTGGATGAAATGGTCTTTGATGTAACTTTGTGGAACGCTTACCAACATTACATCGCGTGTGATGCCGCCGTAATTCCACCAGTCAAAGGACATGGCAGGGATGGCATCCGTGGTGCGGGTATTGTTGACTTTCACCACCAGGAAGTTGTCCTTTTGCTTTACCTTATCTGTGATTTCCACCTGGAAGGGAGTGAATCCGCCTTCATGACTGGCTATTTTCTCCCCGTTCAGATATATTTTGCTACGGTAACTTACCGCACCGAAATAGAGAAACAAACGTTTGCCGTCAGTCTTTGGGGTATCGAAAGAGCGTCCGTACCATACAGTCCCTTCATAAAATTTCAATTCGGGCATTTGTGAATTGAAATCGGCAGGTACATTCAGGACCAAACCTCCGTCGAAAGAGTATTCGTAAAATTGCTTGTTGTCCTGAGGTTTTCTGTTTTTGTACACCTGCATCCTTTCCCCTTGGTCATAAAGGTCTACAATGGCTCCCCACTTCCCATTCAGTAGCCGGTAGTCGCGTCCGTAAACATTGGACAATAAGTCTTGTGCTTGTGACTTGCCTCCCAGTACAGACACTGTGAGCAAACAAGTAATCATTAATCTTTTAATTCTCATAAATCGTATGTATCAGTTAACGTTTAAAAAGCCTATGGATTATTCTTTGTATATTTTCAATGCGCATCCGCCTCCTTGTGCCATTTTGACGGTCAGTTTACGGGATGCAGGAATGTCTGTGACGGTCTTTTGGTAGTCGGAAGCCAGGCGGTTGGCATTCACTCCGTCATGAAACATTTCCGCTTTCCATCTGCCTGCACCGAGGAAAGAAAGGTCCAGTGTCAGAGTACGTGCATCCCAATTGGTCAGGGAGCCGACATACCAGACATCTCCTTTCCTGCGCGCCATTGTGATGTATTTTCCAATTTCTCCGTTCATGGCTATTGTTTGTTCCCAGACGGTAGGGATGGCAGCGATGAATTCCGTGCATTCTTCTTCACGGTCGTAATTGGTGGGACTGTCGCACAACATGTTCAATGGTGATTCAAATACTACATATTCAGCTAATTGGCGGCAACGGGTTCCCTGGCTCATTGGGGTATCCATTGAGGAGTGGTAACACCGTTTGTTGGCATTGTGCATGGCGCCTTGTGTATAGTCCACCGGTCCGGCCAGCATACGGATGAATGGCATGGTGACATCGTAGGTTACCTGGTCGGTATGGATGTCACTCCACTTCATCTGTTCCAGCCCGTGAACGGCTTCATAGTTGATGACATTGGGATAAGTGCGGTTCAGCCCGGTAGGTTTGTACGTGCCGTGAAAGTCTACCATCAACTTATATTTAGCGGCAATTTCGGCAGCCCGGTAGTGGAAGTCTACCATTTCCTGGTCATCCCTATCCATAAAGTCAATCTTGAATCCTTTGATGCCCATTTCGGAATAGTGCTTGCATACATGTTCCATGTCGCGGGCAAAGGCATGGTAACCTGCCCAAAGGATGAGTCCTACATTCTTTTGCCTGGCATAGGACGTGAGCTTTTTTAAATCAATTTCCGGTACAATTTGGAAAAGGTCAGCCTTGAGGTTGACAGCCCAGCCTTCATCCAGAATCACATACTCGATGCCATGCCGGGAGGCGAAGTCGATATAGTGCATGTATGTTTCATTGTTTATTCCAGCTTCGAAATCCACGCCTTTGATTCCCCAATGGTTCCACCATTCCCAGGCCACTTTGCCCGGACGTATCCATGAGATGTCTTTCATGCGTGATGGAGCAGCCAGCTTATAAACCATATCGTTATCTGCCAGCTCCTTGTCATTTCTTGCCACAACAATGATGCGCCAGGGCAGTTTGGCTTTTGGCTGGCAGGAAGCAATGTAGTTTTCACGCTCTGTGACTAATATTTGCAGTTGGTTATGCCCGCCTTGTTTTTTTGTTTTGGGGACGGCGGCAAAAGCGGAAGTGAGTGCTGTTCCCCCGTTCCTGTTGATGAGGAACATGCCCGGATAGCTCTCCACGTCGGATTCGGCAATACAAAGTTTACGGCCGTTTTCCTGCTCTATTACTACGGGGGTAAACATCAGTCTTTGGGGGTTCAGTCCGGATAGCTCTATATGTGTATAGGTGTTTTCAAAAGAGTTGGAGAACTGGGCTTCTATCGGTTGTTTATCGCCATCTTTTACATAAGGAACAATCGATTTGTAGTCCTTGTTGAAGTTGAAGGCGGCTTCTTCGTTTGTAACTTTGAACGGTCTGTTTCCGGTCGCTGCGAACCGGTATGCCATTCCTTCATTGTACATTCTGAAAATGAGGTTGAAATGTTCCCGGAAACTTAACGTCATTTCATTATAGACATCCTTTACTTCACTGCGTTTGTAGAAAGGAGAGGGAATCACCTCATTTGCCTGGCGATGGCTGACTCTCTTAAGATGGGAGCCGTTGCCCCAGACTGTCCCATTATCCAGATGTACTGATAAGGGAGAGGGGGCTACCAATGTATGCCCTTCTTCCGTCAGCTCGTAAGTGATCCGGTCACCTATATATAAGGTAACCTCCAACTTGCCGTCCGGTGAGTTCAGACGATATTCCTTTTGTCCGAACATGTTCGGGATGATGAAAAGCAGTGTTGTAATAAAAAAAAGTATTCTCATGATTCTTATAGTTTTTATTTGTTTTGTTGAAAGAAATCAGCGACCCATTTCCATGCGGCTGCCCATTGTTCTGGGTAGGCATAATGAGCCGTTTCTTCGGATACTAATATTTGTTTGGGTGCTTGAATTACATTGTAGGCAGAATAGGTAGTAGTGGGTGGACAGACCATATCATTATATCCGAATGAGTAGAATCCGGGAACTTTTATTTGGCGTGCAAAATTAACTGCGTCATAATAACGTGCTGTATTTGCCTTTTCTGCAGTCTGATTTTCTTGCTTGTTAAACATGTGTGGCCATCCTCCGGCACGGTTATGTATATAGCCGACCATGTCACAAAGAGCAGGGTAAAAGGCTACCAGTCCTTTGACACGTGAATCAAGTCCAGCTGTCACGATGGACAATCCTCCTCCTTGGCTACTGCCGAATGTTATCAAATTGCTCCCATCGAATTGTGGTAGGGAATAAATAAAGTCAATGGCACGTACACAGCCTAGATATACACGTTTATAATAGTATTTATCCCGATTATCCAGATTGAACGTGTGGTACCCTTTTAATGCTCCCATATAGAGATTGGTATATACCGGTCCTGACATGTTGACCGGAATACCGTGTATTCCTATTTCGAAAACAATCCAGCCATTGGCAGCATGTTCCACATCTCCGGCATAAGAACGTATTCCTGCACCTGGTAGCTTTAAAACTGCGGGATATCGACCTTTTGCTTTAGGCATAGCCAGCATGCCGTATAAGCGTGTATGGGATTCATAATTCTGTATATTCACATGGAATACATTCACTTTCTCTGTACAACGTTCGGGTACAAGGGTCATTTGTACATCCATTGGTGTCTTTTGAGCCTGGAGTTTTGCTGTTTCCCAGAAATTTAGAAAGTCTTCGGGCAATGATGTGATAGGTTTTAATTTTTCTGGATTGATTCCAACGGTTACTATCCCTTGGTATTCACGTCCTCCATATTTAACAAAGGCTTGGCAACGGAGAAAGCCAGGTTTTTCCATTGTTTTGGCTTCCACCGTGGCTGTCCCTTTTTCAGCTTGCAATATGCCTTCTTTGTGAGGCTTCATCATATCTTCTGAAATCTGGTACCGAATTTCTGTGTCAGGAATTGGTACGTTGTTTTTCAGTACCGTAATGCTGAATTTTATTTTTTCGCCTGGCTTATATAGCCAGTCTGTATGATTGGGAGTGATCTGTATCCGAATCAGCCGTTCGGCAGGTTGTCCGAAGGCTCGGTAAAACAGCATCAAGAAGGCGATTAAGAGTATACTCCTTGTGATTTTCATGTCAGTCTTTATTTTAGCGTTTGTTTTTAATTTCATACTTGTAGACAACATAGTCATTGATTGATGGCAGAGAGATTTCCAGCCTTCCTTTCTTTCCGGTTACTGCTGTCATAGCTTTGCCGTGTCCCATCAGTGGGGTACATCTTACAGTGACACCTTCTGGCAGCCAGGTTTCGACTTCTGCAGTCCCTTCTGGATGATTTTCACGGTACACAATCAAGTATCCTCTATCTTTCTTTAGAGACTGGAAGCCGGTCCAAGAGCGTCCCGACGGTTCATCTCCTATGGGTAGGATAGTGCCGGAATGCATGTCATGCTGAAATTTCTTGTAGGCTTCTGTATGTTCCCGTAATGTAAATGCTTCCTCGGGTAGATTGGTACCTTCCATCCAGGCAAGCGGCTGTCCTGCTAAAGTCGTAGCAAACAGATATTCAAATGAATAGTTTTCCGGAGCGAAGACTTCTCCTTTATATTTATCCGTATTTCTCCATTTGTTCAGGAACTCTATTTGCAGCTTTTCTGCCGGAACATATTTGGAAAGCATCCAGAGGTTACGCAAAGTCCAGTAAGGATAGTAGTTCTGCCAGTCGGTATAACGGTTTTCCAGAAAGATATTTCCATATTCATTGAACATGTGGTAGCCTCCGCGGCGGCTGGCTGTCGCATCAAGGTTGAAAATCACTTCCTCGTCCGTCTCTTCCAGCACTTTGTTGAATAAGCGGTGCAGGTTTGTTTCGGCTTCTTTACTGGGAATGGTGAGCCCGTCTATCTTGAATACTTTGATGCCGTATTCGCGATAGAGGCTGATGAGTGCTTGCGCATCTTTCTGCCAATCGGCAAAATCATTTTGTATGCTGGGATTGAACCAAAGACCGATTTCAATACCTAATTCCTTGCCACGTTTTACGATGGGATGCAAACCACGTGGATACTTTTGCGGATCGGGTTTCCAGTAGTCTTTATTGTTCCAAATGTTCTTGAATGAACCGCGGGCTACAGCTGAATTAGGGCTTTTACCTATTTGCCAGCCATCATCAATCTGGAAATGGGTGATTCCCAGACGGGCGGCGCGTTCCAGTTCTTTCAAACAGAAGGATTCGTTTACTTTTGAGTCCTGGCTACGGTCTCCCCAGGTGTTCATCATAATCATCTCGTCGCGGTCGGCCCGGTAAGTACGTATATTCTTCTGATATGAACGAAGCGCTTGTAGTCGGCTCAGTTCATCTTCTCCGTATATTCCCAATACGCATCCGTATGTTTTGGTCCAACGGTCGGGAGTCACGTCTTTCTCGGTAATGCCCAGGCCGGTTACTGTAAACTTCCCGAAATCAGTCAGAAAATCCTTTCCTTGATAGGCTAATTGTACCGAAGAGCAGGGAGCCTCTTTTAAAAAGAAGATGCCACAGTTGTCCTCGCCATTAAAGGCAAACAGCAGATTGCCGCGATATCCCAGTTTGCGATAGGAAATAATCTCTTTCTCGAAAACCAGGTTGTTGTGCCAGTCGGTCACATCGGAAAATTCCACGCTGCGAGCGTGCCAATGTTGTCCTTGGAAATGGAACTGGTCTAGTACAGCGGTTACTTCTTTAGATTTCATGTCTTCGGCGAATTCAATATTCTTCCGGTCGGCTGCACTAACTTCTCTGCCTCCGAAAATACTGTTTACTGTTCCTCTTAAATAGGTGTCGCAGGCTATGGCTGGACAATCATCATAAATACGATATACCCGTTTTATATCTAGCTTCTCCAGGCTGAAAGAAACTTCTACTTTCAGATAAGCGGGAAATATTTTAGTCTCTTTTACGGGAACTACTTTGAGTGAACCGTTTGATGGTTGCGGCAAATTTTTCGTTACTCTGAAATCTGGAGTAAGGCTGTGGTTCTTCCATGATTTTCCATTACTCTTGTCGGTCAGACGGTAAGTTATGATATTTCCCCCGTTCCACAAAAAGGTACGTTCGACCAAGCTGTTTCCGATGGTTAAAGTGTCATTTTTCAGACGGCCGTAACAAGTATCTTGTGCGTGTAACGAATATCCTCCGAAAAGGACAAATAATAATGTTAGAATATTTTTCATGATATGCGTGTTTTATTAATACTTAAATTGTAGTATCAACGTGTTTCTTACTTCTTGTTTTTTTCAATGATAAATATACGAGGCTCTTTTAATAATTTTTGTTCATTGAACTTCTGATTATCGGGAATCCCTTCTTTTTTTCCTACTCCCTCTTTCATCAGTGCTTTCAATTCCGGTAGGTGTTTCTGATATACTCCTCTCGGAGTGGTGTTGTACTTTTTACATAAGGAAGCCGCCATCCCGACAACTTCGCCCATCATTCCGGTGGTACGCATTACGCGGACAGTGCCCAGTGCCACATGGGTAACACTGATATTGCGGCCCGCCATAAAAAGATTCTCGATATTTCTGGAATATAGGCAGCGATAGGGCACTGCATAAGGATATATATGGATGTGTTTGGTTGCTGCTTTGAAAGGCGCATCAGGAAAGTGTGATGCATTGAGCGAATCCGGGAAATGCAGGTCGATGCTCCAGGTTGTGACGAAGGAGGCATCTTCGTGATAGACATTTTTATCTATATCATCTTGCTTTAGAATATAATCGCCCAACAATCGGCGTGACTCGCGTTTTCCGGCAATATAGGCTACCCAGTCCAATGCGCGGTTCTTATATTTCTTGTTGTCCTTTAATTCATTTTTCAGAAAACTCCAATTAGAATAGATGACCATTAAGCCATAATCACGTATACGTTCGAAGTCGTCGATTTGATTGAAGTTCATGCCGGTTTCCCATTTCCATTCACCCATCGTCACTTTTTCGCAATTTTTTTCATTGAATTGCAGACCGTACGAGAAAATAGGGAAACGGGTAGGTTTACCTTTGTCTGCAGAGTACCATTGTACGGATGAACCCATTGTCATTTTGTCCGGTTGAATTGGTGCCAGCTCTTCTCCGTATTCGGCACGGGATTCGCGTCCCATGTTGTAGTCTGCACCGGCCAGATACCCGATGGTGCCGTCTCCGGTACAGTCGGAGAACAATGGTGCTTTCAGTTCCACTTCTTTTCCATTCTCTATATGCTTGATGATGACAGATTCTATTCTGTTGCCATCGGTCTTTACAGATATGGCACGGTAGTTGGCATAAAGGGTGATATTCTTTTCATTGGCGATAAAAAGCTCCTTCTTTTCATCTTCATAGTTTGCGGCAGGTTTGGCATTTCCTTCTTTAGAATGTCCGAATTCTCTTATCATACGTCCCAGTCCGGAATTGGGGCCTACTCCGATATTGCCCCCTAAGTGAACCCTGACTTCAGAGCTATTATTGCCGCCAAGTACTGGGCGGTCGTTGATTAATGCCACTTTGCATCCCAATCTGGAAGCGGTTGCGGCTGCACACATACCGGCTATACCGCCACCAGTTACAATCACATCATAGGAGTATTGCTCCGGTTCGGCTGGAATATCCAGCATCTTTTTACGGAAATCTGTCAGTTGTACAGTTTCGTTAGGAGGTAGTTGCTCTTTTTCTGTTGTAAAATAAATAGCATCGCAACGGCCATTGAAACCGGTCAAGTCTTTTAATGTTAGATTACTATTCCCAGCCTTTACTGAAATTTTTCCGGCGGGTTGCCACATCCATTGGTTGCCTTCATCCCCTAAAACTATAGGCAGCTTTTTATTACCGATTTTTAGAGTGAACTTTCCTGGTCCTTTGCCATCATGCCAGGGAGAAGTCCAGTTATAGGTACGTACATATACATAATATGTACCGCTCTCGGGAAAAGATATGGTAGTGGAAGCATCCTCAACCGGGATCCCCATTCCATGAGCCATTAGATAGGGTGACCCCATAAGGTCCATGAATTGCTGGTCTACTACCCATCCTCCTTTTTGGTCAAAGCTTTCTGCTTCTATCAATAGATTGGAGGCTGTGATAAGCTGGCTACAGAACAGTAGACTTAAAATCAATATAATTCTTCTCATAAATATGCGGTTCTTTATTTTGTTGTGGAAACGGTATAAAAGGGCTGCCCTGGATTTCTAATTTGCAGGGGCAGTCCTTTCATTACAGTTTGTTTATCCTTTTATTCACAATCTTTTTACCTATAATGTCTAACCGTTAATACCCTGGATTCTGTTTCATGTTTTCATTAATAATGATTTCAGATGTGGGGATTGGCCATAAATACTGCCGTTCGTCCCATTTGCGCTGGGAAAGTACTTGGATTAAGCCTTCTTTTTCCATAGCAGAGAAGTCTGCGATTCCATCTTCATCTATCTGTGGTGTAGTAGGCCAGAACCACAGTCCTTTTGATGTAACTTTGTCTCTTAATATGTCAGCAGGATATAGAATGCCGTAGTTCTTGGTGTTCAGAGCTTTGGTTGCCAATTTCCAACGAATGAGGTCCATGTAGCGGAGTCCTTCTTTAGCAAACTCTACGCGACGTTCCAGTCTGACTGTCTGGCGTAAGGACTTTTGGTCACGTGCTGTTACTGCCGGATATTTGTCTGTTTCAGAAGATTTCACTCCGTATGCTCTGGCACGTACACTATTGATGGCTTCTAATACAGATTCGTCAATCTTGTTCAGTTCAATCATGGCTTCTGCATAAGTCAACAATACTTCTGCGTAACGTATTTCAATATAGTCACTTTCCACTTTTTGTTTGTTATCTACCCAAGAATCGTCAATACCCTTTTTCCATAGCAATGCATTGAATGAGGTGTATTGCGCATTGGCACGGGTATCTTGGTTGGTTACCATTTTACCGGTTTTGTAGTTCATTACTTTTAATGCATCGGGATGAGGATCAAAGTCAAAGCTACAATGGCGGGTTCCAAATTCTACAATGGTGGCAGTACAACGGGGGTCACGGTTCTTGAAAGGATTGTGGGGATCAAAAAGAGGTGACTCGTCAATGGGCAACCCATCTGTACAGAGGAACGAAGCCAACAAGTCCCAAGAGGGTGCATACGAACCGTATCCTCCAGCATTTCTAGGCAGCTCATTTTTTGTGGCAGTAGCATCGTATAGAATGTTGTATTGCACGGAACGTGGGAATACAAGAATGCTTTCTATGGAATTTTTGGTATTCATCAGAAATAAGTCGCTGAAGTCGGGATGTAATTGATAAGCTTGCAAATTCATACACGCTTTAGCTGATTCGGCCGCAAGTTCCCAATCACCCATGTAAAGGGCAAAACGTGCTTTCATGGCTAATGCAGCACCTTTTGTGAAACGTTGTGTCGAGTTACCGGTATAAGATACTGGTAACATAGAAATTGCTTTGTCGAAGTCTTGGTAAATTAAAGGTATAATCTCTTTTTTTGGAGTACGTCCTTTTTGGAAGGCTTCTTCAATGTAAATATTCTTATCTAGCCAGACAACATCACCAAAGAAAGAAACGAGTACTGCATATTTACAAGCTCTTGTAAAGTAAGCTTCTCCTCTGTATTGATTCAATATTTTTTCAGAGACACCAGCCTTTTCGGCGCGCTCAGATTTTTCAAGAAATGTATTGGCCATCGTTATACATTTATAGTTTGATTGCCATTGCTCTACTGGATACCAGTTCTCTGTTCCACCATCACCATTTACTGTACCGTCTAGGAGGTTGCAACGATTCACATTTCTATAGGTGAAGTTGTCGGTGGCTTGTTCCAGAAGTCCCTGGTTCATTTTATTCCAATATCCGATTTTATAGAATTCATTGGCAGCCATCAATAGTTCTTCTTCTGAAGAATACCAGTTTTCAGTGGAGGCCTCAGACAATGGAACTAAGTCCAAGTCATTGCAGGAACTTGCTAAAAATCCAAGTCCTAAAGCTAATATTATAAATTTATGTTTCATTTTTTTTCTTTCTTTTAAAAGTTAACAGATACGCCTAACAATATAGATGTTGTGATAGGATATTCACTTACTCCCATTTCAGGGTCCCATCCTTTCGGATATTTGCTCAAACAGAATAGATCGGAAGCACTGGCATAAATGCGTGCACCTTTGATACCTATTGCGTTCATCCATTCTTTAGGGAATGTATAGCCTAAAGTTATATTTTTGAGACGGAAATAACCTCCGTTGAACAGCCAATAATCTGACATGGCATAGTTGGAACTTTTGTTTACATGGGTTAGACGAGGATATTTGGCAACTGCGTTTTGTTCGTCCGTATTATAAGGACTCCAATAGTTTCCATCAATGATGGCGGGGAAATTCCCGTAATTGTTACGGAATGGTTCTACCATTTCTCTTGCCAAGCGTGCATTTTGTTTTCCGACACCTTGGAATGCCAATGAAAGGTCAAAATTTTTGTAGCCCAAATTGATATTACCACCATATAGGAAATGGGGTAATGAGCTGCCTAGTAATACTCGGTCATATTCAGGAGAAATCTTTCCGTCGGGTACACCGTCAGGACCAGATATGTCTTTGTATTTAATATCGCCCAATTGAGTGTTCTTATCATTGATTTTGGGAGAATTCTTTAAGTCTTCTTCTGTCAGGAAAAGACCATCGCTAACATAGCCATACCACTCATTGAATTCACTGCCTTCCATTTTAACTTTGTCACCGAGGAATTGGGTTCCTTGTAAATCCCCCATTTTGGAGGTGAAGTCAGAGAAGTTAATGGCTATTCCGTAGCTGAAGTCACCGATGTGGTCATTCCAGCTGACATTCAATTCATAACCTTTGGTTGACATTTTGCCGGCATTGACGTCTGGGTCAGAGAATCCTAGAAAATCAGGGATAGCCATTGCTAATAGCATGTCTTTAGTATTTTTCCAGTAATAGTCACCGTTCACACGTAAGCGGTTGTTCAAGAAAGAAATGTCTAACCCAATGTCTGTAGATTCAGTTTTCTCCCATGTTACATTTTCAATGGCATATTTCTGTTGAGATGCAGTTTGGTCAAAATAAATACCGTTGTTTTGATAGAAAATAGTGTTCCCAAATGCAATGGTTGACATATATGGAAAATCGCCAATACGTTCATTACCCAATGCTCCCCATGTAGCTCTAATCTTCAAGAATGACAGCCAGTCCCAATTAAGATTCTTCATGAAATTTTCTTCGCTGAGTACCCAACCGGCAGAGAAGGAAGGGAATGTACCCCATCTGTGTTTCTTTGCAAAACGTGATGAGCCGTCATGACGTATATTAGCCTGGAATAAATATCTGTCGGCATAGCTGTACATGACACGTCCGAAGTAGGAACGATAAGCGTACTCTTTTCCTTTTCCAGAGTTGCCAATTAAATCTTTAGGTCCATTATTGAGGTATGGAAAGTTCGTGAGAACGTAGCCGTCTCTGTCAGCACCTAATTCTTCAATATATTCGTAATAGTTTTCGTAACCTGCCATAAGGTTGATGTCATGTTTTCCGGCAAACTTCTTTGCATAGTTTGCTATTAATTGTGTAGTGACATTGTAGCTGTCATTGCGGGTTTCTGAGAGTTTGGTTGTGTTGTATAGTCCGCTGTTGTCTAAGTATCCCCCTATTGTATTGGGATCATCTGCCAATGTATAGCTGGCTGCTTTCTTGAATGTTTTGAACTTGTCGTAATTAAAGCGAGGAGCAACGATTGCTGAAATTTTAAATCCGTCAAAAGGCTTGAAATCAATAGATGCTTTACCGCCCAATGCTGTGTACCATTTTTCTGTTGTACCACCCAATTTCATCAATCCATAAGGGTTGGCTCCCGATTTGCCTTCAGCTATACGGCCGTCATCCCATACTCCTGCATAAATAGCAGGCATGTAGCGCATCATTCCGAATGGAGTGAATTGCGGCATGTGGTGTTTAGTGCGCTTAACATTGAAGTCCAATGTAGCACTTAACTTTTGGGTAATGTTGAAGTCATTGTTTACACGTAATGTATAGCGTTGGAAATAACGGTCACCGTACAGACCGCCTACTTCATCATACGCCAAGGATGCTTTGGTCTTAACAACCTTGCTACCGCCTGAAAGGTGGATACTGTGACTTTGACGGGTTGCGGATTTCTCAAGAATCAGATCTTGCCAGTCGGTTATAGGATACTGGTTGGGATTGGTTGCATTGTTTTTCACCCAGTTATTAACTTGATCTTCTGAATAGGCTTGGTATTTGCCACCGTCCGGATTATCTGTATATCGTAATTCATTAGCCATTTCCAGAAAACGTTGCACGCCTACAACCTCAGGCTCTGCGGTAGGTATTTCCCAACCGAATTCACCGTTATAGGTCAATGACAGTTCCTTGTCACTGGCTCTTTTGGTGGTGACAAGAATAACGCCGGCAGCGGCACGAGAACCATAGATAGCAGCGGAAGCAGCATCTTTCAATACAGAAATGCTCTCAACGTCGTTGGCATTTACTGAATTGATGTCACCAGGCACTCCATCAACGATAACCAGAGGATCTGAATTCCCGATGGTTGTGATACCACGTACATATATCTTGTCTGCATTTGCACCAGGCGCATTATTGTTACGGGTTACCATTAACCCTGGGATGGTTCCTTGCAAAGCGGTGGAAAGGGAAGTTGTTTTACGGGCGGCTACTTCTGCACCTCCCACAGAACCTACTGCACCGGTCAAGTCTTTCTTTTTTACGGTACCATAACCGATAACAACAACTTCTTCCAAAGTCTTTGAATCTTCTTGCAGCACTACATTGATTGCGTTTTTACCGTTGACAGCAACAGATGCCGGTATATAGCCTACGTAAGAAACGGTTAGAGTAGCTTTCTCCGGCACATCTTCCAATGTATATTCACCGTCAATGTTGGTTATTGTTCCTTGTGTAGAGCCTTTGATAATAACGGAAGCTCCGATAAGCGGCTCATCATTTTCGTCTACGATTCTACCGGTTACTTTCTTTTTAGCACCTACAGATTTGTTGGTTTGCTGGAACAGCAAAATCTGCTTGTTTGCTTTTATTTCAAAGGAGATTTTCGTTCCTTTAAATAATTCTTTCAATACGGCCTCAAGTGAAGCATTTGATACATTTAAATCCTTTTTTGTTTCAAGATTGGGAAGTTTGTCTGTGTAGAATACGTTATAACCGCTAGCTTTTTCAATTTGCGGTATAATCTGCTTGATGGTCTGCTTGTTTACAGATAAACTGATTTGGGCGAAGCTGTTTCCCCAGAAAAACAGGGCACCCAGCAGTACTAAAGACCGCATAATCATTTTGTTTTGTCTCATGTCTAATAATATTAGATTAATTGTTTTTTATTTTGAGAAAGGCGTACCAAAGACCTGCTCTAATAAGATATTAGAGTAACTTATGACGAATTTCTCGTGAATGTTTAAACTAGAATTTTATTTTGCTGCCGAAAGCTGGCAGTTGTGTTTGATGAAGTAAAAAGTTTATAAAATCTATTCCATATTTTCCTTTTTAAGTTAACATAAAGAGTTTATTAAACACTACTAATATATTACGATCGTATTATCAGATTTTATTTTGTAATTAATGCCGCCAGCTTGGCTGATGTATTCTAATACATTATTCAAACTGCTATTCTTGATGATGCCGTGATAAGTATATTGTTTTACTTTCTCGTTTTTGAATATAAATTTGCAATTATACATTCGTGTAAGCATGGTACAAATTTCTTCAAAAGATTCACCGTAGAACGCTAGTTCATTGCTTCTCCATAGCAAATAACTTGCATTAGGATGAAGCTCGCTTTTTTCGAACTGTCCATTGGTCAGGTTGCAAACGAGCCTTTCGTTTGGCTTCATATATGCCTCGTGTCTGCCGTCGTCTACTTTAACCTTTCCACTTATCAGGATTACAGCTACTGATTTATCGTCTTTATGTGCACGTATATTGAAGCTTGTACCTAACGCTTGTACATTGATGCCATTTGCTTTCACGATGAAAGGCTTTTCCTTGTCCTTTGCAACTTCAAAATAGGCCTCTCCTTCCAGGGAGACCATACGTGTTTTCTTGTTGTAAGTGTTGTCATATACAATTCTTGAATCAGAATTGATGTAGACCTTTGTGCCGTCAGCCAAAATGATGTCGGCCTTCTGCCCGTTGGATACGGACATGGTGACTTCTGTATTGGCGTCATCGGCCGGTCGTTTGACTCCTGCATAATAGGCTCCGCTTCCCACTGCCAATATGATGCAGGCAACTGCAGCATAGCGCCCAATCTGACGCAGGAAACGGTTCCTTGTTTTCAGGACCTTCGTTTCCGTGGTGGAACTTGCGTCTATCTGGCTTAAAAGTTCGGTGAACATTTCATTTTGTACGGCTTTGTCCATCGTGTCCGGAGCCAGTGCCCAGCATTGCTGATAGTATGCGGAAAATTTCTGTTGAAAATCCGGTCGCTTAATCCATGATTTCAACTGTACATCTTCTTCAGGGCTGGTCAGTCCTCGAAAGAAACGATCCAAAAGTTCAATATGACTGTCTTTTTTATCCATGTTCTGTAGTATATATCTGTATGCCTGCCAAAACACTCACGGATTTTCGTGCTTTAACAATTATTTAGAAAGTAGAAGGAGAGGAAAAGCATGATGAATTTGCGTAATTCTTCTTTCAGTAGTTTCATAGTACGGTAGAAATGAGCCTCTACGGCACGTTCCGTCAAATCTAGCTGTGAGGCGATTTCCTTGTTGGACAGTTTTCCTGCTCTTTTCAGCTGAAAGACTTCCCGTGAAACTTCTGGCAGGCTTTGCAGAAGTTGCTCTATCTGTTTTTCAATGATGGAGACGTCCATATCCATCGTATCTTCCTCGATAGCCTCTGCTTCTGTTTTCAGCTTGTTTTCTACAAATTTGTTGTGTAATAATCTTCGTTCGGTTTCTTTGTATACCATGTTGCGTGCGATGGTGCATAGATATGCCGGAAAACTTTTCTCGGTATCCAGATTACTGCGTTTTTCCCATATCGTCATGAAGCTGCTTTGGGTGATGTCTTTGGCTAATGATTTGTCATATACGAGAAGGACGATGGTGTTGTACAGCCTGGCACTGTATTTTTCGTACAATGCTTCAAAGGCAAATTTATTGCCTTCTCTCAACTTGGCTACCAATAAAGTATCATTTTCTTTCTGCATATTGATTCATCTTACATTTACGCATTCTGAATGGTAGTGTCTTTGTATAGTAAAGTACTATTCCACATAGACTCTGAAAGAATGAACTACAAAGGTGGTGTTTTTATTATTTATTTAAAAGTTTTTTGCTGAAAATATACTTTGTGTGATTATTATTTAATTCTATATTCCACGATGAAGGAGGATGGCAGAAATAGTCATTTGCAGTATAAGAAGTGGTAAACTGATGGATGGGTTTAGGAACTTATTGTCAATACATTACATTTACAGCGTTGTTACATCCTTATGTAAAAGACGTTACATGCCGGGGAAAGACTCTTTACACACCGGGGTAAAGGCCGTTACACACCGGGGTAAAGGCCGTTACATATCGGGGTAAAGGTAGTTACATCCTGGGGTAAATGTCTTTTCCTGATTTAGCTAGACGCTTTTTCTTTTTA
>NZ_QTLM01000025.1:0-42851 GCF_003602695.1 Bacteroides sp. AM07-18
AGTTCCGCGAAAACTCTGGTGATTTCGTTTGTTGGTATGCAAACCCAAGAAGTAACGATTAAACCTCATGTAAAGGTAATTTTGAAATCCGATTCTGAGCTGCTTGAAGAGGTTGTGGTTACCGGTTACGGTACATTTAAAAAAGCATCATTTACTGGAGCTGCTTCTACTGTAAACACTTCCACCTTGGAAGATGTACCTGTTCTTTCTGTTGCCGACAAACTTTCTGGTAATGTCGCTGGTGTTACTTTTGGCTCAAGTTCAAGTAATCCGGGTTCTGTAAGCAGTATCCGTGTACGTGGTATGGGTTCCATCAATGCCGGAAACAATCCGCTTTATGTTATTGACGGAACACCGGTCACAAGTGGAGACTTATCCGAGTTCACTTATAGTGATGCAGGAACTGATATTTTGTCTTCACTCAATACCAATGACATCGAGTCTATCACAGTTATCAAAGATGCGGCGGCTGCCTCTCTTTACGGCTCGCGTGCTGCTAACGGTGTTGTGGTCATTACGACGAAAAGCGGAAAACAAGGCAAAACAAATGTAAGTTTCCGTTCCGACTGGGGTTTCTCAAACATGGCAATAGATTATCGTCCTATGCTCGACGGTGACTCGCGCCGCGAACTCTTATGGACCGGTCTCAAGAATTACGGGTTATACACCGGAAACATGTCCGATGCAGATGCCGCAACTTTTGCAGACCAGAACATCGAGGACTTTGCTTCAAAACCCTCGACCGGATGGACGGATTGGAAAGACCTGCTTTTCCGTAACGGTTCTCATCAGAACTACCAGCTGAGCGTATCTGGTGGCAATGACCGTACCAAGTTCTACACCTCAGTAGCTTATACCAATCAGGAAGGTATCATTTACAAACAAGGTCTGGAACGTTTCACTGGTAATGCAAACCTCACTCATAAGTTTGGAGACTTTGAGGTTCAAGTTACAAGCCAATTCTCAAAAGTAAGACAAAACAAAACCAATGAAGCGACCTCCTATGATGGGCCTGTGGCCAATTACGCATTCTTCCAGAGCCCCTCATCAACCCCTTATAATGAAGACGGCACATTAAACAATGGTTGCGGCGTATTTGGAGTCAATCCTTTGTATGAAAGAGAACACAGCTCCGACGTTTATACCCTGATGAAGGCATTCAATACAATCAAGTTGACCTATAATATTTGGGACAAGTTGAATTTAAGTGAAAAGATTGCTTATGATTACGCACAAGGTACCAATGATGTTCTTTGGGACAGACACTCAAACAACGGCGCTCCGGGTGGTGTCATGCAGCGTATTGTCAATCGTAATGACCAGCTGAATACACAAACCCAGCTCTCTTACATCAACTCTTTCGGTCTGCACAATATTGATGCCCTGCTTGGTTTTGAAACACAAGATACGGAATATGCTTTCAACTACATGGCAGGCCAAGACTATCCGGGTGATTTGTACGAATTGACAAATGCCGGTTCAACAAGTGCCGAGACCAACAGACAGAGCTATCGCATGACTTCGTTCCTCGGACGTGCCAATTATAACTACGCAGACAGATATTATCTCGGTCTCAGCTATCGTACCGACGGAAGTTCACGTCTGGCAAGAGAAAACCGTTGGGGAAGTTTCTGGTCGGTTTCTGGAGCATGGAGATTCATAGACGAAAGTTTCCTAAATCCCGTCAAGAGTGTATTGACAGATGGAAAGCTCCGTGTGTCATACGGTGTAAACGGAACGCAACCTTCAGACTATTACGCTTATATGAATCTTTATAAATATGGAATCATATACAATGGACAGTCAGGAATGTCAATCGTCGGAATTGCAAACCCGGACCTGAAATGGGAAAAGAACAAAACATGGAATATCGGTCTCGACCTTTCATTCATTGACCGTATCTCTGTAACATTCGACTACTATCAGCGTAAAACCAGCGACCTTATATACGACCTCCCCGTATCACAAGTTGGCGGATATTATGATGGCAATTATGGATATACCACTCCGCAAAACATCGGTTCACTGAAGAACTCCGGTTTTGAGTTGACCATTACATCAACCAATTTCAGAAACAAGGATTTCACGTGGACCACTTCTCTGAACATGGCACACAACAGCAACAAACTGACTAAATTGGATGGCCAGCAGAATGAAATCGTATCAGGACCGCTGATTCACCGTGTAGGCGAACCTTACTATTCATACTATGTTTATGAATACGCCGGAGTCGACGCTGAGACCGGTAAAGAAATGTTCTATCTGAATGACGGAACAGAGAACGCCCGCAAGACTACTACAAATATCTCTGAAGCCAACAAAACTATTGTAGGCAAGCATCAGGCTAGTATAGAAGGCGGTCTTACCAACAACCTCAAATGGAAGTTTATCGACTTGGGCTTCACTTTCACTTATTCATTGGGTGGTGATGCTTTTGACTACTCCACTTGGCAGCACTCCAATGGCGGTTCATATCTATACGGTGGTGCCGTACCGACATACTATGACATCTCAAAGATGTGGACGGGCCCGGGCGACACGAATGCCACATTGCCTAAATTTGAATATGGAAGCGCAGCTTCACTGTCTTCACGCTGGCTGATGCCTACTGATTATCTACGTCTGAAGAACCTCACATTAGGCGTAAGCATTCCGCAAAACTATATCAGCAAGCTTGGGCTCAGCAAAGCCAGAATCTACTTCTCTGGTTCCAACCTGCTTACATGGAAGTCTAAAGACTTATTTGTAGATCCGGAAATGCGTGTAGACGGACTATGCACATTTGAGACTCCGGCATTGAGAACATATACATTCGGAATAGAATTGAATTTCTAACTAATAAAGATACGAAAATGAAAATATTAAAGACATTATACACAGCAACGCTTTGCGCAGCTATGGCAGTCAGCACTTCATCATGCCTCAACAGTTGGCTGGATCAGTCACCCGCAGACGGAATAGATGCTGAAACCGCAATCAAGAACAGCGATGATTTGGCCAATGTGCGGACGGGACTTTATGCTGCCGTTAAAGGTAACAGTAGCCTGATTAATTATTATGGACGCCTCATGTTCGTATACGGTGACATGAGAGGGGAAGATATCCAATATGAATATAACGGTGGAAGTGGAAGAGCAAACTTCTACTATTATATGGAATATACAACTGCCGACAATTTCACCACCTCAACAGCCGTATGGCAGATGCCTTATGTAGTCATAGCACGCGCCAACCGTCTGATTCAGGCAGCAGAAAGTGGCAACCTGACCGACGCGGCAGAGGCAAAAGCCACTATTGACCAATATGATGCAGAAGCAAAAGTTCTGCGCGCCATGGCACTGTTTGACCTTACACGTATCTACGGTAAACCTTATACGGTAGATCAAGGCAGCTCACTCGGTGTGCCCATCGCTACCTCCCCGCTGGAATCGACAGAAAAGCCAAGCCGCAGCACGGTAGCCCAATGTTATGAGGCTATTGAAAAGGATTTGACAGATGCAATCAACTCAAATGCACTGCCCAAAACTAATGAAGTGGGTTATGTCAACCTTTGGGCTGCCAAAGCCTTGCAGGTACGTGTATATATGACAAAAGGCGAATGGAGCAAGGCTTTATCCGTAGCTGAAGACATCATATCAAACTCGTCTTACAAACTTTGGGAACCGTCAGAATATGTTGCTGCATGGAGCAAAAGTGATGCCAATCATTCAAAAGAAATCATGTTCGAGATTTCCATCAACAACAATACTGACTGGACAGACCGTGAAGGTATTGCCTACTTATATGCAGACAAGGCTGGCGCTTCTCCCGGATATGGAGATGTAATTGTCACAAAAGACTTCTCTGACATGCTTACATCCGACCCGGCAGACATCCGTAACGACATATTATTGGCAGCGGCAGCAGGAGGATTTGACAAACGTAAAGTTTACATCAACAAAATGCCTGCTGTAAACGGAGATGTACGTTACTCCAATGTCCCATTGCTGCGTTTGTCAGAGGTTTACTTGTCAGCAGCAGAAGCAGCTTTCCAAGCCGGAGACAAGAACAAGGCTGCCAACTTGCTGAACGATATCATCTCCAACCGCACAACGGATGAAAGCAAACAAGTAACCAGCGGAAACATCACATTAGACCGCATATACATCGAACGCCGCAAGGAACTTGTAGGTGAAGGACAGCGCTACTTCGATGTTATGCGCCGAGGTGAAACCGTTACACGCTACACGGACGTTAATGACAGAGGATGGCACGACGTACTGAGCGAAGAAGCGCGTACATTCAACCGCGACTCCAAGAAAGCGCTCCCGTTGATTCCCGTCGGTGAAATCAATGCCAATCCGAACATAGAACAAAATCCAGGCTATTAATCAATAGTAGCCTAAAGAAACTTGGGAATTCTCCCAATGTGTTTTTATAAATAAAGTGTTTAGAGGAGGTGTGCCAGTGATGGTATGCCTCCTTCTTTCAATATATCCACCAATATAGGTTTCACTCCGCTGACAAAACACTCAACGGCAATAACCATCAGGATAAGTCCCATTAGGCGCATCATCACATTGTTTCCCGTCTCACCCAAAATTTTGACCAACCGCGTGGAAGCACGCAATATGAAAAAGGTAATCAGATAAATAAAGGCAATCATTCCTATAAGAACTCCTTTCATCTGAATGGTGTGGGCATCCTGCATCAGCACAATGGCATTGGCTATGGCACCAGGACCACAAAGCATCGGAATTCCAAGAGGAGTAATGGAAATATCATCGGCATAAGTCTTGATTTCCTCGTCTTTCAGCTTCATTGGGGTATAACGGGCTTGCAGCATATCGAAGCCAATCTTAAAGATAATAACTCCACCGGCAATACGGAAACCATTGGTAGAGATACCGAAGAACTTAAAGAGGAACTGTCCCGCAAACGTAAAAACCATAATCGTAATAAAGGCAACCAAAGTGGCGCGCGATACTACCGACTGCCGTTCACGGTCTGTCATTCCATGCGTCATGGTCAAAAACACCGGCATGGTGCCGAGAGGGTTTGTCAACGTAAAGAAGGAGGTAAAACAAAGTAAAGCGAAAGGTAAGATTGTGTCCATAGCTGTATAATATACGTTTCTGCAGACAAAAGTACAACTAAAAATTTCAATGTCACAAAATCTGCATCAATTCTTTCAGATTACTGATATGATAAGTCGGTTGGAAAGGCAGTTCTTCCTTCCCTGTTACATTATAAAACACTTGGTGCATGCCCACTCCTTTGGCTCCTGCCACATCATTCTCCCAACTATCGCCTATCATCAAAGAATCACGCACTTCGGATTGTGTGGCAGAAAGTGCAAAATGAAAGATTTCGGGCCAGGGCTTCAAGACACCGATGTCATCAGAGAGAACAATCTTCTTAAAAAAGCGGTCGATACCCGCCGAACGCATCTTATGACATTGCAGTTCTTGGAAACCATTGGAAAGGATATAGAGGTTATATTTCCCCGCCAAATATTCCAGCACCTCATAAGCATGCGGCATCAGCCGATTTTTTGTGGGAATGACCGAAAAGAAATCATCAGAAAAAGCCTCAGCCAAAGCAACATCCCTCGCCCCTACTGCCTCCAGAGGATATAGGAAACGCTGGCGGTTCAACTCTTCCTTACTGACCTGCCCTCTACCGTATTCTTCCCACAGCTCTGTATTACGATGCTGATAAAGAGTATAGAAATGCAGGAAAGAGCGAAAGAAACGACCATAGTCATACTTGTGATACATTTCTTCGAATGTATCACGTGCATTAAGGGAAAATGCCCAAAGCGTATCGTCCAGATCAAAAAAGAGGTTTTTATATTGAGATGCCATTACTTAAAGGAAAGGTATATATAAAAATAGACGCAGATTATCAATTCCAATAACCTGCGTCCGTTCTGTATCAATCTTATAACAGTGTTATTTTACTTGGATTACCAAATACTTGGACACACTCCAGAAGTCTTTCGGATTTGTAATCTTCAAAGTCAGCTGTCCTTTATCATCTTTCTCCAACGCATAAGAGCCAGCAGGATGAGTGGTCAAGATATCAGCATCTTTGGAGTATAGTTTAATCTCTTTTGTCGTACGGATATCCACTTGTGTAAAGTAGTCCTTGTTGATATCAGAATCTTTCAGCACCTGGCCTTTTTTGAAAAGCCCGGTATTTGTCAATATCTTCTGGTCTTTCAGCTCCTTCTTTGTGCCAAACACAAACCAAGCTGTGTTAAGTGCCTTATCTTGCTCGGCAACGGTTTTGGCCTTCGCCTCATTTTCGGCAGTCAATTCCTCCTTCTCACTAGACAAGCCGGTCACGGCAGCATCCAGTTCCTGGATACGGATATTCTTGGAAGCCAGCTCAGCCTGCAATTCTTCAATACGCTGGGTCTTTGCCACCAACTCCTGAGTCAAAGATTCTACAGCTCTCTTCAACTGAACAGAGTTGTTTTTGCTGTTCTTCAACATAGATTGCAGTTTGGCAATCTGCTCCTTGTTCTCTTCCATCTGTTTACGGATAAATTCAATGTCCGACGCAATCTGCTGCTTGGCATTCAAAGAGCCTTCTGCCACAGCGCCACGTTGCAAATCCACACGGCTCTCCGCCGCATTAATCTGGCGGAATCCCTCTGAAATATCATTGAAAGTACCCATCATCTCGTCTAATTCAGCATTACGCTGAGTCAGTTCCATCAATAAAGAATCATTTTCAGCTTTCAGCTGGTTCTTACTGCCACCAGAGAAACTGTCACACGAAGCCATTACAGCCGCGCATACAATTAAAACTGCTAACTTTTTCATACGCTTTCGTTTTACGTTTGGTTAATGAAGTTATTTAATCGTCTATTCCTGCTACTACAATCACAATTTCACCGCGCGGTTCGTTCGCCGTGAAATGTTCTATTAATTCTGTAAGCGTTCCACGCACCGTTTCTTCGTGCACCTTTGAAATTTCCCGCGAAACAGATGCCTGACGTCCGGCACCGAAATGTTCGGTAAACTGCGCCAAAGCTTTTACCAATCTGTGGGGAGACTCATAGAACACCATGGTACGACGCTCCCCGGCCAATGCCTTCAGGCGAGTCATCCTTCCTTTCTTCTGTGGAAGAAAACCTTCAAAACAGAACTTCTCATTCGGCAATCCGGAAGCTACTAATGCCGGCACAAAAGCTGTCGCTCCCGGCAGGCATTGCACTTCGATGCCGTTGCGCACACACTCTCTGACCACCAGAAAGCCCGGGTCGGATATACCCGGTGTACCTGCATCCGAAATCAAAGCTACAGTTTCTCCCCCCTTTATTCTATTAACAACACTTTCAACCGTTTTATGTTCATTAAATTTATGGTGAGATTGCATCACATTCTTTATTTCGAAGTGTTTCAGCAATATGCCGGAAGTACGTGTATCCTCAGCCAATATTAAATCCACTTCTTTCAGAATCCGGATAGCACGGAATGTCATATCTTCCAAATTCCCTACCGGGGTAGGCACTACATAAAGTTTTCCCATACTTATCGGTTGTTTAGCTGAAATATTTTTTGAGGAGTTCCATAAAATCGACAGCGGCTTCATTCTCTTCATCCGGCTGCACTTCCGAAACGAAAATATCCATAGCCTTGTCCAAAGAAGGGGCCTCACCCAAACGTCGTACCACTTCATTCATCCGTGCAGCATCGCCTGCGAACAGCTCGCGGACAAAACGGAATGAATCGTTCAGACTGATGGCATGTCTCAAATCCTTGGCAGGCTTGATACGTTCTGCCAAAATAGGAGATGCCGAAGTTACAACAGTCTGGAGCGCTTCAGCCGTATGAACTGTTTCCGGTTCCTCACATACCATCTTCATTGTATCAGGGACGACCGGTACAACCGGAGAAACCGGTCCAGCCAAAGGAGTAGTAGCAGTAGGGATGTCCTTCAGGGGCGGCACAACAGCCGTTGGCGCCTCCTCAAGCAGTTCTTGCAACGCCTCCAAGCGTACCTTCATCTGCTGGATATTCCGTTTTGCCACAATCCTCAATGTCGGATTGGTATCACTTGAAATGGCTTGCATCAAACATTTCAATTCCTGAATATCTAATTCTATGTCATTTAATAAGGTTTGCATATCCTTTACACAGTCCGTGTTAACGCTACAAATGTAGAAATAAATAATGAAAAAATATCGGAAAGCAAACAAAAGTGTTACTTTTGCGCTTAAATATAACACTCGAAAGCATGGTATTATTCTCAGAAGATCATATACAGGAAACCAAACGCAGGGGAAGAATTGAGGTCATTTGCGGTTCTATGTTTTCCGGCAAAACCGAAGAGCTGATAAGGAGACTGAAACGGGCAAAATTTGCCAAACAACGCGTAGAGATATTCAAGCCCGCCATAGACACCCGTTATTCCGAAGCCGATGTAGTATCGCATGACAGTCATTCCATAGCCTCCACTCCCATCGACTCGTCTGCCAGCATTCTGCTCTTCACTTCAGAGATAGATGTAGTGGGCATTGACGAAGCCCAGTTCTTTGATAGCGGCCTGATTGATGTATGCAACCAGCTTGCCAACAATGGTATACGCGTCATTGTTGCCGGACTGGACATGGACTTCCGGGGTATTCCATTCGGTCCTATGCCGGGACTGTGCGCCATTGCAGACGAAGTTTCCAAAGTGCACGCCATCTGTGTGAAATGCGGACAACTCGCCTCTTTCTCCCACCGCACCGTCAAGAACGACAAACAAGTGCTGCTGGGAGAAACCGAAGAATACGAGCCGCTATGCCGGGAGTGCTATCAGCAAGCTATTCAGGCAGACCAAAAAGAAGACTGACTGCAGGACTATCGGCCTCTAACTCCCGATAACTCCCCAAAAACAGAACTTGCAGAATCAAACAAAGAACTAAAAACAGAGCATTATGGAACGTAAAAAGATTACATTCGACAGTTTTATCCGAGGTGTCATACTCGGTGTCATCATTATCGGCATCCTTATGCTCTTCAAGCGTCTGAGCGGCGTATTGCTGCCATTCTTCATCGCATGGCTCATTGCCTATCTGATATACCCCCTGGTCACCTTCTTCCAGTACAGATTAAGGCTCAAGAACCGGGTCATATCCATCTTCTGCGCCTTGTTCAGTATTCTGATTGTAGGAGGAACCGCCTTCTATCTGCTTGTGCCTCCCATGATGGACGAATTCGTCAGGGTAAAAGATTTGGTAATAGACTACTTTTCCAACGGAACCCACGACGGCAATGTGCCCAAAACACTCTCTGAATTCCTTCGTGAGAACATAGACACCCAGTTCGTCACCCAATTGTTCAAGGAAGAGAATATGCTGAACGCCATCAAGGAAACCGTTCCCCGGCTCTGGTCCTTGTTGTCAGAATCCGTCAATCTGCTGTTCAGTTTTTTCACTTTCTTCCTCATTCTTCTCTATATAGTTTTCATATTGCTGGATTACGAAAGCATTGCCGAAGGATGGACCCACCTGGTACCGCAAAAATACCGGCCTTTCGTAGTCAGTGTGATGAACGATGTAAAAGACGGCATGAACAGATACTTCCGCGGACAAGCATTCGTGGCATTGTGTGTAGGTATTCTGTTCAGTATAGGTTTTCTGATTATTGATTTCCCACTGGCCATTGGGCTCGGCTTGTTCATCGGCGCTTTAAACCTAGTGCCTTATTTGCAGATTATCGGCTTTATACCTACCATCGTGCTGGCCATACTGAAAGCAGCGGATACGGGAGGGAACTTCTGGATTATCATTGCATCAGCCCTTGCTGTATTCATAATAGTACAAGTCATTCAAGACGGATTCATCGTACCGCGTGTCATGGGGAAGATTACGGGCCTGAACCCTGCCATCATCCTACTGTCTTTATCAATTTGGGGTTCATTGATGGGTATGCTGGGTATGATTATAGCACTTCCGCTTACTACCCTTATGCTCTCCTACTATCAACGTTTCATCATAAACAGAGAAAAAATTCACAAGTTTGAACAGACTGATAATCAACAAGAAGAGTAAAAACAGAAGTCGTTATCAAAACTTTTTCCCTTAATCCATTTGTTTTTTAAACAAAAGTAGCTATCTTTGCACCCGCTTAACAGCAATAAGGTCTGATTCGCTAGCTCAGCAGGTAGAGCACAACACTTTTAATGTTGGGGTCCTGGGTTCGAGCCCCAGGCGGATCACCAAAGAATTCAGAGAGTTACCCCGAAAGGTAGCTCTCTTTTTTTATGCCTAAATTGCGCTGGTTTACATGGTTCAGTTAAACCGAGAGTTAAACCAAGAATGGAAGCGACTGTTAATGTAACGTGCTACAAATCAAAAGTCTTAAAGAATGGAGAATCACCACTTATGGTGAGAATCTGTAAGAATGGAAAGAAGAAGTACAAGAGCTTAGGAATCTCAGTCAATCCTGCACATTGGGACTTCAAGAAGAATCTGCCCAAGCCAAAGTGTCCCAACTATGAAGCATTGCTCATTCTCATAAACGAGAAGATTAGCGAGTACCAACGAATCATCTTGGATAAGAAAGTCAATAACGCAGAGTTTACCGCCACGACTTTACTCCAAGCCACAGACACCTTACAAACCAAGCACCCCGTATCTGTTGGAGAAGAATTTCAAAACTATATCCAAGCACTCAAAGACGAGCATAGGCTAAGATACGCAGGAATGTTTGAAGTGTCCTATTCTTCTTTTGTAAAGTTCAACAAGCATCTTGACATACCATTCTCTGATATTGATGTTGCTTGGCTAAAGAAATATGAGCAGTGGATGAAGTCAAACCATTATGCCGTCAATACCATAGGTACACGGCTTAGACATTTACGTGCGGTATTCAACCGTGCTATCGAAAACAAGCAGACCACCGCCTATCCTTTCAGTTCCTACAAGTTGTCAAAGGTAAATCAGCAGACAGCCAAGAGAGCCATATCCAAACAGGACATTCAAAAGATCATCAATTATAAAGGCAAGTCTAACATGGAATGTTTGGCGATAGACCTGTTTACGTTCTCCTACTTCACAGCTGGAATCAACTTTATTGATATGGCTATGTTGGAACGAAGCAACATTGTGGACGGTCAACTTACCTATTACAGGAAGAAGACCAAGAAGCAAATCATCATCCCCTTGCAGGATAAGGCTGTTGAAATTATTCACAAGTACAATAACGAGCGTTCGCCTTACTTGTTCCCGATACTTTCACCGTTTCATAAGACGGAAGTACAGATTGCAAACAGGCTGCATAAGGTGTTGGCAAAGGTAAATAAGTACCTCAAAGATATTGGCGATAAACTGAAGTTGCCATTACCCTTGACCACATACGTTGCCCGACACTCGTATGCGACAGTTCTCAAACGTGCAGGAGTTTCAACGGCTATTATCAGTGAATCTTTAGGGCATAGCTCGGAGAAGATTACACAAACTTACCTCGACAGTTTCGACAATGAGCAAGTAGATGAAGCAATGAAAAATTTACTTTAAAATCATTGCAATATGAATGAAAAGTTATATCTTTGTGCCAATTCTACAACAGAGGTAGAAGATACGGGCTAAGACTTAAATAAGCCCTCCTAATGGTTCACGTGACAGTGCAGTTATCAAGTGAGATAATCAAGAAAGGCAACCATATAAGAAGCTTGTCAGCAATTAAATTCTACTGCATAAGTAGCGGCTTCTGCAACTAAGTTCTCGGAGCGATGACTTCCGAAATTTATTATTGGATGAAGATTCATTCACACCTTGCAAGGGTGAATTATATCCAATCGTAAGGGAACTTGGTTGCAGGAGCTTTTTTATTTCCCTTAGTCCAATTGTTAAATTTCTAAATTCATCTAATTATGCCAATGAATTTAAGAATCCGAACAATTGGATTGAGCCGCCAATCGGTACTTGTCACCCCGACAAGTCTTAATCGGCTCACAAGTTTTACAACGTTATATGGGTCTGAACTCCATTCTTCGGGTGGGGTAACAAAATCATCACGCCCATATAATAACCAGTTCTTCCAAGTTTCTTACCCCCTAAATCCAATGTACCATGAATGACGCGGCAAACAGAACATTGGACGTGGAGGTACTGAACATCCACAAGGGAGAGTATCTGTCCGAGGCCTTAAAAAGACAAGGCTACCCCATGCTACCGAGTAATGCCATTATTAATAAGGTAATGACAGGTACAGGTGCTACTTACATGGAATTGAACCCGAAGTTAAGTCCAAGAAATTCTATCGTGATCGAGCCGTATCGTTCTGCGGTGGAGAACAAAGTGCAAGCATTTGACGAAGCACAAGGAGTGTTCAAGGAAGTAACCGTAAAGAAGCTGACCGCCTACCTTAACAACTCCAAAATCAAGTACAAGAAAATTATCACTACTCCCGAAGGATTTCGGGATAAAGTTTTAAAGGCGGCAAAGAATTTGAAGATGAACATCTATAAGGAATTCTTCAACTTGTACGATGAATCCGAACATATAACGGAAGACACGGATTACCGTAGGAGCATATCTTCCCCGATGAAGGAGTTCTTCAAGTTTGAGGGAAAGGCTCTCGTATCCGCCACTCCGTTAAAGCCGAACAAGTACACCTTAACGCTGTTCTTACGTCACCAATTTAGGTGGGTAGAAATTAAGCCCGACTATGACTATCGGGAAGATATGACTTTGATAACGACCCGTAGCTTTTACAGTCGGGTGAAGCAGGAAGTAAAAAGCCTGTTGGATTACGGCTCTCCCCATGTGTGCATCTTCTATAAGACAACAGAGGGTATATGTAACATCGTGGAATCATTGCTGCATGACGGAATAATAAAAGAGGAAGACTACAAGGTATTCTGTTCAAAGGAAAGTGCCGATAAGCTAAAGAGCCGTTTCTTGGAACACAGCACGGACAAGTTGGAGCTTCCTCTAAGAAAAGTGAACTTGTTTACCTTGCGGTTCTTCCCGTCAATAGACATCAATCTGAAAGAACTTTGCGATGTGCTGGTGTTGTCGAACTACGATCATGTGAAGCACACCCTAATCAATCCGTTTACCGAAGCTATTCAGTGTCAAGGAAGATTTAGGCATGTGTTCCCCAACGGAAAGAGGTACAACTCGCTTACGGTTATTGCTTCAATTCCCAACGAGCTTGAAGTTAAATCCGAAGAAGAAATTTACAAGGATATTGACGCAAGGATTAAATCTTACCGAGCCGTTCAAAAGGAGAAACTGAAAGCTGATGATTCCAAATATTATGATAAGGAACTAAAACGGCTACGGTTGAATGAAGTCTTAAATTCCGAGCGGAACGGATTTGACAGGTTCGCCATAGAGCAACTGTTACTTGACGAGCAGGTGAAAGGATATTATCTCTCACCCGATGCACTTAGACAGGCATACGAAGCAACGGGATATTTCAATGTGGACTTCCAGCCCGAAGAAGAAGTGGTCGGTGAAGATGACATTTACAGAATCAAAGCAGCCAAGACCAAAGAGAAATGGCAGTTCATTGTATCCGTCTTAAGCAACATCAAGGAGGATGAAAATGCCGTACAACTTCTCCGAGCCAAGTGCGTGGAGGAAGAATGGCTTATAAATGCGTTCTTCAAATTGGGGCAGGAAGTTATCGAGCAACAACAATACAGCAAGACTGCAATCAAGAAGCTGTTGGAACAGACCGAGCAGGAAGAAGCCCTACAACGAAGATTCAGCACAGAGTTTCTTAATGATATAATCAGAGAATTTGAATCGGAAACAGGTAACGATTTATATATCCCCGTAAAGAATGTGCTTGACAGGATTGGACACCTGTTGGAGTGCCACGGAATAACCTACTCCCGATATGGGGACGGTAAGAAAGGAATGATGTGTACGTTGTCCGAAGCTATCATCAAGGATTATTTCGATCCGAAGCGTAGCAATCGGGACGGTGCTAAAATCAAACTGGAGAAGTTCAAAGATGAATTACTGAACCGACATTAAATGAAGTGCAGGCTGGCGCAGCCAGCCGGAACTTCGTTCCGTCTGACTGCACCCCTATTTTAGTCCCCCTTATACCTGCCGAAGAAAAAAGAATGCTTTAATAATTGCACTATCACCTCACATCGTCAATTAAAAAGACATTCTTTGTTGACAGCGTATATGTTCACAACTCTATTCCCGTAGCCGACCAATTACTCACTAATGCTCCGAACTTCCTTTGATTGAATATTTAGGGAAAGACATAGAACGAGCCTTAGATGCAAGCGAAGAAATTCACTTGTGTTTAGGGTTTGTTCTTGTTAAATCCGCTCAATTAATAACCCTTTAAATTTCAATTATAGATAGATTATGAAAGCTGATTACACAGTTGGAGAAGTGGAACTCACTTACAAATCCACATCGAAAGCTCGGAGTAAAATATATAGCTCGGAGGACGCTTACAAGGTCTTACTCCCCACATATAAGGAGGGTACAATCTGTTACAAGGAATATTTCAAAGTCTTGTTCCTAAACCAATCCAACCAAGTTTTAGGTTACACGCTCATATCAGAGGGTGGAATAACAGACACAACCGTTGATGTCAGAGTAATTCTACAAGCCGCATTGCTCACTAATTCAGTAGCTATCATTCTTGCACATAATCACCCAAGCGGTAATCTGAAACCAAGCAGGCAGGATATGGAGATTACTAAGCAGGTCAAGGATGCTGCAAGGCTTATGAGGATTACAGTTACAGACCACCTCATATTAACAGATGCAGGATATTACAGCTTCGCAGACGAAGGACAGTTATAGCGTATCATCTTGAAAAGGACATTCAATTTTTAAGTTGGGTGTCCTTACTTACATAAGCTGAATGTTCGTTCAGCATTTGTAACCAACTATTAATAATTGTGAATTATGAAGACATATATAGCATATCTAAGGCAATCCACCATGAAGCAGCAAATATCGGGTCTTGGCGTGGAAGCACAACGGGAGATTATACACAATCATGTGAAGCATAAGCCCATACTTGCTGAATATATTGAAACGGAGAGTGGGAAGAAATCTAACAGACCTCAACTTCTTGCAGCTTTGGCAATGTGCAGGAAAACCAACTCTATTCTGATTGTAGCCAAATTGGATAGGTTGTCAAGGAATGTAGCATTTACTTCTAAACTGTTAGAATCAGATGTTGAGATTGTCTTCTGTGACTTTCCACAGGCTAACAGATTAATCTTACATATCATAAGTAGCATAGCTGAATATGAAGCAGGGTTAATCAGTCAGAGAACCAAACAATCACTTCAAGCCAAGAAAGCAAGGGGTGTTCAGCTTGGTAAATCGGAGAATTTGATGAATAAATTTGAACAAGCAGTTCAGAATAGTATCGTTACCAACAAGGCTAAAGCAGATAACAATCCAAATAACATGAGAGCGATAGCACTGTTACGGTCACTATCAATGCAAGGCAAATCATTATCTGAAATGACTTGTCTGTTAAATGAGCAAGGCTTCGTTACATCTAAAGGATGCAAGTTTCAGATTACACAAGTCAAGAGGTTGCTTGTCAGAGCAGGGTTGATGTCGTGAAATCACTTTGAAAGGCAGGACAAATTTAGAACAAGGTCAGTCTTATATACCCCAATCTAAATTTGTCCTACCCTCAAATTCAGTCGGAGAAATTGACTTTAGCTTTATAAATTCATACGGGTAACAATTTCTAAAATTCACTTCTTATAAGGGGATTTATCATTTTGATACCCGCATGGATTTACAGAGTATGGATGCAAATCTTATTAAATATCCCGTTCAGACCATGTTTGAGAGCATGGAAGTTACTATTAATCCACACTTCATGCCTATTAATTTAGAACCTTTCGCTATCTTTGCACCAATTCCAATGAACTGATGCGTCAAGGAGTTGGAAGGACATATTTAACGAAAGGTGTTATTGAAATTATCTTCCATTCTCAAATCTCGCAAATTTGATAACGGTACGAAGATGATAGCAGTAGCGCCACATCATAGATATATACCTACCCAATCTTTGGGCTTAGATATTGTCTTATGGTGTGGGCTATTGTTTTATCCGTACCAAAGGCAATGCGAGAGCCTGAGAATGAGATAAGACAGTATGTTCCCACACCTTTTTATTTTATAACAGCTTATCGTAGGGAACAGGTAGGCATAATATCATTATCATTATGAAATACTTGTTTATCTTTTTACTTATCATTGCATTTACCAGCTGTGGTAATTCTAACAAAACCGTCAATAGCGAGGACACTGAAACCGTCAATGGTTACAGATACGAGAAAGGTAGCGATAAAGCCTTTACAGGTACGGTCAAATTTAAGAACGGTACAACAAGGGAATATAAGGACGGCAAAGTCACATCAAGAACAATCTACCATGAGAATGGACAGCCTGCTTCTACCAAATATAAGGATGAGAATGGACGCTATTACAAGAAAGTAGAATATGACAAGTCGGGCAACAAGATTGATGAAAAAGTTTATGAATAAACCTTATCAGCATATCTAAATGACAACGGACATAGTAGTTTATAATCGTAAATAATAATCAATTTAACAACAATGAAAACTTTAAGATTAATTGGAACGACCTTATTAATGGTCATGTTGGCTGTAAACTTTACAGCATGTAGCGATGATGAAGATGAACAAACAATCATTGAACAAGCCAACCTTATAGGTAAATGGCAGTCCACTTGGGAGAAGATTCACAAAGTGGAGAATGGCAAGGAAGTAGTAACTTCTGATGAAGCCTACACCAATGGCTTATGGGAGTTCAAAGCTGATGGTACTTGCACAGAAGGCTATGCGGACGGTGGATATACAGAAACAAGTCGCTGGTCTTTGAAAGACAATAAGCTGACTATCTCCTACAATGACGGCTATTCGGATGTCCTTACTATCAATGAACTTACAGCTACTAAGCTGGTACTTGCCTTTGAGGATTGGGATAATACGGATGACGGTGGTTTGGAGTTAGACGATATTACTACGACTACCTATAAGAAGATTAATTAATTCCCCAAGCTACTTAAACGGGACAGCATTTGAGGAAACTCTTATGCTGTTTTTTTATGTGGGTACGAATCTTGAAATATTCTTCTTCATATGGGGAACTTCCATATTCATACCCACATAAGTTTTAACTCACAATCAGCATACCTAATGAAGTAATCTAATTGTGATGTTCTATTACCCGTACTAATTCAAATTTAAGAGTGGATATTTCCCCTAAATTGTAACAGGAGATAAGCCATATTAGAGATAGTAAATTTAATGTTAAATCAATGAACCAGTTAAACCGAGAGTTAAACCAAAGGTAAAAGAACTGAGAGTTTGTGTAACTACTGATTAATGGATAAGATTCGCTTGCTCAGCAGGTTGCATTTGAAAGTCGAGCCGCAGGCGAAGGCTTTTAAATGCCTTGAGAGACAACACTTTTAATGTTGGGGTCTTGGGTTCGAGCCCCAAGCGGATCACCAAAGAAGGTCTTCAGCAATGAAGACCTTTTCTTTTCAAAAATATTCACTGCCTCTGATGCTCAGTCAGTTATCCATTCTTTTGAGGCAGTATATAAGGTGGTAACACCATCAAAAAAAAACGAGAAAAAGCGACACACTTGGACGTAAAAAGCCCCCTCGGGACGGTTTTTGTGTTACCGTAGCTGTGTTACCAATCTCACAAATGTGTTACCATTATGAGTAAGTACGTCAGATTATTCTTCAACCGGAAGAAGAAAGCCACAACAACAGTGGCAGGAGCCATTGAAATCGTAGTTTGCCTACAAAGGGAACGCTGTTATTTTCATTCAGGACATAACGTTACCCTCGACCAATGGGAGAATGGAATGGTGGTTAATCATCCGCGTGCCGTTGTTATCAATGAGGAAATCCAAAAGAAAGTGACAGAGTTTGAGCATATTCTTATAGCCATGCAGGTGAATAAGGATGATATGACCATTGCCCAATTCAAAACATACCTAAGTGCAGACGGTGGCAATCGCCGTAATTTTATGGCATGGCTCAGGGAACGTATCAATAATCGTCCGCTTCGCGAAGGTACTCGAAAAGGGCATTTAACCACATACAAAGCACTTGAACGATTCGACAAGTTCAAAACCTTTGATGATGTAACCTTGCAACATATCTATCAGTTCGACCTTTTCATAAGGGAGGAGCAAACCTGTACGATGAAAGGGAAGCCAATCATAAGAAGCCAGGCTGCCATCCACAACTATCACAAACGGTTTAAGTCGTATGTAGCTGAAGCTTTCCGTCTCGGACTTATCAAGGAAAATCCATACGAGCGTTTTCAAGATAAACGTGGGGAGAAAAGCGACCGTCCTCACCTCACCGAAGCACAAGTGAAAAAGCTAATCCGGATGCGGGAAGAAAGCACGGATGCCGTAATGAACAGGTATCTTGACTTCTTTCTCTTCCAGACTTTTACAGGCATGGCATATAGCGATGCCAAATCATTCGATTATGAACAGCACGTTGTCACCATTGATGGCAAAGATTACATTGACGGACATCGTATAAAGACAGGAAATGAGTTTGTAACCCCCATTCTACCAATTACACAGAAAATCTTGGAACGTAACAATTACAAGATGGAAATAACCTCCAATCAGAAATACAACCAATTCCTTAAAGGTATAGGCTTGGCTCTCAATTGTTCTTTCCCATTAACCACACATATTGCCCGCCATACATTCGCCTGTACGGTGGCTCTCGGACAGGGTATATCCAAAGAGGTATTACAATTTATGATGGGGCATACCTCAATAAAGACAACTGAAATTTATGCAAAGTTGCCAATGCAATATGTGTCGCAGAATATTGGGGATAAGATGTTCAGAGCGTGGAAGTAAAAATTCAAAAGGGAGATGATGAAAAACATCTCCTTTTTGTTTGCTATTTATGCAGATGGCAAATTAACGATAATCAATTGTCAAGGAATTTCTTACTACTGCTGAAAATCAATATTATATACAGTCCAAGAAACAAGCCGGGTACATTAACTCCCGGAAAACAACTTAAAGATGGTGACAAGGGTTCGATTATTTCAATTTCCTGACTATCTCCCTACATCCTTTCTCGATGGTATTGAAGCATGTGTAATATACCTGTGCTGACTGATAGTGAGGATCCGGGAGGTCTGAAGATTCTCCGAAACAGATGTCGTTAAATAATGCGATACAATTCCAATGTGATGGATCCAATAACCGTATCACTTCGGTCTTATGTTGCCTTGTCATAACAATGATTCGGTCTGCTGCATTAACCAATTCCGCAGTTATCATCACAGCCTTACCACCCATCGAATATCCATGCTCCGCCGCTATTTGACACATGATTCCTTCACGTTCTTGTCCGTATGGAACATCTGTTCCACATGACGACACCTCAATGTCCTCAAGATTCTTTTCTTGAATCATTTTTCTCAAAATGACCTCGGCAACTGCCGAGCGGCTTGCATTACCGGTACACACAAATACGATTTTCATTGGAGCGAATTTATTTATAAAATGAATATGTTACATTCCAGCCGGATCAACTTTTTGTTTTGAGCAATTGACAAGGAGAGAAGCCACTATGAAAAATATTCCCGTGCATACTACACCTGTCCACCCATAATGCTGCCAAGACAGACCGGAAACGAATGTACCGGCAGAACCACCCAAAAAGTAAATGGTCATATAAACGGTATTGATACGATTGATGGCAGATGCGTCAAGGGCGACTACGCTGGTTTGATTCGACAAATGGATGCATTGCATACCAGCATCAATCAGCAAGATAGCAATTATTATCCACAAATAGCTGTCATTCCCCCAAAATGCCAGTATCCATGCAGCCAACACTACACATCCTCCGGCAATAGAGAAGAACCTCGCACCATACTTTTGGACGTAGCCGCTGATGAAAACCACCGCGGATGCACCTGCCAGTCCACACAAACCGAGTGCTCCGATAATGTCGTCGCTAGCAAAAAAAGGTTCCTGTTTCATCCGAAAAGCAAGGCAACTCCACAAAGCGAAGAACGAGCCATATGCCAATGCCGCCCTCAGCGATGCTATACGCAAGTACGGGTATTGGGAGAGCAGGCGCAACAAAGATTTCATCAACCTTGCATAACTTTCTTGAGAACTGGCAGACAGCATGGGTAGCATCCTGTGAATCATCAGGAAGCATCCGAGCATAAACAAGCAAGCCACAAAATAGACGGAACGCCATCCACATACGTCAGCCAGAAAGCCACTGAATACCCGTGAACCAAGAATGCCTATGAGCAGGCAAGATTGTATAATCCCTACGTTACGCACCTTGTGCGCAGGGGGTGAATAGTAAGATACTAACGGAATGAAAAATTGCGGCATAACCGAAGATGCGCCGGCAAGCAATGATGCGCCCCACGCCCAATAGATGTTCGGGGCAAGGGCTATGGCAAGCAAGGCGCACGAAGATATGATATAATTGGTCAATATCAGCTTCTTTCGTGAGACCAAATCACCAAGCGGGATGACAAACACAAGTCCGGTCACATAGCCTATCTGTGTCAGTGTCGCTACCATGCTAGCAGAAAAGTCGTTTACCGTGAAATCTTTTGCCATGCTACCCAACAAAGGTTGGTTGTAGTAGCAGTTGGCAACGGAAAGTCCAGTAGCAACTGCCATCAGAGCCAGCAGAGGTACCGGAATGCCTTGGTTTTCCCTTAATTCATACTTCATTTGTCACTTCCTTTCAGTATGACACGACTTTCAATCCTATCAAGGATGCAATGAGCGTGAAGAGGAAGAAAAGCCGTATGGGAGTGGCAGGTTCCTTGAAAACGAATATCCCAATCAAAACCGTACCAACCGCTCCGATTCCCGTCCAAATGGCGTACGCAGTTCCCAAAGGCAAAGTCTGTACTGCTTTGGCAAGCAAAGCCATGCTCAGTACGGTAGAGGCAAGGAAACCGCTTCCCCACAAATAAAATTCAACTCCTGATGCCGCTCTCGTTTTCCCTAAACAGAATGTGAGGCTCACCTCAAACAATCCTGCCAATAATAAGATTATCCAATTCATACCTATGATTTATTAAATTCGGGCGCAAAAATAAATAAGCAATCCCTAATAGCTTTTTGCATTTGGCAAAAACAGACTTTTCATTTGACAAAAAACATCTGTTTATTCTCGTTTCCGTATGCTATTTTATAATTTTGCACACTAACAACAGCAATGAACTATGGATATAAAGGAAATCATCAACCAAAGATATGCCATGCCGGACGCATCTTTGGACAGGTTGCGACAATGCCTGACGGAAGTCTCATATCCCAAAGGATTCCGAGTATTGGAATGCGGCAAGGTAGAGAAAGACATCTTTTTCATTAAACAAGGCATTGTCCGTGCCTATACTTCGGTGGATGGAAAAGAAATTACTTTTTGGGTCGGCAAAGAGGGAGCGACCCTTGTTTCTATGAAAGGCTATGTAAATGACGAGCCGGGATATGAAACAATGGAATTGATGGAAGATTCCGTCTTATATGTATTGAAAAGGAAAAAACTGAAAGAGTTGTTTTCGGAAGACTTGCACATCGCCAATTGGGGACGGCGTTATGCGGAGATGGAGCTGCTTGCCACTGAGGAACGGCTGATTTCTATGTTGTCCGCTATCGCTTCGGAACGGTATAAGGAGCTATTGGAGAAAGAACCAGATTTGTTACAGCGATTGCCGTTGGGAAGTATCGCCACCTATTTAGGCGTAACGCAGGCAAGTCTGAGCCGGATTAGGGCAAAAGTAAGATAACTTCGAGCAAACAGTCAAAGCATAAATATCAAAAGTGCTACAAAGAAGCCAAAATATATGCTTCCCAAGCACTATTTTGAAAAGAGGATTGTGAAAAAAGGATTACAGGCTGATTCCGCCTCGCCCTCTCTCAACCTTCCAGTCATACCGACCTTCCGCGACATCGCCAACCTCGTTGAGTGTATGGCGATGTTTTATTTCATCAAAGGGCTGTCGGTGTTCCGCATAGTCGCAGAGCCATGCGCCGACCGCTTTCTGCTGCTCCGTGGTCTCTCCGTAGCTCTGCATCACGCTCTTGATGTCGGCGGCTTCAGAGGGAGAGAAGATAGACTTGTACCGCTCCGTGGCGAAATGGATAATCGCTTCAACGGCTCGCCTGAACACCTCGCTTGCCTTGTAGAGAATATCTGCGATGATATTCAGAATATCCCGGCTCGATTTCAGTTCACCCTGCAACCGCTCTATGGTCTTGTCCTTCTCCGCCGTTGCCCGGCTCACTGCCATGCTGATGCGGCGCTGCTCCCCGGTCTTCTGCTCCTGAAGCTGTCGCAGAGCCGTGTCCCTCTCGGATTCATAAGTGTCAGCGATTGCCATGGCACTGTCACGCTCCAGTTCGACCGCACGCTTCGCCTCGGTCAGTGCCTTCGTCCGTTTCGCCACCTCTTTCCTGACGGCATCGGGGAAAGATTCTTTGATATGCTCATTCTCGGCTTTCAGTCTCTCGTTCTCCTGCTCGATGGCTGCGTACTTGCCCTTGCCGAAAAGGTTGGCGATGCCGGACTTTATGCTGTCCGTGTTCTCCCGGTCAACCTCTCTCGCGCGTTCCTCCTTTTCGGCGATTTCGCTGTCAAGTTCCACGCTGCGCCGCCGCTTCTCCTCGTTTCCAATCTGGAGTTTTTCATGTTCGGATTTGGCATTGTCCGTTTCACGGATCGCGGCATCCCTGTCGGCTTCGGCTGCTTCCTTTTCCGCCTTTACCTGTTCGGTTTCCTGCTTCTGCTTGGCAAGAATGAAATCAGCGCGTTCAAGATGCTCCTTTCCCGTCTGCTCCTTGGAGGTGCCCCTCTCCATTTCAAGACACTCAGCCAAAAGCGTCTGCATGTCGCTCATGGCTTTATCATCCAGCTTGCAAGATTTCCCAGTGTCGTGGTTCATCCAGTCCCATACGATATGAGCGTGAAGGTTGGGCTTCCATGTGGCAGTCTCTCCGGGAGTGCCGTAATGCCCCTCGTCACGGTGGATGAATATTTGCAAAGCTGTGATTCCCCACCGCTGCTTACACACCTCGCAGAAACGGCGCAACTGTTCCATCGTGGTATCATCCTTGATTACCACGACACCCTCTTTGAGCGGAGTGCTGCCGCGCACGACGGTCACCTTCCCGGTCTTCTTGTTCACGCGCTCCCGGTCTTTGGTCTGCATCGCCCGACCTGTCTTTTCCTTTACCATCGCGGCTATCTGATTGTAGCGGTCGGTCAGTGTCGAATTTTCAAATTCAGGTGCTACCCATGCCTCGTTCCGGGTCATGAGTTCGGTACGGATGTAGAGCTTTTCCTTATTGACACGGGCGAGGTATTCGGCTTTCCGCCTGTTGTGTTTCTCGCTGCTTCCGATGTTGCAGGGTTTGATGTTGACTGATGTCTTCTGTGCCATAGGCATGATGATGTTTACAGATTTACAATAGGGAAAGGGTCATTAGAGCGGAGCCTTAATCGGAGGGTGCAGGGAGAGGGTCACTTCCTGCTCGGGGTTCCCAGGGGTCGAGACCTCTGGGCGGAGATTCCAAAGAGAGGGTCACTCTTTGGTCAGGGGTGTTGGGGGCTGACAGCCATCCGACCGGGTTCTTAGGGCAGAGCCATAAGTGGGACGGGGCAAAGCCCAGCCCCTCGGGAGAGCCCACAACTACGGAAGCGAAGCGTGTAGTTATAGTGGGCTATATCAGGGCAAGCCCAGTATTTATCCATGCCGCAAATCCTCTCCTGCAAACACCACCAGTCGGGTAATTGCTTTCAATCTGGAAAGGGTACGCTCTCCGTATTTTTCCGCTAATTGTTCTTTGGTACAGTTGGTATTTGCAATTAGGAATTTGCCTCTGCGTTCGCAATCATCCACGAAATCAGGGAACACGTTGAAACGGTTGCCGTATTCTTGATATGGTTCCTCACGCCCTACATCGTCAATGATAAGTAAACGGTTCTGCATCACTTCGGCGTAGTGTCGATTCATCTCACGCGCCAAACACATTGCCATAATTTTGTGAAGATAGTGTTGCATGATGCATGGAAGTATCTGCAAACAAATGGTGGTCTTTCCCCTACCGCAGTTGCCCATGCAGAACAGCCCAAGCCCTTTGTTGTCGGTCAACCAGTCCGCCACCTTATCATATTCTGGTTGCCATTTATAATCACCGCCTAAGAAATGTTGCAGTCCTGCATTCAGCACCTCTTTTGCATTGGATAGATGAATCTGTAGCCGTTGCGGTTGCAGGCATATTTTCCGTTCTGCGAAATTGCGCACTGATGCACTGAAGTCTATCATGTCATTTGATTTTGTGTTTACCATTCTGATATGTTTTTGAATTTGTTCGGATTATCTTCTGTCAATTTGACTCCCACTTGCTGAGGTGACAATGATTTCTGCTTGTTCCCCCTGCTACATTCTCTTTTCATCAGCCAATTCACAAAATGCTTTTGCGTATCGGCAATCGATTTGAGTTTTGTACCGCCAGTTTGCAGGTAGAGGAAAAAATCTTCAAGTCTCTTCCCTATGTTTGTTTCATCCAGTTTGATTCCCTGTTTGTCGAGATATTCCTTTATACGCATTATCCATTCCCTATCATCACATAGAATACTTTGCAGCCTGTCCAAAGGAAGAAGTTCTTCCATAGAAATAATAGATTCATTGTCTGCTGTCTTATGTGTCTTTATAATAGTTCCGTCCGCTGTCTCACATGGTGTCACATTCACGGTTCCATTCTGTGTTCCATTTATAGTCACATTCTGCATTATCGAATCTTTCGACTTTATCAGTAATCCATAGCAGGGTACTATAGAATTGTTCTTTCCCTCTTCGTAAATAATAAGTCCACGGTCTTGCAGTTTTTTCCTCAACCGGCAGAGCGTTTGACGACTGATGCCGAGATTATTAGTTATTCGCTGCGTGCTGCATCCAAAAGGATTGCGCCAATACAGGCGATTGGACTCCGACAGGAAAAAGAAATACAGTTGAGTTTCTTTTGCTGAAAACATCTGTACTTCATTCTCTCGCCAGAACTGCTTCATGTAATCAAAAGGACTCACTTCCATGTCGTTTACGATTAAGTAGGGCTGCATCCACTTCCAGCTTACTAAAATAAAGATGCTTGGCATTGAGATGACAGGGCAACTGTTTACGCTGGCAACGCTTACGCACTGCATCAACCGACAGGCCTAAATATTCCGCAACCTGCTTCACGTTCATCACCACATCGGTATGCCTTTCCATACGTTGAACCACATCCTTCACTACTTTGATATAATTTTCCTGTTTCATGTCTTTTTTTAAGAGTTAAATCGCTTCCGATTGTGGTACCTTCAATCAGGAAGTGACACAAAGGTACAGAGCTGGTCACGAGCAAAACAAATTTCAAAATGATTAAAGCCGGAAACTTAACGCTTATTATTATATGAAGGCGATTTCATACTCACTTTCATATTCAAATGCAATGTTTCAGGTAGTTACACAAGATATTAAAAGAGGGAGCAATTGATGGTAAGAAAGATAATCATAGCCGAAAAAGGGGGCAAAAGAAAAATAGCCACATAAAATGGGCGCAGTTTCAAAAGGAAACATTATCTTTGCAAAGAAGACGAACAAAGAGAGTCTGTCATGTGAGTTTATAAATATGTGTTACCACATTGTGTTACTCACTCAAATAGAACGCTACAACTGAATATCGGAAGACTCTGATAATGAAAAGATAACGCTTGATATTCCGCCAATAAAAAAGGCTTAATTCGGATACCAAGCGGATCACAGAAACGCTGGACAGAAATGGGCAGTAAATGTACAACTCCTACAATATCAAGGTATTGTAGGAGTTTTTCTTTGTATAATGTCTATGACCTAAGACACGAAAAGGTCACAAAAAGACACAATTTCGTGACCAATTCGTGACCTGTCCACCCTCTAAGATTTTAGGTCACGGAATGTCTTAAATTGGCGGTTTGTTGTCTTGATTTGTCCGTACTGCAAATATCTCATTTTCAGTTTATCAATTTAAGTTTGTAACTAAAAAAAAGAGATTATGAGAAGTACTTTTAAGCTACTCTATTTCGTCAAACGAAATGCAGTAAAGAAAAATGGTAACGCACCGATTATCGCACGTATCACTATCGACCAAGTTGTAGCCCAGTTTAACACCAAACTGGAAATAAATCCGGCTCACTGGAGCGTGGAATTAGGCAAGGCTTCCGGCAGAACCGCAGAAGCCGTACACATCAATTCCATGCTGGAAAGTATTCGTAGCACAGTTCATCAACATTACCATGCGTTAATGGCGCAAGACGGATATGTAACCGCAGAACTGGTAAAGAACGCTTTTTTAGGCAAGATAGCAAGGGAACGGACTTTGATAGAGTTCTTCAAACAGCACAACGAACAGTATTTGCAAAAGGTTAAAATGAATACCGCAGACAAAACCTACTCACGTTATGAACTGACAAAGAAACGACTTATGGAGTTTATGAAGTTTAAATACTCCGTTTCCGATATGCTCATTAAAGATATAAATGTGGTATTCATTGAAGATTTCCTGTTGTATATCAAGAATAACTATGGGTGTAGCCATAATACGGCTATGAAGTTCGTACAACGTTTTCGCACGGTAGTAAACTTTGCCAAGAATACGGGTTTAGTGACTGCCGACCCTTTCGGGAGTTATCGGGTAAGGTTTGAACGTACCGATAGGGATTATCTGACTATGGAAGAAATTACCGCTATTTACAATCACGAGTTCAGCACCAAGCGACTGGAACAAGTGCGTGACTTGTTTATTTTTAGCTGCTATACGGCACTTTCTTACATTGATGTATGCGAACTAAAACAAGAGGACATTCGCACCGGATTTGACGGTAATTTGTGGATTATACGGAAAAGACACAAAACAAATGTTACATCTACTATCCGATTGCTGGATATACCAAAAGCCATATTGGAAAAGTACAAAGACAAATTGCCAAACGGTAAAATTTTACCAGTTATCAGCAATCAGAAAATGAATGATTACTTAAAAGAAATCGCAACCATTTGCGGAATTGAAAAGACCTTGACCTATCATGTAGCGCGCCATTCGTGTGCAACTTCGGTGCTGCTCGCCAATGGTGTACCTATCGAGACAGTATCTAAAATTTTAGGTCATACCAATATCCGGACTACTCAAATCTATGCGAGGATTACCGATTTGAAAGTAAGTAGCGACATGGAAATGTTGGCTCAAAAACTGGATGTTCCAAATCGTACTGCCAGTCGATGAAATCATGTTATCGTCAGATAACAGCAAGGTGTGATTTGTGGCACACAAATCTGTTTTCCGTGCCGCAAAACACCTTGGGCAAATTCACTCCGAAGTCGTGTTGCCAATGAAAGAAAGACATTCCCTAACTAAAGATTTTTTCGCTCGTCGGGACGGGTGGTCCCGCCCCTTGCCGCTGGGCGTTCCCCGACCGATGAGTTTATTTTTGTAATTCTGTAATCTTGTTTTATTGAAATATTGATAGCTTGATTGATTGAAAGCAAGATTTCAATATGGCAGGATTGAATGAAAACAATAAACCATTCAATATTGATTGAAATACTGAATGGTTTATTTATTGGTAAGAATATAATTACTTGCGAAAGGAAAATAAAACTCGCATCAAGTATCGTTTTCATCCATTCTTCGAAGCAGACTTTTTTGCAATGTTTCCAAATACCGAGTTCTATTTATTTTACGGCTTCGCATTTCCAAATAAGAATGATATAAATCACCAATATCTATACTGAACACATTTTCAAAATATCCTGCAATCTCTTTTAAAGTAGCCGTTCCTTTATTAAAATCCCCATTCGCTTCTAAAGCATAAATCAATTCTACCAACGCCCTTTTAGAGCCAGTCCAACGCAAAATAGTTTCTACAACCTGTCCGTTATCCGCTTTGCGCTGTACAATACGCTCCAATTCCTGCAATCTGTTAGTCAAATAGATTTTCAACAGTTCGTTGGTAATAATTTTAGCCACTTTAAAATCATATCCGGTTGAATATAGAGGGTCTTTATCAATATGGGAACTGTCTGTACATATTCGTAAATCGTTTTGGTTTCGGGTAAAATAATACCTATCCAAATAAGTAGATTTAGAACGGTAATACTGATAAAAGTCCAAGTTCCTACTAAAATAAAACGTCAAACTATCCAATTCTTTATATAAATACTCTCTTTGTGCAATATCACTACCAGTAGGATATTTACTTTCAATGACATATATTTTATTGTAATACAAATACTTGCTCAATACTTCTGGCTTATACTCCTTAAAAAAAGAGATTTCTTCCGTTTCATCAGCAAACTGATAAGCTAATATGTATTTTCTCAATTCATCACATAAAGGCTGAATAAAACGCATCATATGCAAAGCACTGTCAATGCCCATACAATCATCTATACCGAGCTTTTCTATCTCTGTATTGATTTGGAACAATATCTTATCTACAAATTGCATAGAATATCTTTGAGCTGATTATAAAGACCTAATACTATCTCTATATCGCCTTAATTCTTTTTCTCCAGCATTTTTTATAGCCGAATCCAGTTCATTAAGAACTCTAACTCTATCATTAGGTATCATTCCGACAAACGGGATAGTGTTTGATACCGTATTTCCTAATAAAGTTGTTTTTATATGAAGTCTTGAAATAAAAGTCCGTAGTTCCAGCAACCTTTCGTGTTCGGTAGCTTCTACAAAAGAACCACGTTGTATTTCCTCGTATAATTCTGATTCGGGAAATACGGTCAGTGATACAAAGTTTACAGTAAAGGGGTGTAACTGATTAAACACATTGGCAGTATTAATAGCGTTCCGCTCTCCCTTGCCTTTTCCTGCAAGCCCTGTCAGATACACGAAGTTATATCTGATATTTGCGTCTTCCAGCTTCTTGCATTGCTCGATAATATCATTAGCTGTATATCCCTTGTTCATTGCTGCCAATGTATTATCATCGCCCGATTCTGTTCCGATACTGATACCGTCAAAACCTAAATGACGCAGGTTCTTCAATTCTTCTACTGTTTTTGGCTTAATATCTGAAATCCGAGCAAACATACCGATACTTTCACAATGACGAAGATATTTCCTGATTAGAAGACCTAAATCCAGCAGCCTGTTATAACTTAGCACAAATGGATTAGCCCCCGTTAAAAATACTCGCCGGGCTTTGGGCTGGTAACTTTGTATCACTTTCAAATCTTCTTCGACTTCCGTAATGGGAGATAGACGAAACTTTGTTCCGTGATATAAACTACAAAATTTACACTTGTTGTGAGTGCATCCGGCTGTTACCTGTAAGAGTTGAGAACTTGCTTCGTATGGTGGTCGCCATACTTGTCCCGTAAAATGTAATAGTTCCATATAATTATAAATTAAACACTTGGAATTAGTTATTTTTGATATTTTTGTACTGCAAAGTTAGGATGTTCTTTTTATGAAAAGAAGAACTATACTATCTGTCAGCCACTTACGTTTGAGTTAGTTTTTCTCAATATCAATGTATTTAAGGACGAAAAAAATGCGAAAAAAGTTAGATTACGATTATTGTTCTGCTTCCCCTATACTGGAATGGCTGGGTGACAAATGGGCTTTAGTTGTCCTATTGAAGCTACATGAGAATGGAGTAATACGTTTCAATGAACTATACAAAACAATTCCCTCTATATCGGAAAAGATGCTTTCTACTGTTTTACGTTCATTGGTGACGGACGGATTAGTAGGTAGAAAAATATATCCCTCAGTACCACCCAAAGTGGAATATTATGTATCTGAATTTGGAGAAACTTTAATCCCTCATTTAGAGCAGTTGAAACAATGGGGCAAGAAAATTTTGAAATGATAATGGAGAATAGACGAAAAAATAAGTATTGAAATTTAGTGCAAGGTGCAAGTATATATCTATATATAGCTTGCACTAACCTTAGAATTGATATGTTAGTACAACAATCAAAAATATAAACATCAACTTGAACACTTCAATCTATTATAAAAGAAAATTTAAAGGAATTTCCACTTCTATGTATTTTTCCAATTTCTCTTTTTGCAAACAGCCAAATAAGATTTCTTGAGCAATAAAATAATCGTCTATGGATATTTTACCATCATTATCTACATCTATCGCATTTTCAGCCATAAAGTCTAATATAGAATTGAGAATAAATGTGAGATAATATTTTAAATGTGCAATGTTAGTATATATTCCATTTTTTATCGCAGCATTATGCACTATCTCATTTCTTATTCGATATAAACGGGTTATATTCCAAATAAGATTTTCTTGGTGTTTCTTTAGAGAGCCTCCTATCTTATTAGGTTCTTGATACCATTTCTGAAACAAGTTTGCTCGATATTTCAAAAGTTCGGAAGCCGATTCTCGCTTAATATCTTCATATGCAGTATTAGATAATAAATATAATAAATCATCATTATATAATGTGACTTTCTGATCTAAATTTAAGCGTTTCAGTGTTTTGTGAAAATCGATTAAATTACGTTTTATATAAATCAGACTATGACAGATTGGAAAATATTTTCTTATTCTATCTATCGTTTTTTCCCCTGAATTAAATGAGGTAAAAATAAACTCTAAACCAATCCAATAGTTCAATAATTTAGTTTCCAATTCAGGAGACTCACTACCTGTTCTATAATAACGTATTGCACTCAATATCTTCTTATAACTATCCTTGTCTATATTTTTCTGTTTCAGTTTATTTATCTTATTCAATATGTTTTCAAATATATCTCCATTATTATGGAAATAACCATCTATTTGATAGTTGCTTGGCAACACGGAAGATTGTGTCGGATCTTTATCGCCAATAACCAAGCACTGAGAAGCTATTTTATAATACTTTCTGTTATACCCAAGATGATATATATCTAAATCTTTGGAAAATTTATTTACGCCCAATTGAACAGCACTGAAATGGTCTTTAGCTTGAAAAGAAATAGCAATCAATATAAATTGCTTGTTTTTCTCTATAAATTCTTTTCCATTATTTGAAATTTTAGAACATAGTTTGTTTTTTGCAATTTTGTCTACAAAAGAATATCGTGCATCAATCTTTTTAAGCTCGTTATATTTGAAAGATTGATCATCAATAGAAAAAACAATAGTGTAATTTTCATTATCACTTCTTATCAACTGCTCAAACTTATTATATTGAATATCAAAATTTGTATCATAAGTACTATACACAAAAATCGATAGAATACGTTTATATAAATACTGTTTTGAAAAACCTTTGTTTATTAATTCAATATAAAAATACTCTAGCTGTTTAATTAACCTCTTCTTACTTGTTTCATATTTCTCTGAATGAGAAGAAATTATTTCACCTTTTCTATTTATTAAATCCGTATACGAATTTAATAGGTTTGATATATTACGATAAACATTGTCAAGATATTCTGTGTTGTATTTCAAAATGATATTAATAGATTGCAATATTAAACCATAATTATTTCTATTCGGTTTCTCTAAAATTGATAGGAAATGCTTTTTGCTTAAATGCTTAAATACTAGCCCATCATTATCTTCTTCAAGAAATCTTTTTAACTCTTTTGATGTAAACTCAACATAATCATTATTTGTCAGAACCCCCTGCATTGAAGAATAGATAACCTCTCTAAGTTCTTCTAATAATGTTTTTGGATTATGCAACCTAATTCTATAACTGTCTATGCTATAAATAGAAAGCAATTCTATCGACTTGTAAATAAATAGATTTTCTAGAGGATTGACCGAATATTTAAGATTAATATTTTGCATATATTCTTTTTTTGCTTATCTTTGCATCAAATTCAGTCTGCAAAGATACAAAATTATACAGAAAGATACAGAAAGGGGAATGGATTTTTCCTCTGTTTCTAGCAATAGAACAAGATTTATCCTTTCCCTATGAAATTGAAGGAGTATTAAAAAATACTCCTTTTTTTATAAAAAAAGAATTCATACAAATTGCTCATCCAATCTTACTAAATTTTAGTGCAAGGTGCAAGTATAGATATACTTGCACCTTGCACTAACCTTAGAATGTTTATTTTCAACGATTTGCATAATCCAAAAATAATGCGTACATTTGAACCCAAGATGTTGGCAGACAGACACCGGACAACAGCAAACAGTTTTTAAGGACTAAAGCGTGACGGATGCAAAGCCGAAATTTCTGAAAGTACTGATATTGAGGAAGAAATAACGTTTGGTTCATAACCCAGGCGGATCACTTAGGAGAAAAGACAATACTCCGCCAAACTATGACAAAGCTCTCTAAACTAACGGTTTAGGGAGCTTTTTTCTTACCCCATATGGATAGTAAAAAGAACTTCAAAAGCCAATTTCAGACTAATAATCGTTACCAAATCGTTACGGTATTTTGTTACGGAGAAAATCGTAACGATTTTAATGCTAAGTCATTGATATGTCGCATATTGTCACTCGTTAGTCCGCTTCATTCCGAACATAGAAAACTAATTTTGCAAATTAAAAACGTTACGGTATGAAAAGTACATTTAGAATCCTCTTCTATTTAAAGAAGAACGAACCGAAAAAAGATGGAACAGTGACCATTATGGCACGTATCACAGTCGATGGAGAAACCAAGCAATTCAGCACGAAGAAAACAATTCTTCCTGAAGATTGGGATATAAAATCAGGTCGTGCAGTTAATAAGAGTGGGAAAAGCACCAGTGCCAAAATATCCAAGTTGAATAAAGAACTGGATGACCTGCGTGGTCAAATCTCCATACAATATACCAAGCAGCTAAACAACAACGGATATGTAGAGCCGGAGAAGTTACGCAATAATGTATTGGGTATTGAAGAAAAGCAGCACAGCCTACTCACTTACTTTACGGAGCATAATTTGCAATATAAAGACAAGGTAGGAACAACAGCTACACAAAAGACCTATTCACGTTACGAATTAACCAAGCAACGCCTGATAGACTTTATGAAAGTGAAGTACAGAGTTTCCGACATTCTTATTCGTGAAATCAATGCGGTGTTCATTGAGAACTTCTATCTTTATTTAAGAAACGAACACGGCATCAACAACAACACTGCCATGAAGTTTGTGCAACGCTTCCACTCCGTTCTTATATATGCAAAAAACAGCGGATTGAATTTTGTTGACCCTTTTGGTTCGTTCAAGTTCAGCTTTGACAAAGTGGACAGAGGCTATCTCAACCAAGACGAGATAGACCTTATCTACAATAAAGAATTTTCATCCGCGCGATTGACACAAGTACGCGATATGTTTATTTTTAGCTGTTATACATTTGTTGCACTAACTAATGTATGCTTGATTATCAATAAATTGCAAACCAATAATAAAGGTATAGGTAATGGTTTAGAAACCACCTATCTTCATCATTTTGCATGATTCCCAATCATTTCAAATAGCTCAATGCGAAGATAATATTATTTTAAGAATTAACCAAATTCTGATAATCAAAATCATACAAATCCGGTGAATTGCGGGCTATGGTTGCTCAAATTTATACTTCAATCCATATTCTTCCAGTTTATTATAGAGTGTTGTCCTGCCTATTCCAAGCAGTTCGGCAGCGACCTTCCGGTTCCCGTCAGCCTGCTTCAAAGCACGCAGAATCCGCTCTTTATCTTCTTCATCGTTGCGCAGTGCGAAGCTGACAGGTGAGTTAGGTTTTGTTACGGCAAGTTCCAGATGTTCTTTCGTGACAAGTCCTGTCTGTGCCTGCAACACCGCACCCATGATTTTCTGCCGAAGCTCACGGACGTTGCCCGGCCATGAATGGGTCAGCAATGTCTTCCGAGCTTCCCCGTCAAAGCCGATAACATTACATTCCAGTTCATTGTTCGCAATCTCACGAAAGAACTCCGCCAGCGGCATGATGTCCTCCTGACTATCACGCAGCGGCGGAACTGTTATCTCGAAGTCGTGCAGACGGTACAGCAAGTCCTGACGGAAACGCTTTTCATTGACCGCCTTTTCCAGATTCTCGTTGGTAGCAGCGATAATACGGACGTTGAAACTCTTGTCCGTTCTGTCACCCACCGGGCGGTATCTCCGTTCTTGTATGGCTCGAAGTAGCATCTGCTGTGTTTCCGGTGCGAGGTTGCCTACCTCATCCAAGAACAGCGTGCCGCCTTCGGCTTCATGGAAATAACCTTTCTTGGCACTGTCCGCACCGGTGAATGCGCCTTTGACATGTCCGAAGAATGCCGACGGCGCAAGCTCTTTGGTGAGTGAACCGCAGTCCACAGGCACGAACGGCTTGTCCGAACGTTTGCTTTTGTCATGCAGGTGGTGGGCGATATGCTCCTTGCCCGTGCCGTTCTCTCCGAAGATCAGCACACTCATATCGGTGGGGGCTACCAGCCTTATCCGGTGCATGATTTTCCGGAAGGCGGAACCGTCACGGGCAAACACTGGCATACGGCTTCGTCCGATATTCCGCTCTTTCAGTATGGTGCGGAGAAGAGGCACGAGTTTATCCTCCACGAGTTGTTTGGGTATGTAGTCCAGTGAGCCGAGTTTCATGCTTTCCACCGCCGTATGTACTTCAGCATAGTCGGTCATGATAATGAACGGCTGCGTCATGCCTTCCTTGCGCATCCAGCGCAACAGGTCGATTCCGTCACCATCAGGCAAACGCAAATCAGAAACTACTATATCATTGTCAGTAGCTTGTTGCAGATATTTCTTCGCTGTCGAGAGGTGGAAAGCCTGCACGGTACGGAATTTCTCCCGTGCCAGCAGGTTGCAAACAAACTCGCAATATACGATGTTGTCCTCCACCACGATTATTTTTGTTTTATCCATTGTTGTATTTCTTCATTTCTTCTTTTGCCATTTCAATAATCATTAAACCCATATCCGACACAGTATTTACGGCATTGTGTATTGCCTCCCAATCGGATGTGTTTTCGTTACGAAGCAATACGTAAAGTTTCTTCAACGGTTGGTCGGCACAAAGTATCTCCCAAGAACTGCGCAGGTGGTGAGTAAGTGCATCCAGTTCTTGAAGATCTTTACGCCGTTCTGCATCCTTGACTGCTTGCATTTCCTTTTCGGTTTCCGCTATCAGTTTATCCAGCATGACGGATTCATTGCCGTAGGATAGCAGAGAGGTGAAATCCGGCTTTTCATTCTGTTTGCCTTTTATGGCGCACTTGTCAGAAATCTCCATCAGTTCCGATATGGAGAACGGTTTGAGCAGGCATCCGGCAAATCCACGTTCTATAAGTTCCTCCTTGCTGCAACTGCTCGAAGCGGTTGTCACGACCACCGGAATGGTCCTTGAATTTCCCACGTTGGAAGCACGCAACAATTCCAATAACTCAAAGCCGTTTATATCCGGCATGTTCAGATCCGTAAGCAACAGACTGTATTCCTTTTTCCTTACCATTTCCATAAGTTCTGCCGCATCGTTGCAAGTGTCGCAGTGTATCCCTTCCTGTGCATACATTTCTTTCAGCATCAGAAGCAAAACTTCGTCATTATCGATAGCAATTACTTCATGGAATGTTCTGTTATGGTGAACTTGTGTTTTATTTATCTGTTCCGGCAGTTCCTCGGCTGTCTGCATGGGGATTTCCACCGTGAAACGGCTACCTTTGCCTTTATCGCTCTCCAGCCGGATTGTGCCACCGAGCATTGTCACAATACGCTGAACAATGGAAAGACCTAATCCGAAGCCATCCTTTGCGGCAGCGTTTGACAGACGTTCAAACGCCCCGAATACCCGCTGCTGTTCCTCTTCGGTCATACCTGTACCCGTATCTTCGACGATAAGTTTCAGCAGACCGTTATCATAATCTGCCCGCAAAGAAATACTGCCGTTCTCCGTGAACTTGATAGCGTTGGACAGCAGGTTGTTCCCGATTTGCAAGATGCGTTCCTTATCTGTACATACAAAGGCATCCTTGTGGCAATGTATTGTCAGAGTCAGTCCTTTGTTTATGGCGATTGGCATAAACTCCGTTTCGAGCGTATGTGTAATTGCGGAAATCCTACATGCGGAGAAATTAGGCTGTTCCTTGCCGTTGTCCAGCCGGAAAAAATTCAGCAGGGTGTTCAGCATTTCACGCATGCGGTCAGAAGATTCCTGAATGTTTCGGATATACGTCCCGGTTTTATCCGTATTGCAGTCTTTCCGCATCAGTCCGGCATAACCCGTTATTGCCGTCAGTGGAGAACGTAATTCATGGGTGATGGTATGAACGGCTTTTTTACGAGAGGCAATCAGTGCCTCGTTTTGTTTGATAGACTGTATCTGCTGTTCTATTAAATCCGCAGTTTCTCGTTTGTACCGTTTGATACGGGTGATATTTCGGTGGATGATTATGTAAGAGATTACCAATAACAACACAACGAATCCTGTCAAGCCACCTATCTGAATAAAAGAACTTTCACGCATGGCGGCTATTTCCGCTTCCCGTTTCTGTAAGTCTGCTTGAACCTTCTTGTCTATTTGAACTACCAGTCCTTGCAGTTGTCTGTTGAGTTCCGCATTTCGTGCAGCAAGACTGTCGGCGTGTTCCGACAAACGGCGGCTTTGTGCCTGTTGTTCAGCTATCATATTCCGATTAAGGGAACGCAGCATCGTAGTAGTCGCAGTTGGTTTCGCTTCTTCCTTTTTGCCAAAGATGCCTAAGAAACCCTTGCGCTTGGATTTCTTGGGCTGTTCCTGCACACTCTTCTGCACGATTACAGGTACTTGACTGGTTATCTTATCGTTGATGGCTTGTTGCTGTTCAAGTATCTGCACGATTTGGCACATCTGCCGTTCCTTGTCTTCGAGAAAATGGCGTACACTGTCTATGCGTTCTACCGGATAGATAGCTTTGAACCGACAAAGCATACTGTCCATTGTCATACGCCGAGCATGGTAAAGTCCTAAATCTTCATCATCCCATTCCAATATCGTTTCACCTAATAAAGAAAACTCTATCAAATGAATATGAATATTGTTTACCTCTTTTCGAAATTCATCGATTTCTCGGTTTTTGGCTTCCAGTCCCTCCATGTCTCGCCATTCGCCAAGCCATGTGTACATGATGCCGCCTACCAGCAAAGCTATTAGTAGATAGCCTATGGAAGTCAGCATACGGAAGTGTCTTGTTTCAGCGTTATGTCGATTCATGCGTTATTGCCATTGATTATTGATAATACAGCCCGTAGGTCTTTATAGGCTTACGGGCTGTATGGTCTTTGAAGCTCAGTCTAATAAAGATGCTATATCAAATTGGATTATAGAACATCCTCAATAGACAATTCAAAATTTCTTTCCGATATCATATATCTTTTGTAGATGTTCGGTATTTGAAATAGCCCCCTTCTCATTGACACTATTTACAAGATAATGGCCTCTGTTTTTCCATCCCCTATCTTGCGCAATGAGTTCAAAGGAACGCACTATACCGTCAAATACATGTGGGTCTTCCAACTCTCCACACGAAAGAAGCATACATTCCTTAATAGGCACATCTTTTTTACCTATGATGAAAGAATAAAACTTGTCTATGGCAGCTTTTATCTGGGTAGGAAACGAGTACCAATAAAGAGGGGTACAGAATATGATGACATCACTTTCTGCCATCAAAGATGCCAGTTCATTGAAATCATCATTAAAAATACAGGCTTTATTCTCCTTGCTAAAACAATTATCGCAAGCTCTGCATCCTTGAATATGTTTATGCGCAGTATTAAACTGCACAACACTGTTGCCCGCTTCGGATGCTCCTTTCGCAAAAGCGTCCGCCATAAGGTCGCTGTTACCTCCCCGTCGTGGGCTGCCGGTTAAAATCAAAATTCGTTTGCTCATATCCTTTACATTTATTCACCCATACGGAAATCTCCTACGTTGTCATGACTAAGAGTTATATCTTCGATGATGCTTGTGCATCCACCATGTTGCGGACACTGGCTGCTGATGCCGAGATATATTTGATCGGGATATTCATTACGATACAGACGCACCATATGCCACTCTTTTTTGTCTAATGAATAGTAGCTGGCGATAGTGCGAGTATCAGAAGATATTTTCATATAGACTGATTTTGCGTCTATCTTATCATGGTTATTGTCATCCGATGTACCTTGTGTTCGTACCGTTACGATGCGGTGGTTGCCATATTCGTCCTGCTCAAAGGCAAGTTTCTGCCAAAGTGTATCGTTGACATACACAAAAAGATCGGCGGCATTGTAAAGTCCATCAGAGGTAAACTCAGGGGTTACTTTAGCTGTCAGCGTGAATGGCTTTGTATTATCGGTCGGAATCAGTAACACAGGCAGTGTATTGTTGGACAGCTTACCCTCGTTAGGATCACAGAAGAAGTCAAGTCCTCCGGGACAGTTGAATTCCAATCCTCCGTCTGCAAGTATGGTTACACATGTATCTGCGCCATTGATGGATTTGGTAAAAGTGACATCTCCCACTTTTATCTCATAGTCTGTGATTTGGCTTGTTTCAGCCACTTTACCGGTCAAATCCGGTTCACTTGTTTTGGACTCTTTGTGCTGCTGACATGCAGCTAAAGAGAGGCATCCAACAAGAAATGCTCCATATAAAACGGTTCTTTTCATCTTTGAATCATTTATTATTCGTAATTTTGTGGCAAAATTAGGACTATTGGCGCAATCCCGCAATGGTGAAAATTAACCAATTCACTATGGAACAGGAACATCAACTAAAATCACTTCTGACTGAGCAGCAGTTTGAAGATGCTGAAAATAAGGAATTTATGCTTGCTCAAGCAAGAGCGTGCGCAAATGGTTATGCTCTTGCAACAGAAGGTATAGCAGTTGTGTCAGATTTTCAAAACAACGAATGTCATATATATTCTGGCAGATTCGGTCAAACTATAATGGACTTCCCGGAATATATGGTTGACCATACATCTGCCTTTGAAAATACCGTTTTCAGCCACGCGAATGAAGAAGAGCTTATTCAACGTCATATACTCGAACTTCGTTTCTTCAACTTTATAAAAGAACTTCCCATAAATGAAAAGACAAATTTCTCGGCTTCGTGTATCATCAGTTTCTATCGGACAGGGAGTAATGAGACAATAAAAATATTACATACAACGAGATATTTTAGTTGTAGCAACGGTGGAAGTGTCATTCTCGGTCTATGCACTTATTCTCCATACTTTGGTTCTCATAACAAACAAGACGGTATTATTGTAAATCTCGTGACAGGAGAAACCGTTAGACGAAACGTGTACGAAGCATGCGACCGAAAAATCCTTAGTCGGCGACAACTTGAAATACTATCACTAATAGCGAAAGGGGTGCCCAGTAAACAGATTGCAGACAACCTAAATATTTCCGTTTATACCGTTAATCGCCATCGTCAGGATATTTTAGCTTCATTAAAAGTCGCTAATACTGCGGCTGCTGTAGAAATCGCATTAAGAATGAATCTTATTTAATGAGCCCTCTTGCTTTATGATTGGTTAAAAATCAGTGTTGTACCAGTTATTATTGGTTCGTAATTTTGCGGGCATATAAAAGCGAAAAAGATGAATCAATTTGCTGGTAAATTAGAATTGGAAGCAGGCATAACAGTTCTGCAAAATGAATGTGAACGTATTTCTAGTTCTGTGCCCATTCATTTTGGTAAAGGCGTTTCTCTTACACACGGAGCTTCTATTTATTGCACAGGAGTAGGTGATGACATCTATATCGGAGATAATAATATCATAGGAGGAGAACTTATTTTGTTTCCGGGAGCAAGAATAGGCAATCGTTGTGTTTTTGGTACAGGAACTATAATTGTCGCGGGTAGCTTTAGTGTTGGTAATGGTTGTGTCATGTCACATGGATGTACCATAACCCAAGATGTTCCTGATAATTCGTTGGTAGTAGGCCGTAGAGGATTGATATTCAACAAATAATAGTTAATTCCTATTGCTGTTGATGCGAAAATTGGTTAGAAATCAGTATTGTGCACATCTTTTGTTCTATCTAACTTTGCAACCGCAAATAAATCACAAGGAAATTGCAATTTAATAATAATCAAATCAATATCATAATGAAAAAATTAGTATTTATCGCAGCCATTGCAAGTCTTGCAATGGCTGGATGCACCCAGAAAGAACCAGAGAAAAAAGCGGGAAATTCTGACAAGAAAGCTACAACAGAAAACGTTGAACTCGCCACATGCGACATCAATGTAGGAGGAATTCGTTTTACAAAGTCGAAAAACGGCGGAGAGAATGGCATCACACTTCTTGGCGACACGCTCAAATTTGTGGCCGGTCCTCAAACTGATTATTTCCGTTCCCCGGATGGAAGCGTAGTCAATAACTCTGCGGTCATCTTCACAGAGGTTGACAACACCAAACCTTTCACTTTCACGGCTAAAGTGCAGCCTGAATTCACTGAAACCGGAACTTATTCGGCAGGGGTGATATATGCTTATGAAAACGACACACATTGTCAAAAACTATGTTTCGAGCAGGATGAGTATGGCGATCACCGAGTGGTGTCAGTTCGCACATTAGGCACCTCTGATGACAATAACCATCAGGCAATCACGGCTCCATACGTTTATATGAGATTATCCTCCGATGGCACAACCCTTGGTAGCTATTTCTCAGAAGATGGTAAAATATGGCGTATGGCCCGACTCTATAAGAATGACTTTCCTGAAAAATTGCTTATAGGCATCAGTTCACAGAGTCCTAAGGATAATGAACACACCTGCCTATTCACCGAAGTATCTCTGACAGATAAACCTGTCGCTGACTTTAGAAAGGGTAATATAGCAGAATAATAAAACAATCTAATCATTTTCAAAGGCGCACACATATTCAAAATGTGCGCTTTTCTTATACCTTTAAACGATGAGTAAACATCCAATTATCGCAAATCGCACCGCTTTTCTCGTCATAGGTTGTCTTGAGGCTGCATGGGCACCTCTTGTACCGTATGTTAAACGTGCATTTAGTTTGGACGAAGCTTCCTTAGGACTTCTGATGCTTTGTACCGGGTTGGGTTCAATAATAGCACTTCCTCTATCAAGTTGGCTATGTGTGAGATTTGGCGCAAAACGAGTAGTTTATTTCTCCGGATTTTTAATGGCTTTTTCTCTATTGACGATAAGCCTATTGGCTAACTTCACCCTGACGGCTATAATGTTATTGGTATTCGGCGGTTGTACTATCACCATCGATGTTGCTGCTAATGTGAATGGTGTTGCAGTTGAAGGTCAGACAGGAAAACATCTGATGTCAGGATTTCATGGGGGTTATTCACTTGGTACGCTCATCGGTGCCGGTGTGATGAGTTCTCTTTTCGCATTCGGAATAATCCCTATGTGGTCGGTCGTAATATTTATGATATTGGTATTGGCTGCGATGATGGCCGGATGCCGTGACCTTCTATCCTCAAAGGTACTTAAAAGCAACGACCATCCGAAACAGGATGTGAATAAGAAATTTTATATTCCACCTATGGTGATAGTGGTCGGTTTGTTATGTTTTATCATGTATGCGTCGGAAGGTGCTGTAATGGGGTGGTCAGCAATTTTTGTTAGTCAAGAGCGTGGCATTGACATGTCCGTGGCCGGATTTTTCTATACCGCTTTTGCCATAGCAATGACTATTATGAGACTTTGCGGCGACAAGATCGTCGATCGATTTGGACGAAGGACTGTGATTAGCGGAGGGGCATTACTTATTTCCGCTGGTTTCCTGATTGTGGTATCAATTGATAGTGCGATCGCTTCTGTAGCTGGTTTTGCTATGGTCGGTTGTGGTGCGGCCAATGTAGTTCCTCAATTAGTATCTTTTGCGGCCCACATAAAAGGGATGGCAGTACACAACATCATTAGTTTTATTAATGCTCTTGGATATTCCGGCATACTTCTTGGTCCGGTTATAATCGGATTCATAGGAAAACGCTACGGTTTGCATGTGTCATTTATAGGTATTGCCGTGTTTGCTTTGATTGTTGCTATAATTTCATCTATAATATTAAGAAGCAAACAGATTACACTGCAAGTAGATTTGCAAAACGAAAGAGAAACTTGTTCGCTGTAATTCTGCAAAATAAGAAATCAGTGTGCAACGTATAAAAAAATTGCATTGCTTTTTTGTGTAACTACTCAGGTATCTAAATGTGCCCAAATGCTTGATTATCAACAGTAGCAAACTTGTTGATTTACTATATTTCGATGAAAATCGGGCATTACGCAAGATTGACCTCGTGCAATAGAGTTGATACTCAACGACTTTGCATAGCTGAGTAGTTACTTTTTTTATTCTATTTTGTTAAATTTGTCTGTACCAACTTCTATCAGCCAATATCCAAAAGCGATAAGGATTATTTGTTATTGTGGGCAGTAACGAAAACAATGACGTTACTGCCCACAATAAAAGTTATATTTTTATCCCTTTCGGACGGTTATCATCCTTGATCTGAAAACCCGGTCGTCCGATGATGACATGGTCGGCAATGAAATTGCTCGACGGACTTCGTTCATTCACCGGGCTGCGTATCTGCGGGACATCATCGGTTTGTTGTGGCGATATGCTCCGTACACCTTCCGCATCTGGTTTGACTTCCTGTCCATCCTTTTCTTTTTCGGCGACTTCGGGCGTGGGCGGTGCAAGCTCCAACTGTATCTTGCGGTCGAGTGCGGCAAGTTCGGACTTCAACTGTTTCAACTCATCCTCCTTGTGACACAGACACCGTAGGTTTACAAGGCTTCCCGACTTTGGAGGGTAAGCCCAGCCCCCTGCATGTAGCTAACACTTGAAAAGGGACCCGGGTAGCATTTGAAA